>JAVBSX010000354.1:0-8040 GCA_031556455.1 Thermoguttaceae bacterium
GAGGCAAACATGAGTACCGAAATCAGCAATCTTAATCCGGAAGCGTTCGGCGAAATTGTAAGGCGGTATCAAAACCTTGTTTCCGCGACAACGTTCAGCATTACCGGCAACTTGCAGCAGAGCGAAGACCTTGCCCAAGAAACGTTCATCGCCGCCTGGCAGAATCTCGATTCACTCCGCGAACCGGAAAAGCTGGCCGGTTGGCTCTGCGGAATCGCGCGGAATCTTTCCCGTAAATGGGTTCGCAAAGCGAAAAATCGACAATCGTTTTCCCCCGAAACATCGATTGAGCAGCTTGCGGCTCCGCCCTTGGAAGAGGAGAACGACCGCGAAGCGCAAGCGGCTCTCCTCTGGAACACGATCAAACATATTCCCGAAATGTACCGCGAGCCGCTCGTCATGTATTACCGGCAGAATCAAACGGTCGGCGATATCGCCTCGGCCCTGGACATTTCGGAGGCCAATGTCCGGCAGCGGATCGCCCGAGGCCGCTCGTTTCTCAAAGAGGAGATCGAACGCAAGGTCGAGACGGCCTTGGAGCGGCTTCGGCCGAGCGAACACTTCGTCGTCGCGGTGCTGGCGGCGATTCCGGCTTTGGCGGTTCAGTCGCAGTGTGTCGCCGCAAGTTCGGCGGCAAGCTCTGCAATAACGGCGGGCAAAACCTCGGTCGTTCCGTCTCTCGGTCTCTATCTCTGGTCGCTTTTGACCGGAATTCTTTCGCCGTTTCTTCTTTTGTCCGCTTTTTTTTGTGGAATGAATTCGGCGATTCGGAACGCTCCGACACTCCGCTCCCGGCGATTCATGCTCAAAGTGGTCGCCTACCATTTTGCCGCATTCTTCACATGGTTGACTTTGTGCATTGTCGCCGAGTTTTCCGCGGCAATGATCGCGAAACACGTTCTCGGCAAGGAGCAATTCCCACTGTCCAATTCATGGTATCTCGTCGGCATGCTGCTGATACCGGTTTACTGTTGTATCGCCTCCTTCCGGTTCAATAGCCGCTGGAGAGAAATTGTCGAAGAGGATCAAGTCACGGGGAGAACACCGCTCCCCGGGTTGGAATCTTCCGCTTTATCGCTCCATTCCATTAAGAAAACGTTCTGGATTTCGCTGCTCTCGGCAGGAATTGCACTTGTCATACTCTTTTTCGGTGCCGTTTTGCCCGCGATCGTCAACGCACGTCATTACCCACCGCAAGCGGCAATAGAAATCCTTACGATCGGCGTTGCTTTTCTTTTGCTGCCCGTGGTGTATTACGCCTTATTTTTCCGACTGCTTCGGTTTGCGGAAAATGAGGCGGCGTTTCAAAAATATCCTCCGCGACTTTCGAATCTGCTGAGTCTCCTGACCGGTGAGTCGCCCATGGTTCGCGGATTTCGCAATCGGATTACGTTTTGGAGCGATCTGGTCTTTATCGGACTCGGTTCGATTTGGATACAACACATGGTTCTCCTGGTTTCCCGTCCGTATTTGAAGTTCGAATCGCCTTGGATCACCGTTTTTCAATGGGGATCCGCATTCGGATTGGTGCTTTTCGTGATTTTCTTTGCCGGGATACCGCGACGCCGGTATTGGGGAATCGTTTTGTACTCGCTGGTACTCGCGATTTTAGACGTGCCCTTGATGATTCGTTCCGAATACTGGGTCAACGATTATCCGCTTATCGGATTCGAAGCACAGCCGATCAGTAAAGTCCTGTTATTGTTGTTCATCTTCGCCGTCGGTTCCATCGGGCTCGCCGGGCTTTACGTTTTCAGAAAAAAGACCGCTGCGTCATAAAGCCAAAGTTCGTCGTGCAGCGACTGGAAGTCGGAAACGTCGCCCGCTTCTGACAGACGGACCGGTCGATATGAAATTGTAAAGCGGACTGGAATATTGATGTATGCAACTGCCGCTATAATTACCCACCGTGTAATTATGATAGCAGTTGCATACACTCAAGGCTCACTAACTTTGCAGCTGTTTGAGCGAAGCAGGCCTCCGGGAAAGAAGCCGGAGTCGGAGCCAGAGTCAAGCGAAAAGAGCCTGTACGCTATCGTTGTCGTACTTGGCCTCGCCGGTTGTCGAGGAGTATCCGACGAGTCCCGCCGCCCCGAATCTTCCGGTTGCACAATCAAAATGAGGCGTTATATTGTCCAAAGGCCGGTCTGCTGAAGACGAAACTGAGCCGCTCACCGAACACGAAACAAAGGAACCGTATCAGAACAATATTTACAATTGTACAAAAAGCCGAACATTTTATTGCTTGTTTTTTAACACGGAACACACGGAAAGACGGAAAAACACGGAATTTTTTATTTCCGTCGATTCCGTTATTCCGCGTATTCCGTGGTTAAAAAACGTGCGATAGTCAAGGTTGTTTTGTTACAGATCCAAACGATGCCCTCTAAAAAATATTCCGATCACATTAAAGTCATCGCCTTTGACGCCGACGATACGCTTTGGGTCAACGAGCCCTATTTCCAGGAGATGGAAAAAGCCTGCGGCGAGCTCTACAAAGACATCGTCTCTCACGAGGAGTTCGGGCGAAGGCTTTACCAAACGGAAATCGAGAATCTGCCGCTTTACGGGTTCGGCAGCAAGGGATTTCTGCTTTGCATGCTCGAAACGGCGATGAAACTCGACGGGGAATCTCCGTCGTCGCAACGTCTGAACGAGATTTTCAAACTCGGCAAGGAGCTGATGGCCAAGCCGGTCGTCCTTTTGGACGGCGTTCGCGAAGTGCTCGAAACGCTTCAACACCATTTCCGGCTGATCGTCGTTACCAAAGGGGATCTCCTGGAACAGGAACGCAAGCTCCGGCGTTCCGGGCTCGAATCTTACTTTCACCACATTGAAATCGCAAGCGATAAAAAAGAAAACGACTATCGAAAGCTGCTCAACCACCTGGATTGTACGCCGGAGGAGTTCCTCATGATCGGCAATTCGCTCAAATCGGACATCCTGCCGGTCCTTGCCCTAAACGGCCACGCCATTTATATTCCGTACCATGTGACTTGGATTCACGAAAAAGTCTCCGAGCCCGTCGAGCACGCAAACTATGCAAAGGTTGATTCCCTCCGCGAAATTCTCCCGCTTTTTGAATTTTATTGACAAGGCGATAAAATTTGACCCGTTGTTTTCCCACAATTTGACATGGTCTGCGGTATTTTGAACTTCGCTTTGCTTCGTACAAAATACCGCTCGGTTCACTTTTTATTACCAGCACAATAATGAACAAGCATTTATTGAACCTTGAACAATGGAACCGGAAGGAACATTTCGAGTTCTACCGGAAATTCAGCGAGCCGTTCTTCGGCCTTTGCGTCGATCTCGATTGCACGGCGGCCTACGACAAATCCAAGGAAAACGGCGACTCGTTTTTTCTTTACTATCTGCACAAGTCGATCGTCGCGGCGAACGAGATTGAGCCGTTTCGATACCGCATCCAGGGTGATGCCGTCGAGGTTTACGATCACGTCCGTCCCGCTCCGACGGTTGGTCGCGAGGACGGCACCTTCGGATTCGCAATCATGGAATACAAGAAGGACTTCGCCGAATTTCAATCGCTCGCCAAGGCCGAAATCGAGCGAGTGCGGAAAGGACAAGGGTTGATGCTCAGCGAGGGGACGGAGGCACCAAATACGATTCATTATTCGGCGATTCCCTGGGTTCGATTTACGGCTTTTTCTCACGCGAGAAGTTTCGATTGGCCCGACAGCCACCCGAAAATCTCGTTCGGAAAAATTTGGGAACAGGGTAAAAAACGGTTTATGCCGGTCTCCATTCACGTTCACCATGCGCTGCTGGACGGTTTTCACGTCGGCCAATATGTCGATCTGTTTCAGCAAATGCTCAACGATTAAGCGGCCAGGCCATGCTTTCCAATCCCATGCAAACGACGTTTCGATGTAACGACCTTACGTTTTCCTACATTACCGCCGCCGATCTTCCCGAAATTATTGCGATGCTGGCGAAGGAATCGGTCTGTCGCTATGTTTCCTTCGGGCCGAATGCCGAACAGGACACGCGAAACTATTTCGAGCCATTGATCGAATCCATCGGCAAATCCCTTGAAAAAAACGAGTTGCCGAACGAACACGTTTTCACGATCCGCAAAGAAGGCGGCGAGTTCCTCGGCCAATGCGGCCTGCTTCCCATCGCGTTCAGTCCGGGCAATTTTCTGATCGGCTACACTCTCGACGACACTTGCTGGCGTCGAGGATACGGCGAAAAGGCATGTCGATTTCTTGTCGAGTATGCCTTCGACGTCTTGAAAGCGTCGCGGATTTCCGGCGATTGTTTTTCAGGAAACATCGGTTCCCGGCGTGTCATGGAAAAGTGCGGCTTCATCGCTGAGGGACATCAAAAACGGTATTGGATGAAAAACGGCGAGGCTCATGACAATCTGCTGTTCGGGTTATTGAACAAGGAATCCAATATCATGTCGCCCAAACAGCTTCTCTCCCGTTGGGTCGAGCTGTTCAATAAGGCCGACGCAACCGGTTTGGCCGAGCTGTATCACGAGGACGCAATCAACCACCAGGTCGCCAACGAGCCGGTCGAAGGAAAGGTAAATATCCGTGACATGTTCGAGCGGGAATTCGCCGCCGCGAAAATGGTCTGCTTCGTAGAAAACCTGTTCGAAGACGGCGATTGGGCGATTTTGGAATGGAAAGACCCACTCGGCCTTCGCGGTTGTGGTTTTTTTCAGGTCGTCGACGGCAAGATCAAGTTCCAGCGAGGCTATTGGGACAAGCTCTCGTTCCTGCGGCAGCATGGTCTACCGGTTCCAAAATGAAAAAAACATGAAATTCGAGATGAACCAACTGGCCTATTGTGGTCTGTATTGCGAACAGTGTTCGTGTCGGGCGGCGGTCGCCGAACAGGACCTCAGGCATCTGGAACCTCTCCCGGCAAAATACCGGGAGAGCCGACCCCGCTTGTCCGATTACGATTGCGAAGGATGCAAGGGCCGGAATCTCTGCGGCCCCTGCGGCATCAAGGACTGTGCATCGACCAAGGGCATCGACCACTGCGGAGAGTGTCCGGAATTCCCCTGCGAACGGCTCAAAACCTTCGGCAACGACGGTTTGTTGCACCATGCCTGCGCTCTCGAAAACCTTCGGAGCATCCGAGAAAACGGCGTCAAGACGTGGTTCGAAGAATTGAAGGTTGCTTTGCAATGCCACTGCGGAAGACGGAAGTCCTGGTATTGCGGCTGCCCGGTGCATCCGTAATTCGAACGATCAAAGTGAAATCGAAAATGAATAGCGCAATCCGCAAGCTGATAGAAGACGACCACGGAACGGTTATTGCCTGCCTCGCCTACGAAAATCCGGCGGCGGGGAATATTTACCGTCGTCTCGGTTTTCAAGAGGTCGGAAGGATCGCCGTGTTTTCAAAATGAACAAACAACGTTCCAAAAACATCCTGATCATCGGCGGCACGAGCTTCGTTGGATCGTGTATTTAGAAGAAAGAGGATCGAATGCATTACAACGAATTAAGCTATTTTGAAAAAGTAGAAGGCGTGCCTGCGAGGATATGTTATCACTATACATCGATATACGCCCTTTTCGAAATAGTTAAAAACAGAACATTTTGGCTGACAAATCTGAAATCCTCAAACGATAAGAAAGAATTGCAATTAACTTTTAGTGACTATTGCAAAAAAGTAAAAAAAATTCAAGAGGTCAACAAGAAAGGCGATGTTGGTTTTTGTGATTTCATTGGGCAATTATTATCTGGCGGGGAGAGATTTAGTAGTGAAATCACGAAGTTGCGCAAAGCGATAACAGATGCGTATGCCTTAAGTTTAGTCGGGAAAAAAGACAATTTATTGCATTGGAACAGCTATGCAGAAAAGGGCACCGGAGTCTGCATCGCGTTTAATGTAAACGCTCTCGATGTTTATGTAGAGCGAATGGTATTATCGATGTTTGGAAATAATTTGCTAAGCAGAGGCAATGTTGTTTATGGCGAAACATCTTGTCTTGAAACCATCGAAAAGATGCTTAAACACTATTATGACATGTACCAAAATGACGAAGAAGCCAAACAGCTTTGGCAGCGAACGGACAGCATGGGCTATGTCACTTTGTGGATCGTGTATGATCAAGCAAAAAATTTTGCAAAGCATGAGAGTTTTTTTGATGAGTCTGAATACAGGTTGTTTTTTGCGCCATACTCAATCAAGGAAACAAAGCATGTGATCAATTCGTTAAAAAACGATTTAAGCCAAGAATTAATGACAAATATTACCAAACACTTTAATGACTTTATCAGAACGCTAGAAATTGAAAAAAAGAATTTTTGTTTGGTTCGAGACGAAATTCGAAGTTATCACAAATTACACTTGGGTGAAATTTGGGGGCAGGGTGTAATACCTGAAATTATTGTCGGTCCTAAAATGTAATCAAAGTATTAGCGAATTGAAAATGTTCTTAAAAGCACATGGTTTACATAAAACGAAAATTACTGAATCGAAAATACCTATGCGTTAAATCGCATGTTGACACCTCTGCCGATGGCTGGATGCTCAAGGCGGCGAGCGAGTCGGACAGGGCCGCCGTCTTCGAGTTCGTGATGACGCACAAAATGACGATGCCGCGAACCGCGTTGCGCTACTCCATCGAAAAAATGCCGAAGGAACTCAAAACGAAGGCGATGGAAAGGTAACCAAGGCTGTCGCGACGCTCTTGGCCATTTCCCGTTTCGTCGTCGCAACCGACACCTCGACGGTTCGCCGGAAGTCGGGTAAAATCCCGGTTCATCCCTTGGAGAACACGATGACCCCCGATGCCGACCGCCCCTTCCCGCTGGCCGCCGCCTACGCTTTGGCGGTTGCGAACGCCCTCATCATCGGACTCTCGTTCAGCTTCGTCAAGGTCGCCGTCACGCGGGCCGGCCCGGTCGACACCTTGGCGTTTCGCTTCCTGATCGCACTCGCCGTCTGCATAGGCTACGCCCGGCTCCGGGGTATCCGGCCGCGATTCGACCTGAAAAACTCGCTCCGGCTCCTCCCGATGGGCCTCTGTTACCCGCTCGGCTTCTTCCTGTTTCAAGGTTTCGGCCTGCTCCATGCCACCTCCGGCGAGGCGGGCATTTTGACGGCGATGAGCCCGATTTTCACGGCGATCATCGCGGCGGCGTTCATCCGGGAACGATACAACCTGCTCCAATGCCTCTCGATCCTCCTTTCGGTCGCCGGGGTCGTCTACATCGCGTACCGAAAAGGGGCTTCGCTCGACCCGGACAACATCGCGGGGATCGTGCTGATTCTGCTCTCGGCTTTGTCCGGAGCCGGTTACGCCGTGCTGAACCGCGTGCTGGTCCGCCGGTTCACGACCTTCGAGATCACCTACTATTTGATGATCGTCGGGGCGGTCGCCTTCACGTTCGCCTCGCTGGTGCAACATGCCATTCACGGAACCTGGCCGACGATGCTCGCCCCGTTTTCCGACGCGGCGTTTACGACGGCGGTTCTCTACCTCGCTCTATTTTCCTCGCTCTTGACGACGGTGTTCGCCAGCCTCGCCTTGAACCGTCTCACCTCGGCGGGGCTCACGATCTTCCTCAACCTCTCGACCGTGGTGTCGATTGGCGTCGGCTACTTTTGGCTCGGCGAGGCGGTCCACGTTTACCATTGGGTCGGTGCGGCCATGATCCTGCTCGGCTTGATCGGGACAAACACCCTGCGGCGATAGGGAACTCGGGAACGAGCTAAGAAATTCGATAGCGGCGGGGCGGGCAGCGATAACACCGGGCCACGATCTTCCGGTCCATGTTGATCGACCGATCCGGGTCGGTGAAACTCAAAATCGTGATCTTCGTCGGCGTAACTGCGACGAACATACAACCTGTTTGTCATTTCTGTTTTGCTTAAATCAGCCCCCCCAAAAGGCCAAAAAAAGTTGCACGTTAATTGCCCGTTAAATGGCAAACTTCCTGAGGAACGGTTGCAGAAATGCGAGTGTTCGAGGGTGGTTTTTGCGGAAGCTGTTTGGCAGTTTAGGTAAAATCACTGATTTATTATTTGTAAGTCGTTGATATTCAAGAA
>JAVBSX010000061.1:0-22221 GCA_031556455.1 Thermoguttaceae bacterium
GAGGATTTCTCGCTCTTTTCGGGCAGGTGATTCCTCCGCTTTCCGACATTACCATTTACTACAATGCACTCTCAAGCGGTTTCGATATCCCGACGAACTGGCTTCTTCAGAACGGCTTGACGACGCTGGGCTATCTCTTTCCGCTTTATATCATCGGCTATTTGATTTTAAGTAGCCGGGAAGTGGCGAAATAATCATCTTCGCCTCGACTTTATTTCGAGGCGGACTTGAAGAAGAGACGTTTTTGAACCCTTGCTCCTCATTTTTCCTTGATATTCCGGACATGACCCAGCAAAAATCGCGCTTACGAAAAATCGTTTACGGGATACTCATTTTGGTCCTCCTCTTGCCGCTTTTTTTCCTGGGACGGCCTTCGGCCATTCAGGTGACCTCGGAAGGGGTCGATGTACGCCAAGGCGGCATCCTTTCGCAAATTCTCGCCAAGGAAGAGCTCGCGGACGTTCAATTGGGGGATATCGATCCGGCCGGCAGCGCCATAAAATTGGCGACGTTCGGGATGCGCGGTGTCGCGATCGCGATTCTTTGGCATCAGTCGCAGGAGTTTGAAAAACGCCGCGATTGGGATAACGCGATCGCGACCGGCAAACAGGTCATTCGCTTGGAGCCGCACTTTACCTCGATCTGGGAATTTATCGGCTGGAAACTGGCGTACAACGCTTCTTCGCAGTTCGACGATTATCGCGAGCGTTATCGCTGGGTGATTCGCGGGTTCGATTTTATCGTGGACGGAACCCGATGCAACCGAAAATCCCCGGTTCTTTTTCACAAAGCTGGTTGGACGATTTCCCAGAAGATCGGTGTTGCCGATGAAAAGGAGCAGTACCGCCGCCTTTTCCGCGAGGACGACGAATTTCATCAAAGGTACCACACTCCTTCGATCGCCGATCGGGACAATTGGTTGTTCGGTCGGAATTGGTACCTTCAATCCGAAGCTCTGGTTCAGAAAGGCGCCAACCTGGGAAAGCAATCCCAGGAACTGTTTTTTTCCCATTCCCGTTTGAACCTGATTCATTACGCGGAATGGCAGGAACTGGACGGAAATTTCGGAGCCGACGGATCGGGGGCCGAGGTCAAGGCGTTGTGGGCCAATGCCGAGCAGGCCTGGAAGGAATTCGGCCGGATGGTTTTCACGACGACGATCAAAAAACCGGACGGCACTTATTGGGAAACCTCTTTTCTCAAGTACGATGAATGTGCCGCGAGAATCGACGAGTTGGTCAAAGAACTGGACAACCTCGCCCCGGAACTTTATAACCGATTGACCTTGGAAAATTGGGACAGGCTCCTGGAGCGATCCAACGGCGAAGAGTTGCAGGCTTCGCTCCTCGAATGGCTCTTGAAAGAGAAGGACGACAAGCAGGCGACTCTTATCCGGCAACACCTCGATCAAACCCGCCCGAACTGGCAAGAGAAATTTAAGAAACTTCAAACCCAAACGATTCACAAGGCATTCAAAGGCTCGGAGTCGCTTTTGGAAGTGCCCGCGCTCTTTATGGATGAACAACAGCAGATGGCCTTCGTCAAAACGACCGAAATGGTCAATCAGTTGAAAAAGGAGGCTCTGGGGCAGATTTATGTCAGCCCACAACATCTCTCGGACATGACGGAAGACAAGAACATCCGACCGACGGTTTTGAAATTGCGAGAGGAGATCGCCGATAATGTTCATGCGATGGGGATTTCACGAGTGATTCGCGATCTGTTGAACTATCCGCATCGTGAAAAGGAGTTGGCTCTCGAACAACAAGAGGAAACCATTCAAGCCCGACGGTATCTTTTCGAGGCGAGGAAGGCCTATCGCAACGGCGATCAAAAAGAGGCCAATACGTTATGGATCAAGGCGATGCAATATTGGGAAGATGTCGCGAAGAAGCCCGGTTTTGACGATATCTTGGACGATGAATTGTTTTCACGCGACATTCTCGACCTCCTGAATCGTTATGTGATTATCCTCGATGCCGAGGAAAAAATCTTCCCTGAAAGTTTTCCTCTTCAAGATGCTCTGAGGCGTCACCTTTGGACTCGTTTCCGATTTGAGAACCAGGAACTCCCGCTCGCCTACATCGCGAAACTTTATGACGAAGGGGATTACGTCAAAACGTTGGCCTGCGCCACGGTTCTCATGTCGAGACTGTGCTCACTGAACTCGGATCCGGAATGCATGAAACTCGCTCCCTTGCCGGAAGTTCGTGATTGGACGCTTCGAACCATGGCCTATATCGCCAATTGCTGTCGGAAACTCCAACAGCCGCTTCCGCCCAATTTCGACGGTAGGGTTTACATCGATTTGATGCTCAAACACGACCCCTTGCAACAAGAGGCGGTGGGAGCGGCCAACGAAGCCGTTGCCCTCACGGAGAGCGAAAACTACCCGGAAGTTCAATCCGCGTTCGAGAAGGCGATCGAAAAGTGGAAAGCTGTCCTGGATCGCTATCCGATGATCTACCTGCAAAGGGAGTCGATGTATTTCGGAATTCTCCGCGAAATCGCACAGGATTATCGAATGGTTCTCGAACGACAGGGCAAAGTGCTCCCGGAAGACTTTGCTTTGGCGACGTTTCTTCAATGAGACACGATACGGTCACGACGTCGATCTCGATCCGGCCGGGTGACCGCCGGAGCAACGCCTATGCCGCGATTATCTCCTTCACAAGCCCGGATGCAGGACGACCTTCGCGGTTTGATCGAAGGTGACGTCCGTTGCGATGATCTGACCTCGCGACTTTACGCGACCGATGCCGGGCCGTTCGAAAGTCCTCCGCATGGGGTCGTCTGGCCGCGTTCGACGGAAGATATCGTCACCTGTTTCAAATACGCCGAGGAAAAAAAAATCCCGTTGCATCCCCGTGGGGCAGGCAGCGGCAAGGCCGGTGGGGCGCTGGGGCCGGGTCTGGTTCTCGATACGACGCGGTATATGAAACGAATTCTCCGGATCGACGAGGAATCAATCCTCGTCCAATCGGGAGCCGTACTTTTTCGTCTCAACGAAACACTTCGGGAATCGCAACGACGGTTTTTCGCCCCCGATCCCGGCTTCGCTCCGACGACGACGATCGGCAGCGTCCTCGCCTCCGACGGAGCCGGACCGCATTGGCTCCGACACGGCTCGCCCCGCGATCACCTCCTCGGCCTGCAAGTCGTACTGTCGGACGGCGAGGTTCTCGAACTGGAAAACAAACCGCAAAACGGTCCGGCGGTTTCCGAACCGCAGGCCCGGCTCGCCCGGGATGTACGGAACATACTAGAACCCCGACTGTCGGAAATCGAACGGGAACGGCCGCTCCACAGCCCGGATCGTACCGGCTATCGGCTCGAAGGCGTGCTGGGCAAGGCCGGGAAAACCCCGCCCGCCAACGAAACGGGAGAATCGAACCCGGCCGCTTCCTCTTCGCCGTTGCACGCTTCTTCTCTCGCATCTCCCGGCTCGAACGGTGTCAATTTGGCACGGTTGATCGTGGGCAGCGAAGGGACGTTGGCCCTGATCACCGAGGCCCGGCTGCGAACGGTTCCGCTGCCGTCGGCCGAAGGGGGCGTGTTGTTTCTTTTCGATTCCCTGGAAAAAGCGACGAGGACGATTCCCAGCCTCCTGCAACACGATCCCGGCCGTTGCGATTTGCTGGATCGGCGAAAAATCAACATGGTTCGGGAATGGGACAAGCGTTTTCAGCCGCTTTTGACGCAGGAAAGCGAAGCCGTTTTGTTTGTCGAAGTTGACGGCGAAGCGCGACAGGATGTCGAAGACCGGCTCCAGGAAATGGTCGAGGACATTCATTTTCGCGAGCATCTTTGTTTCCGGTCGCAAATCGCCTCGAATCCCGGGGAACTGGCGATTTTTCGAGAGCTTTTCCGCAAAGGGGAACTCGCCTTGGCGAGAATGCCCGTTTCGGTCAAAACCATTTCGCTCTTCGACGAGATCGCCGTGCCGACGGAAACGCTTCCGGCATTCCTGATCCGGATTCAAAATCTTTTCAAACGCAACGAAATGACGGCGTCCTACTCGGGACATTTGGGACACGGCAACCTGCGGGTCCAACCGATCCTCGGAGTTGCGCACGGCACGGGGGGAGCGTTTCTCGCGCGTTTGGCGGAAGAGGTGTTCGAGGCGGTCGTCCGGCAAGGCGGAACGATCGGTTGCAGCGGGGTTTGCGGCCTCGCGAGCACCCGGTTTCTCCCGTTACAGCACGAGAATCTCATGCCGTTGTTCCGGCAGATCAAGGAGCTGTTCGACCCGAAAAACCTGTTAAACCCCGGCAAGGTAATTCCCGGAGACGACCGGGACTGGGACGAGCATCTCCGCTCGTCGTTCCGCGGGAAGAAATAGCGGCCCCTGCAAACGGTTGTCGAGTTTGTGCCTATCTCAAGAAAACCGTCCCTCTTCCTTTTCAACAGGAAATTTCGAGTATAATTCGTGAACGATTTCCGACCTTCGACCCTACGCCCGGATTACTACATCATCTTTTTGTTCCATGAGCTTATTCCAAAAACTTCAAAAATGTACCAGCGAAGAGGACGTCAAAGACGCCTATATCAAAGCCCTGGGATTGAAAAGCGTTCAAAAAAATCTGATCGACATCCAAACCGACGAAATCTGGTTTGAGGCTAAGGACGGTTGGAGAACATCGACCTACGAGATGTTCACTCAGTTGCTTTTTTACGTCCGTCAGGCCCGGAAGCAGGGGGATCCGATCCCGCCGTTTTTGGGAGTCGTCGATACGGTCAAAGCGGCACTGATGGAAACGCGAAACGCGATTCCCCTGATTGAAAAAAAGGGGATCGTCTGGGGCAAGTCGGCCAGCTCGTTTTCCCAAGAGGCACTCAAGGAGGTTTCGCAATACATCGGGACTCACCTGATTTCGTTTCGCATCGATAAGCACGAAGAAGAATTTATCGAAACGGTCAAAATCGCGATCAAGAGTGGACGAATCCTTCGAACGCAAATCACCCCGGACAATCTTAAGATGGTGTTCGACAAATGGGTTGCAATGATCGGTCGGGAAATCAACGGCGCGGCGGAGGAAGACTACGCCGTCCTGTTTTTCGCCGATGTGATGACCGACGGGAACGTTTCGACCCATGAAAATCTGCCCGCCGAATTGCTCCACAAGGGTAATCAACCCGTCTTTTCTCTGAACGGCAAGCTCTACGATTTGAAAAGTCATGAAGGATATCGGCAATTTTGGGCGATTTATCATCGTCCCCCGAAAGAGGAGTACCGGAACTATCTTTTGGAACGCCGCGATTCCTTGATTCCGCTCGACGAACGTTCTTTTAAGGGGGCGTACTACACGCCGCTACACATCGTCGAAAAAGCCTACGACCTGTTGACGCAAACGTTGGGATACGACTGGCAGCGGAAATACATCATCTGGGACATGTGTTGTGGTGTCGGAAATCTTGAAACGAAACAGTCCTATCCCCGGAATGTTTTTATGAGCACGCTCGACCAGGCGGATGTCGATGTGATGAAGGCCGCGAAAACCTGCGTCCAGGCCGAACGGTTCCAGTACGATTACCTTAACGACGATATTTCCGAAAATGGCAAGATCGACTATTCACTGACCGAAAAAATTCCAAAAAAGCTGCGCGATGCAATCAAGGAGAAAAAGAAAATCCTCGTCCTAATGAACCCGCCGTACGCTGAAGCGGGAAAAGGAATCGCATCCGGGACGAAAAAAAACGTCGCGAAAACTCAATGGGCTTGCACTGCGATGAACGATTACGGTAAAGCGAGCAATGAATTGCTGACGCAATTTCTCGCCCGTATTGCGCGAGAAATCCCCAATGCCGTAGTCGCGGCTTTCGGTAAAATGAAATACGTCAACGCTCCGAACTTTGAAGAATTTCGTCAAGTTTGGAACGCGAAATTCCTAAACGGGTTCGTTGTCCATAGCAAGGCCTTCGACGGTCTCAAAGGAAACTTTCCTATCGGTTTCCTGATCTGGCAGACCGCGCAAAAAGCCAGAGTCAAAACGCCGATCGACGAAATCTCGGTCGAAGTGATCGACAAAAACGCCGTTCCTATCGGCGAAAAGAAGTTTTATAACTTGCCGAAGAACCAATTTCTCAACAGTTGGATTCCGCGTCCAAGAGCGAATAACGAGCAAACGGTGCCGCTAAAAAACGCGGTTTCGGTGACAACGGCTAAGAATACCGCAACGTTGGACAAATGGTCAAACGATGCGATTGGTTACTTTTTTTGCGATAGCAACGACCTGCAAAATGCGCCGCGTTCGACCGTGATTTTTTCTTCGACCTATTTCAAGGGACACGGTTTTTATCTGACCGCCGAAAACCTCAGGCGGGCGGCGATTGTTTTTACGGTTCGGCGAATTGTCAAGCCGACTTGGATGAACGACCGCGACCAGTTTTTGCAACCGAGCGGGAAATTGACCGACAAGTTCAAAAACGACTGCCTGATCTGGATGCTGTTCAACGGGAGCAATTTGTCGGCGTCGGCGGACGGGTTGGAATGGAACGGAAAGAGCTGGAGCCTTGTGAACCATTTCATTCCCTTCACGGAAACGGAAGTCAACGCCCCCGGCCGATTCGAGTCGGATTTCATGGTTCAATACCTGTCCGCCAAGACGTTTTCCGCCGAATCGCAGGCCGTTCTGGATGCGGGCCGGGTCCTTTGGCAGGCTTATTTCAAACACACCGACAACCGGGGAATCCGCGACAAGCTGATGTTGAACCGTCTCGATGTCGGCTGGTATCAAATCCGGACCGCGTTGAAGCTGCGCAACGAGTCCGGCGTTCTTCCGTCGATCGATTTCAAACCGTTTGAGCAAGCCTACGCCGCCTTGACCGAACAACTCCGTCCACTGGTCTGCGAGTTGGGTTTTTTGAAAGATTAACCGAGCCAAGGACCGATTATTAGGCGGGTATCTTTGACACTCTTTCCGCTCAATCCCATTTGAGGCGGTAGGCGTCGAAGATCGGGCCGTTGACGCAAGTGCGGACGTATTCCCATGAATCCGCCGTCTCGGTTTCCCGATACGGCACGACACAGCTGAAGCAGATTCCCAGGCCGCAGGCCATGGGCGATTCCAATGAGACCTCGCAAGGAAGTTCGAGCTTTCGGGCCGCCGCGAAAACGCTCCGGAGCATCGGCTGCGGGCCGCAGGCGACGATCTTGATTCGCGAAGTACCGTTCTCCTTTCGAAACGTCCGGGCGATCTCCGGAATCAGATCGGTAACCGGCCCCTGGTGCCCGGCCGAACCGTCGTCGCTCGCCAGATAAAGGTTGACGCCGGCCCGCTCGAAATCTTCGAGGCAACTGAATCGCGCCTTGTTTCTCGCCCCGTACAAAAGAGCCGCCGTCCCGACGCCCCGTTCTTTGAGAAAGGCTTTGGAAAGCATCAGCATCGGCGTTTGACCGATCCCCCCGGCGACCATGATCAGCCGATCCGCGTCTTCAAAGCGAAAAAAATTGCCGAGCGGGCCCCACATTTCGAGCGAGTCCCCGGCCCGGACCGCCGCGAGCCGCGAGGTCATTTTGCCGACGACGAGGTACACCAGATCGACGGCTCCCTCGGGCGAGGTTTGAAAGACGGCGAGCGGCCGCCCCAGGAGCGGATCGCTCCGATCCGGCAGCCGGAGCATCACGAACTGCCCCGGGCGAACGGAAGCGGCGATTTTCGAATCGAGCAGGCGGATGCGGAAGGTCTCCTGCCCGAGCGGGACGTTTTCCGCGACGACGAGCCGTTCCGTTTGAACGGCGGGATGTTCCTGACAAAAAGGGGGAGAGATCATCAATTGAGTTGCGAGTTTTGTTGGTTGGAGCTTCAATTGCTCAAAACCGGTTGCGGACAAACTCTCATGCCGAAAAAGCAAATCGGAGCCGCGACCGTAAGGAAGCGGTTGCCCTGCCGAACCACTCCCTCACGATCGCGGCTCTGATTGTGTTGTTCGGAATTTTTGTAAGACCGGTAATGCTCCGCAATCGCCCCGGGTCAAACGGTCCGAAGGACGCCCCATTTTAAAAGAAAAGGAACCGGTAGTCTATCCCGGTTCCCCTGTTTGCAAAGTTTGCAAAAACAGATGGCGAAATCTGGCGATTCGCGAAGTGTCGGCTTATTTGGCCGGAGCCTCGGCAGGAGCGCCGGCCGGAGCGGCGGGCGCCGCAGGCGTCTCGGCCGGAGCCGTCGTGCCGCCGGCAGGCGGGGCGGCCGGAGGGGCCGGGGTGGTTGCCGGTTTCGTGGGTTCCGCCGGAGTGCAACCGAGCGAGAAACAACCAAGACAAACGGCGACAAGAGCGAAGGCAATAATCTTTTTCATTTTTTCACCGATTAATTTTTGTTGGATTTCGTAAGAGATGGGCAACACAACAAAAGTTGCCCAATAAAAACGAAGGTTACCCCTAACCCTCGCTTTTAATCATAGGGAGATTGATTTTCGTTTTCAAGAGGCAAACAACGCAAAAAACAAAAAAATCGCGTTTTTCCGCGATTTCCGCCAAGTTTCAACAGGATCACTTTCAAGGACAGTCGGTTTCTTAAAAATGTAGAGTGTAAAGGTGTGGAGTGTAGGGTTTCAGGTTCAGGCCATTTTCCTACACACTGCACCTTGTCTCTACGCTATTTCCCCACACAATCTGCGGGCGAGGCGTTTCGCGGCAATACGACGGATGGTATGATAGTCGCACGGTTTTTCGCGAACGCCGCCGCACAACCGGACACTTTCTTCCCACTTCCTTCTTCCTTCTTCCTTCTTTCCCGTGCTCGTCAAACTGAAAACCTTTTCGCTTTTGGGGATCGACGCCGTGCCGGTCGATGTCGAGGTCGACGTCGCCCGGGTCGGGCTCCCCAAAACCATTCTCGTCGGCTTGCCGGAAGCCGCGGTCCGGGAAAGCACGCACCGGGTTTCGCGGGCGATTGAAAATTCCGGTTTTCGCAACCCGACACACCGGGTCGTGATCAACCTCGCCCCGGCCGATCTGCCGAAAAACGCCGCCTCGTTCGATCTGCCGATTTCGATCGGCATGCTGTGCGGGAGTGACCAACTGCCGACCGAGATCGTCCGGGAATACGCCGTCGTCGGCGAACTCGCGCTCGACGGTTCAACCCGGGCGGCGAAAGGTGCTCTCTCGATCGCCCTCGCCGCCGCCAAAGAGCGGGGCTTGCGCGGCATCCTGCTCCCGGCCGAAAACGCCGCCGAAGCCGCCGTCGTCGAAGGGCTCGAAGTGATCCCGGTCTCCTCGCTTTCCGAAGCGGTCGGCTTTCTTTCCGGGGAGTTGGACATCGAACCGGTCCCGTCGCTTAGCTTGGAACAGTTCGAGCGGCTGTCGGAATACGACGTCGATTACGCTGATGTTCGCGGCCAGGAATCGGCGAAACGGGCGATGTGCGTCGCCGCGTCCGGCGGGCACAACGTCCTGATGATCGGCCCGCCGGGAACCGGCAAAACGATGCTCGCGAAACGGTTCCGGACCGTTCTCCCGAAGCTCTCCCTCATCGAATCGCTCGAAACCTCCCGCGTGTTCAGCGTTCTCGGATACATCAGCAACGGCACGCCGCTCTGCGCGACCCGGCCGTTCCGGGAGCCGCATCACACGATCAGCGAGGCCGGTTTGGTCGGCGGCGGTTCCCCCCCGGCCCCGGGAGAGATTTCCCTCGCCCATAACGGCGTGCTCTTTCTCGACGAATTGCCGGAGTTCAACCGCCGGACGCTCGAAGTGCTCCGCCAGCCTCTCGAAGACGGCCGGGTTACAATTTCCCGGGCGACGCAATCAAGCACGTTCCCAGCCAATTTTATTTTGATCGCCGCCCTCAACCCTTGTCCCTGCGGGTACCGGAACGACCCGCGACGGACGTGCATCTGCAACCCGTTCCAGATCGAACGGTACATGTCTCGGATCAGCGGCCCGTTGTTGGACCGGATCGACATTCATATCGAGGTCCCGCCGGTCGATTACCACGAACTTTCCTCCAAGGCTTCGGGAACCAGCAGCGCGACGATCCGCGAGCAGGTTCTCGCGACGCGGCGTATTCAAGCCGAACGGTTCAGGAAAACGAGAACCAAGTGCAATGCGGAGATGTCGCATCGTCAAATCATCGCCCATTGTCCGATCGACGAACTGGGACACCAGATTTTGAAAACGGCTATGGACGATTTCGGCCTTTCGGCCCGGGCGCACGACAAAATTCTACGAATCGCCCGGACGATTGCCGATCTGGAGGCGACCGAGCAGATCACCCCGGCCCATTTGTACGAGGCGATCACGTACCGAACGCTCGACCGCAAGCTCTGGACGTGATTCAATCGCATGAGAATTACAAAGTTCAAAAATTTTCGATTTTCAACCAACCGACACAGCCGAGACGTCATTTCGAGCAAAGCGAGAAATCTCACCCTCGCCGAGAAAGTCAGAGTTCCGACTCACTCGCGAGTGTGAGATTTCTCCTTACGCTGCGCTTCAGTCGAAATGACGGCCTTGCTTTTGCGAGACGATCAAATCACATCGGCTTTGCAATCCTCACGTTCAATCGCCGCAACCTTGACAAAACGGCGGGAATAGGCACAATAATTACCAAGATCATGCGATTTTGCGCCCATGTTCGTCATCCTTTTCCAACGCTATTTGAATTATGCCTTACGATTCCATCGTTTTAGTGAAACAGGTTCCGGATACCGCCAACATTACGACCGATGCCATGAAAGAGGACGGAACCGTCAATCGGGCCGCCCTGCCGGCGATCTTCAATCCGGAAGACCGACACGCTCTTGAAGCGGCCCTCGAAATCAAGCAGCGATACGGCGGGACCGTAACGGTGATCAGCATGGGCCCGCCGAAAGCGGCCGAAGTGCTCCGCGATTGCCTGTTCCGGGGCGCCGACCGGGCGATTTTGATCACCGACCGTCGGGCGGCGGCGAGCGACACCCTCGCGACGAGCTACATTCTTTCTCAAGCCGTCAAAACGGTGGGCAAGTACGATTTCGTCCTTTGCGGTCGGCAGGCGATCGACGGCGACACGGCTCAAACCGGCCCTCAATGCGCGGAAAAGCTCGAAATTCCTCAGATCACCTATTTGGAGGAAATCGTCGAAATCAAGGACAAGACTGCGACACTCAAACGCAACATCGGCAACGGCTGGGAAATCGTCCGCGTCAAACTGCCGGTTTTGGCGACCGTGATCGAAACGGCGAATACGCCCCGGCCTTGGGCGGCGAAAAAATTGATGAAGCACAAAAAGAAACAGGTCGAATCCGAACTCGCCCAGCAGGTTCGCGCCGAGATGAGCGCCGCCGGCAAAGCGGACGAAGAAAAAATCGCCGCCGAAACCTCGGTCCGTGCCGCCGCGTTGAAGCAGAAGGGGGAACTTTTGGAGCAATGGAACCTCGACGACATCGGAGCGGATCTGAGTCGTTGCGGCGTTGCCGGCTCGCCGACGAAGGTGTTTCGGATTCAATCGATCATTCTCAAAAAAGAAGGGCACACCGAAATCCCGCCGACGCGGGAAGGGATGCACCAGCTGATTCACGAACTCGTTTCGGACAAAACGTTGGGGTAAGATAAAAAAGAGCCGCAAGTTACGTCGGGGCACCGACTACTACAACGTCCTATAAATGGCCTTCGCCCAAAAACGCGACGTCATTTCGACTGGAGCAACGCGCAAGGAGAAATCTCACCCTCGCGCGAGGGCCGGAATTCCTGCCTTTGGGGCGAGGGTGAGATTTCTCGCGGAGCCTGCCCAGAGCGAAGCGTGGGGCTCGAAATGACAGGTTTTGAATTTTACACGAAGCTCAATTCAACGACTGTGTACTACACATGCGGCTCTTTTTTTAGCGGACCTTTTGTCCGACATATTCTTTCCATTTCCCGACGGAGCGGCGGAGATGCTCTCGCGTGTCGCCCGGAATACCATAACACTGGAGTCCGATCGGCCCCCGGTAGTCCAATTCGACGAGTGTCGCGAACAGCGGGGCGAGATCGCAATCGCCGGAATCGAGCGGCTGGAGCCAGTTGCCGGTTTTCGCGGCGATCCGCTGGTGCGTGTCGCTCCCGTTGATGGTGATCGCCTTCAGATCGGGATACGCTTCTTTCAAAATGGCGGGGATGTTTTTTTCGTCGTCGACCGCGAGAAAATGACAGAGGTTGAACATCACGCCGACGCGGCCGCGCGGAAAGCGGCGGGCGATGCGGAGGGCGTCGGACGTTTTTTCCAGCCAACTGCCGCGATGCGGGTACAAAACGACCTGCACGTCGTTCGGTTCGCAAAGGGTGAGAATCTCGCCGAGGACCGCGACCGCCTTCTCGTCGAACGCGGCGTCCGAAGGGGCTCCGCCGCCGATCAACAGGGCCAGTTGCGTGCCCATTCCTTTGAGGAGCGGCAGTTTTTCGCCGAGCCGCGGATCGAACGTCGGTGTTGCTCCGAGATCGACGTTCAAATAGACCTGTTGCAGCACGAGCTTCTTTTCCTTGCAGGAGGCGATCCGCTCTTCGAGCCGGTCGAGCCAAAGATGTCCGAGCCCGTCGAATCCGAGTTCGGAAAGCATTTCGGCCTGCTCGGGGATCGTTCGTTTTTTTTCGTCCGCCGTATCCATACAAAGGGCGAACAGCGAATAAGGCGGAGTCGCGGGCGTTTGTTCCTGTGAAAAAGCAATCTTGCCGAACAACACGAGCACGATCGGAAAAAGAAAACGGCAACGATTCGACATCTGTTGATTCCGCGAGTAGGAACACCTCTTGTCATAACAAACACGTAAACAGCAGCCCGAAGCGTGAGCGCCGGGTTCGCTCCGTGTTTCCGCTTCAAAACCGGGCGCTGACGCTTCCGGCTGCTGTTCGAATTAAGAATTTTCCGAAGACCGGGAAAGAAACAAAGTTCGTCGTGTCGAAAAAAGAAGATCCGTCATACAGCGAAAAAATGGCCGTCCTTGGCCAGCTTTCGCTGTGCGTTCCATCTGGGAAGGTAGCGTATCAAAAAAACAAACTCAAGTCAATCGTTTGAAAAAAAATTTTTTGAAAATTGATTCGAACCGTTCCCGGAGAGTATAATCACGGGTGTGAAAAATTTGATTCGGAGCAACTGGTTTGTGTCGTTTGCATGTATTCGTCATTTCGACAGAAGCGCAGCGCAAGGAGAAATCTCGGCTGTGTTTTCTATACCGTACGCGGTATTGCGGCAAGCCTTCGGCCTCATTTAGTCCGCAGCCTCGTTGGGCTGCTAATTTATTGTATGCCAAACGCTTACCGATTCCGACTCGAAAAAATGGAAAAGGAAAAAAGTCGAATTTTTTGACTTCGCAAAGTATATTTCAGCACGGTTAAAATTGAGTACACAACCGAGATTTCTCGCTTCGCTCGAAATGACGAGAGAGGACTCGAAATGATAAGAAAAATGAAAAAGCTGACTTGGATTTTTTTGGGGTTCGGTTTCTTTCTTTGTTTCGTCGCGGTGCTTCAAGGACAGACCGCGACGCGGGATTCGCAGGAAAACGAAGCGGCTGTCCGTCCTTACGACCCGTTGTTGGATGGGCCGAAGCGAGGCCGGAAAGAACGCTGGCCGATCCTCCCCGCTGCCAAAACCATGGTCGAGGACGTTCTTCGACCGCAAGGGACTCTCAAAAACGAACGGGTCCTTTCCGCGATGATGCGGATTCCCCGCGAGAAATTCGTCCCGCCCGTACACCGGTCGATGTCGTATGAGGACATCGCCCTGCCGATCGGCAATGCCCAGACGATTTCCCCGCCTTACATCGTCGCCTATATGACCGAAATGCTCGATCCCCAGGCGACGGACACGGTTCTGGAAATCGGGACCGGCAGCGGCTACCAGGCGGCCGTCCTGAGCCTTTTGGTCCAAGACGTCTACTCGATCGAGATCGTCGAACCGCTCGGCAAACGCGCATCCAAAACGCTGAAGAAACTCGGCTTCAAGAACGTGCATACCTGGATCGGCGACGGGTACCAAGGTTGGCCCGAGGCGGCTCCGTTCGATAAGATCATCGTAACCTGCTCCCCCGAATCGGTCCCGCAACCGCTGATCGACCAGCTCAAGGAAGGGGGGCGGATGATCGTTCCGGTCGGCGAGCGTTACCAACAGACGTTCTATCTTTTTAAGAAGACGGACGGCAAATTGGAAGAGGAAAGGCTCTCTCCGGCGCTGTTCGTGCCGATGACCGGGGAAGCGGAAGAGCAGCGGGCCGTTCGACCGGATCCGGAAAACCCGGAGATTATCGGCGGGGATTTTGAAGAAACCTCCGAAACCGGGCTGCCTCTCGGTTGGCACTATTCGAGAAACGCGACGATTCGCGAAGAGAGCGATGCTCCGAGCGGAAAAAAATACATCCGGTTCGAGATCAAACCGGATTCGAAGGCCGCCGTTTCGGACAACCGGAACGTTTTCGAGGGCGGGGGTTTTTCCGCAACTCCGAATTCCGGTACCGGAAAAAAAATCGATGCCGACTCCTCGAACCTTCAGGCGGCACAATTGATCCAAGGGTTTGCCGTTGACGGTAAGAACGTCACCCATTTGAAGATCACAGCCGAAATTCGGGGAGAAAACATCGCGCTGATGTACCCCAACCAACGGAATCCGAGAGGCACGATCGTTTTGATTTTTTATGACGAGGATCGCGAAACGCTTCAACAGATCGAGCTGGCCCAGGCGTGGGGGACGTTCGATTGGCATTCGTTCTCGACGGAAATCACGGTTCCCAAGGCCGCCCGGGAAGCGATTCTTTTTATCGGCCTCTTTCAAATGACCGGACAATTGGATATGGACGCCGTTTTCGTGCAACGCTCGGAAAAATGATTTCCCCCATCATTCCGTCGTTGTCGCTCCCGTCGTCGGTTCTTTCGCTCTCCGTTCGAGGCTTGCGGCCTCTTCGTCGCGGCCGAGCTTGCGCAAGAGTACAGCCGCTTCGGAAAGCGCTTTCGCGGCAAGGGTTCGCTCTTCCGGAAAATGAATCGGGATTCGCATCAATGCTAAAACCGCCTTTTCGTCGTTCCGCGTTTTAGTGTAGGTTTCTCCAAGCAAATAGTAGGGACCGGCCCGAAACGAGGGGAGTAGATTCTCGATCAACGGCTCCCACGTCTCCAATTCTTTTTCGTTTCGGAGCATCGGAATTTTCGTCCGCCAAAGTTGGGCGACGGCCAATCGGGCCCATTGGGATCGCAAGATCGTTTCGTTGGTCGGTTTCGCGTTGCGTCCTTGATCCGCCGCATCGAGAAACGTCAACGATTTCAGCCGTTCGAGAGCCTTGTTTCGATTATCTGTTCGCGAAGACGAGAGCAGGACGGAGGCCGCGAGGAGCGACGCAGCCGGATTCTCGGCCTCGGCTCCGACCCAATGCAACGCCGCCTGCTCGCTCGCCGCACCGCCGAGCGCGGCGAATGAGTCGGGCGAAAACCAAACCAAAGGGATGCAATCCGAAAAGACGGAATACGGGTCGCTGCGGGCGAGGAGATAAAATTCCTGGAACGCTTCGGCGAAACGACTGTCGGCGTTGAAAGCGCGAACCCGTCGGGCCGTCAGGTATTGCCGGACCCAGGGCCGTTGCTCGTTTTCCCTCGCCTTGTGATACACGAGCAACGCCGAATCAAAATTCCCCTTCCGCTCGTCGTTTTCGGCGGCAAGCGAGGTTTCGGTCGGCTCGGGTTCGACATCGAGCAACCGGTCGATCCCGAAGACCTCCTGCGAACCGGCTTGGGCCTTGAACACCAGCCCTTCGCGGCCTTCGCAACGGAGCACCGCTCCCCGCAGCGTTTTGGGGCCGCCGTCCGTTCGAATCGTGATCCGATCTTCTCCGAAGAGAAGAGACGGAAAAAAGAGAAGGCAAATTCCAATCGGAAAAAATTTGTTTTTTAGCATTTTTGTTATACCGTAGCCGGTATGAGCGGTAGGCTTCGCCCTCGGTCAAACCGCGGCCACGTTGGGCTACTACTGTATTAAAGACGGGAATTTCAACCGGCTTGAGTATTTCTGAAGATCGGTTGCGGACACGCGAAAGTTTAAACGACGGCCCCTGAGATCGCAAGTCCGGCATTGCCTTCCTCTGCAAACGCCCTTTGTTTCCGTTGATTTCCTTTCCGGGAAAGAGTAAAATCGCCGGTCGCACGGAATATGCTCAACGACTTTTGCAGAAAATTTAACTTTCCAATCGCCGACCGATGTTACGTTGTTTGCTGACTGTTATTTTGTTGACGACGATGATGTGCCTGCCCGCGACGGCGGCCGAGCCGCGATTGTCGGCGATTTCCGAAGAGCAGGAAAAGGAATTGGAACGGGCGCTTCGGAATCCGGATTTTCAACGGTTTCTCCGACAGGTCGATCGGGCGGAGCCCTTGCTTGCCGAACCACCGAAAATCGTGCTTCCCGAAAATCGCGATTCGGTCGATGCTTCTCCGACCGATGCTGCTCCGGTCGATCCGATCGACCGCCAAATTCAAACGACGATCGAAAACCTGCGAAACCGCGAACTGCCCGGCTACAAACAGCGGAAGTGCGATTTCGCTCTCAACCGCAAGACGGGAACCGTTCAGTCCGGAATCAAGATCGACCAACGGCCCGGTCCGCCGGTCGATTCGGGTCGCGAACTCGACCTCGCGATTGAAGGGGACGGCTTTTTTCGCGTGCTCGATCCGAACGACGGGTCGATTCTCTATACCCGTTGCGGGGCGTTCGAATGCGACGTCGACGGGAATTTGGCCCTGATTGCCGGCACGATCGCCCGAACGGTTCAACCGCCGATCCGGATTCCCGAAACAGGTTCTGTCGAAATCACGCCGGACGGCAAGGTTTTCGCTCTCGCTCCGAACGGGGACAAGCAAGAATTAGGCCAATTGACGATTGCCCGATTTCGCAACCCGGATCGCCTCGTTCCGGTCGATGACCGCTGTTTTCAGGTCGGCGAATTTTCCGGCCCGGCGATCGATTCCTCGCCCGGCCAATCGGGCTTCGGATCGATCCGGCAGCGGACTTTGGAACGCTCGAATGTCGAACCGGAGCGAGCTTTGCAAGAACTGGAGCGACTCTTGCAGCTCAAAAAATATCGGAAAGATTAACCACCTGTTCGAATAAACCCATCCCCCTCACAGGAGACATCATGATGAACTGTCCTCATTGCAACCAACCTTTGGCCGAGGCTTCGACTTTTTGCCCGCATTGCGGAGCGGCTGTAGGAACGCCCGCCGCCCCGAACGCGGCGTTTCCAAACGGCGGAATCCCTTATTCGCAACCGTATCCGCAGCCCGGTTTCGCCCCACCCGTTTCGCCGATTAACCTTCTTTCGCTCGCCAAAGCGCAAAAGTTTCTTTCCTACATGATTTTTTTCATGATTCTGATCATTTTGTTCATCATGTTGCTTCTTGGGATTTCAGCGTCTATCGGAGCTGTTCTGGGAGCGAATATCGGCGCGCAAAATCCGGAACAAACGCAAGAAGAAATGGTTGCTGAAATCCTGGAGTCGATCAACAACAACCCCGGGGTCCGCGTGATTCAAACGCTCAATCTCATCAACTATGCTCTTTACTTGCTTTGCTCGTTGATCGCAATCGTCCCAATTTGCTGGACATGTCTCGCCGCGAAAATCAACCCAGCCTTGATGATTTTTGGAATTCTCCTGGTGTGCTGTCCCTGCATTAACGTCGCAATGATGATCTTCGTCTGCGTCTCGGCCGCGACGGTTTTGAAACAGCACGGCATTTCGGTCGGCTGGTTCGGAGCGAACCTAAGCCGGTTGCAATTCCCGCAAACGCAAGTCGGTTTTTAAACCGACTTCTCACTTCTCACTTCTCACTTCTCACTTATCACTATGCTCATCGATCGACTTCGCGAAGAAGCCCTGCGGCTCGGGTTCGAGTCGGTCGGTGCGGCAAAGGCCGAACCGCCGCGGACGTTCGAGCATTTCGCGGCTTGGGTCGCGGCCGGAAAACACGCGGGCATGGGCTATCTCGCCAAAAACATCGCGGCCCGATTCGACCCGAATCACATTTTGCCCGGCGTCCGCAGTTTGTTTATGCTCGGCGTTTCCTATCGAACGGTTTTGGAATCCGAGCCGAAATTGCGGCAGCCATTTTTTGCGGTCGGTGATTGCAAAGCGGGAAAGAACGTCCTCCGCGTTGCGTCTTATGCTTGCGGGGTCGATTATCATGATTGGATTCGCGAGCGGCTTCGGCAATTGGCCGCGCTGCATCGGACGTTGCTCCCGAACGAGCGATGCCGGGGCGTGGTCGATACCGCCCCGCTGTTGGAACGGCAGTACGCGGCCGCGGCCGGGCTCGGGCGGTTCGGGAAAAACACGATGTTGATCGATCCGATCCGGGGGAGCCGTTTTTTTCTCGCTGGGCTGTTGACGACGGCGGCGTTGGAGTACACCGAATCCGAACCGAGGGACATTTGCGGGGGTTGCCGGGCCTGTCTCGACGCGTGTCCGACGGGAGCGCTCGAACGGCCCTACGAACTCGATGCGCGAAAGTGCTTGAATTACTGGACGATCGAGCACAATGGGAAGATTCCGGAATCAATCCGGGAAAAGTTGGGCGAGCGGTTTTTCGGCTGCGAAATCTGTCAAACCGTTTGTCCCTGCAACCGAACGGACGCGGCCGCTTCTCCCGGCGAGGGAGCCCTTTGCCGAGAAGAGATCGAAGCAATGTCCCCCGACGAATTCAAAAGCCGCTTCGCCCGAACCCCGCTCGCGAGAAAGATGTTGTAAAGGCTTCAGACTTCAGGCTCCAGGCTTCAGGGATTCATCGTGCAGTTCAAACCTGAAGCCTGAGGCCTGAAGCCTGAAGCCTTTCCAAAACTATTGTCCCGGAACGAAATACGGCTGCGACCATGCGGATTCCTGTTTCGGCATGTAACCCTTCGGGTCGTCGTAATTCGATTCCTTTTCGGAAACAACCGTTGCGCGGACATACAGATCGTCCTCGGCCAATGGGTAGGCCGCTTCCGTCCCTTCGTGCTGGGCGAGGATCGTGCCGATCGCATCCGAATAAACCGGGATCGTCCTTGCTTGCTTTTTCTCTCCCGCCGGATCGTCGACCGTCGTCGTCGAGCGGTCGAATCCCTTTTTCGTGCCGTTGAAACGAATCGTGTACTTGAGGCCCGGCTCCGCCTTGATCTTGACGAACAGCGTTTTGCTCGGCTTATCGAACTTGAGCTCTTCGAGAACAACGCCGCTCGACGAATAGAAATCACCTTGGTACATCGCCCGCAAGAGGCTTTCCGTTTTTAGGCTTTCGGCACGGACCATGATCCAGGAATTTCCCAGGTCCTTGGTTTTCGGGCCGGGTTGCAGGTAATTGTGCGTATCATCCTCCGTAATTCCGTAAAGCGGCAACCAGCCGTCTTCAATACGGAAGGAATTGACGATGTCCCAGAACTTTTCCGCCGACCAAAACGCCGGGTGATGTTGATAAACCGGCGGGCAGTTGAGCATTTCGAAAAAACGGACTTCGGGCACGTCGATCAAATCCTGCGGATATATATCGAAATAAACCCAGCAGTTGTGGTTCGAAATAAAAAGCGTCTCCCGACCGGTCGCCGCGCTGTATTGCGTTAGGGCATCGACATTTTTGCGGATGCTTTCGGCCGGCGTCTTGCCGCGTTGAAACGGTTGGGAATCGACGACGTTGATCACGCAATTATGAACGGCACGGCCTTCGATCGTTACGTTCTGCTCATGCCCGGGAATCACCAGGAATTTGTCCGGGGTGCTCGTCTTTTCAATGAATTCGCCGAATGTTTTCAATCGGACCAACGTTTTTTCGCCGTCCTGCTTCGTTTCGATCCAATCTTTGCCGTAGCGTTCGAGATAACGCTCGAAGGTTTCCTGGGTCAGCTTGCCGTTTCCGATTTCCTTCCAGTTGTCTTTTTTGTCCTGCATCACGGTATGGTCGGTCAAGGAGACGAAATCATAGCCGTGATCCTTGTACCAATCGATCGCCTGTTCGGGGAACACATTGCCGTCCGACCAGAGGGAATGCATGTGCAGGTTCCCTTTGTACCACTGCTGGGCCGAGAGGTTCGGCGAACAGCAGAGAAATGCCAACAGGATCGCGCAAAACGCCAAAAATGCTCGTTTTTTCACAATACGGACCTTTCGTGTAAAAGGAAAAGGGGAATAGGTTTTTAGACTGTAGGCCGTAGGCTGTAGGGAATGGTTGGAAAACGAGCCCCACAGCCTACGGTCTATAGCCTACAGTCTTCTTTCATATCCGGACGAAAATCTTGTTGCGGTACATCCAAAACAAGATCAACCAATCGATCAATAAAACACAGGCTCCGAGAAACACCGGCTCGTAGGCTTCCCCGAAAACCTTGAAAGAGTCGGCCCCGAAATGAACAACAAGGCTCGTCCCGAAAAAGGGATTGATCTTCAATCCCGCCAAACAGTAGGCGACGATTGAATTCGCTCCGATCACGATCAGGGGGAAGGCGAGTATTCTCAGCCGGGTCAAGTCGAAGAACAGATGCATCCCCGCCAAAATCAGGAAGCACCAGCCGCCGCTGAACAAGGCCCAGGACGGCGTCCAGATTTTTTTGACGACAGGACAAATTCCGAAATAACCGGCCGCCCAACCCAGACCAAGGCAAAGGGCTCCGAGCAGAACGAGCCCACCGATTTTCGCCCGTTCCTTCCGCTGCGATCGAAGCACGCCCCCGGCGAGCAGCCCCAGGATCATCACCCCGAGCGTCGGGATAAAACTGAGCGTCGAGTAACCGCCGTTGTTGCGGACAAACTCCGATTCCCGCGGAAAAAGATTCAAAAACCAGAGATCGAAAGCCCGGGCCGGGTTGGTATTCTTGTTCCAATGAGCCGCGAAGCCGCTCGCGTTGTGTTGCCAATCGGGCGAGACCCCGGCCGCAACCCAATCGAAATTTTCCCCCGGCAGCGGATACAGGGCGAACGCGGCCCAGTATCCGACGAGGACCAGCACCAACGCCGCGACCTGCACTTTGACGGAACGAAAACCGAGTAGGAACAAAAAAACGTAGCCGAGCCCGATTTGAGTCAGCGTATCTTCGAAGGTCCAATAGGTTTGCGAATGGTTGATCGAACGGAGAAACACGCCGAGCAAAATCAAAATCAGCGCCCGCCCGAACGCGTGGGCGGTCATCCGAAAAGGCGACTGCCCTTTCGCGATCCGCGAGGCGATCGAAAACGGCAACGCGACCCCGACGAGAAAGGAAAACGACGGTTGAATCAGATCGTGCAGGGCGCAGCCGGTCCAATCGACATGCGACTGCTGATAGGCGAGGAATCGCCAAAAGTTTCCCCAAAAATCTTCCGATCCGGCGAACGCTTCGGCGACCTTGCGGAACCGGAGCACCTCGGCGAGCATCAGGAACATGACCAGCCCGCGATAAGCGTCGATCGAGGCCAACCGTTGGTAAGGAAGCTTTGCGGGAAGCGGTTCGGAAACGGTCGGGGGATCGGGAGTGCTCATGTTGTTGAAAGAAGAACGAGGAAGGTTCGCGAAATTTTTGGTTCGACCGATCTTCGGTTCAAAAAACGTCTATAATGTAAACGAAGAAAAGGTATTTTGACCCGATCATAAGATTTGGCTCCCGAATTTTCAAGACATCACGCTACGGAATCAAGAGAATTACAAAATCATTTCTATTGTACTGCGCAAAATTTTTGATCTCACTTTCCGTCATCCCCGCGCAGGCGGGGATCCAGAGATCACGCGTTCCCTCTGGACCCCCGCCTGCGCGGGGGTGACGATTTCATTTCAAAACGAGAGTTCAAATTTTATCAGGAACTCAGTAGTGCATATCATTTCGCAAAACACTTTAGTTCAAAACCGGGGGCTGACGCGTCCGGCTGCTGCCTGATTCAATTTTTTTCTGAAAACCAATAACCTACAGGAGACATCATGTCGACAATCACATTCAAAAACACTCCGGTCAACACCAACGGCGAACTGCCCGCGGTCGGCTCGCAGGCTCCCGAATTCCTGCTCGTTCTCACCGATCTTTCCGAATTGAAAATCGAGAACCTGAAGGGAAAGAAGGTCGTGCTCAACGTCTTCCCGAGCGTCGACACTTCCGTCTGCGCGATGTCGGTTCGAAAATTCAACGAAAAGGCCGCCGCATTGCCGGACACCGTCGTGCTTTGCGTTTCAAAAGACCTGCCGTTCGCTCACGCACGGTTTTGCGCGGCCGAGGGAATCGCCAACGTCAAATCGGTCTCGACGTTCCGCTGCGACTGTTTCGAGAAGAACTACGGCCTGCTGATGATCGACGGCCC
>JAVBSX010000261.1:0-5289 GCA_031556455.1 Thermoguttaceae bacterium
CGACCGATGCAATGCCGGTGCGGCCCGAATTCTTCTCGAAGGCCCGGACCGCGAAAATTTCCAGTTCCTCCAGCGTCGGAATTCCGAGCGAATCCGGATCAATCCGCTTTTCCGCGGCAACGGAGCGAAGCGTATAACCGAAGTGTGCCGAATTGGCCAACAGGAACGGCGAATCGGGAAACGCTTCCGTAAAAGCGTGCCGCCATTTCCAAAGCGCCCGGATCCGTTCGGCGGAATCGAGACGCCTCATCTGAGAGAGCGGACCGCTCATCTCCCAAATCTCTTCATCCGTCAGTTTGTCCGGGGCGGATGATTTCATATCCTCCGGCGTAAACCGGGTATACTTTTCAAAAAGCCGGTTTTCCAGCTCGTCGAGCTCCGCTTGTCGCTCGAACGGCATCTCCTTTCCGGCCGCTTCGTTCGCGGCGTTCCAAAGCTCCTCGAGTTCGTGCCGTCCGCGTTCGATTTCCAGGGAACGTTCCGATTTTGGCGTTTCCTCGACCGGAGGTATCGGGGACTCATCTTTTTTCTCTTCCGCCTTGGCGATGAGGGGAAGGTATGAGGTCGGTTTGAATTTCGGCGAGGCGTACGGCCCGGCATCGATCGGCCAATAAATCGCCGCGGGATTGAGGATTGAGGGTTTTTCCGGCGAAGGATCGAGCATGGCATCAAGACTCTGGATCGCGGACCATTGACACGCCTTCCGGGCGCGGCGACGGAGCTCTTCGATGAGCGGGGCGAGGATGTTGCCGTCCGATTGTTCTCCGGCGAGCAGCAGGGCTGCGATTCGGGAGCAACGCAGATCGAACCAGAGGTAAAGGCAATCTTGCCCCAGGACGAAGCGTTCCATTTTGGCCAGCATTTCCGCCGCCTCTCGCGGCTTCCCTTCCCGGACCCGTTGAATTGCCTCGGTTGCCGTCATCGTCACGTGGTGATCGGGGCATTCCTCGAAAGGGGGAATATCTTCCGAACTCCAGGAAACCTCATTCGCCTTGAGAAGTGATTCCCATCGGGCTTCCTCGCCGGAAAGCCAAAGCACCTTTTTCAATTTCAAATAGTTGTCGATCAACGCACTCAAAGGCGAATGGTACTGCTTTCCGCTTTCAAACGCCGTGCTCGTTAATGTCTCCAACGCTTCCCGAAAGCGGCCCTGCCGAATATGAAAATCGACCAGGTCGTCCAAACCCACCCAACGTCGATCGTCGGTGTTTTCCCGGGCGGTCGATGTCGCGCACATCCGTGCATAATGCTCTCCCATATCGTAATCCCCCGAAGCGCGGCTGATCCGGATCGCATACTCCCGGAAACATTCGAGACACTCCAGTTTACCGGTACGCCGGCAAACGTGCATCCCATCTTCGACCGCTCCGTGAACGATCGGCGAATTGTAGCCTTCCCGATGAGCCGTGTGTACCGCCAAATTATCATAAGCGCACGCGCTGAGCCGATAGACGAAATACCGGTAATAGTCTTCGTCGTAATCGGGTTGAAATTTTCTCGCTTTCTCCTCGCTTTCGAGAAACGCGATCAGTTCCAAAGCGTTTTCAATGCCGATTTCCGGCTCCAGTAATTCCCGGGAATCGTTCGTCAAAAGAAAACAGGAGTAAACGTAAGGCATCAATTGTTTGTGCGTTTTCGCCAATCGCTTGATTTCCTGCGCGACCTGAAAACTGGAGCGGATCATCAATTGGTCGCTCAATTCCATGTGTCGATTGTTCATTTCCGAATACAGCCTGTCGAATTCTTCCTGGTCCATGATCGTTTCTCCGCGTTAAGATTTCGTTGAATAGGATTTGTCGCAATTACTGATCTATACAAAAAATTCCGGATAAGGGCAGCAGCCGGAAGCGTCAGCGCCCGGTTTTCCAATACGGAAACGCGAGGCCAACCCGGCGCTGACGCTTCGGGCTGCTGTTTGACGTGTTCGATTTTTTGCGTGAGGATCAGTAACCGTGTTTCACACAAAAGATGAACCCGGGGGCTTCCTGCGCAAAGCGACGAAAGCACCGAAACCGCGAGAGAGCGAGCCTCTCACTTGTCCCTCGGTCCGCGCAATGCTTCGGCGATCCAATGCAGGTCGTCGTCAATCAGCACCCGGGCCTCGTGCGGAAGCTGCGCTCCGGCGGATTGAATTGCCTGGAAAACGAGCACCCGAAGAACCGCGGGGAGCGGCATGCCGGGTTTTTGTTCGAGCGATTGGCGAACCAACCCGTGCTTTCGGTTGAGCAGGATTTCGTTGCGAGGCTGCTGTTCATCTTCGAGATGCTTGTCGATCATCCGCTGGAACGAGGAGGGGATCGAGCCGTCGCGCTTGAGCATGTTCAGGGTCCGGACCAAATCGTGCCGCTCGTTCAGGAAAGCGAACACCGGTTGCGGGCTGTCGCAATCGGCGGTGTAAAACCTTGCATCGACCGGTTCGAAAAATTCGTCCCAGCGGTCGTCCAGCGGTTCGAGGTCCTTCGCCCCGAGCACGGTCGAAGCGAATCCCTTGGTTCCCGGGACCGCCGGTCGGCACGCGATGTGCTTGTATTCCTTTTCCAGGGCGTCGAGGGCAAAGGCGGCAAGGAGCGATTCCTCGAAGGTTTGCGTCGCGTGAACGCACGGGGTTTTCAGTTCCGCGAAGACCGATTCCATCGCCGCCTCCTGCCGTCGGTCGCCGTGATACCAGACGACGTATTCGGCATCCTCTTCGGACAGCGGATCGGCCGGGCTCTTTTCGACGATTTCCTCGAACGTCAGTTTGCCCCGATGCGTCGAAAACGGGTACGTTTTCCGGAGCAACGCCCGTAGCCGCTCATCGACCAACGCCGAACCGGTCAACGTATAGCGGTGCCAAAGGAGGAGCGATTCCCAAACCGCTTTTCTTTTTTCCGCCATTTTTTCAAAATGTTCGAAAAGCAGCTTTTCAAGCGTCATTCGGACAAGTTCGAAGGTTTCGTCTTGGACCAGTTCTTCCCGGGATGCGGTCGGTCGGCAATCGGGCAGCTCCAAAATTCCCCGGACGAACGGTGCCCATTCGGGCATGAGTCCTTGAATTTTCGGCGAAATGATCATCCGGCGGATCGTGGCCGTGAGATGCGCTTCGCCGGAAAACCCGGGCAAGCGTCGCGGGGAGACATAAAGGGCTCCTTGGATCGCGACCGGTTTTTCCAAGCGGATCGGGAGCACGGAAAGCGGTGTTTCGTGAAATTGGGCCTCCAGCTCGTCGGCCAGACGATCCTCGTCGCATTCCGGCTCGAACCAAACGGCGTCGAGCCGGTTGAGACGCTGTTCTTTCTCGTTGAGGTAGATCGGGACACTCAGGAAATCAGCGTATCGCAAGACGGCTTCTTCGAGCAGCGGTTCGGAGTCGGCGTATTGCAACGTTTCGGGACGCAGGAAAAGGGAGACGACCGTTCCAACGGTTTCTTTCGTTCCGAGGCTGAGGGTGATCTCCGTTCCATTTCCCGCTTCCCAGCGGATCGGTTCCGATTCCGGGGTTTTACGACTTTCCAAGACGATGCGATCGGCCAAAAGAAACGAGCTGAGCAGGCCGATACCGAATTGCCCGATCAAACCGAGCGAATCGTTCTTGCCCGTTCCGCGCGACTCCCGGCGAAGAATGCCCGTGATGCCGAGCCCGAGTGTGCCGAGGTATTTTTCCGCTTCCTCGGCGGACAAACCGATCCCGTCGTCTTCGATTTGAAGGAGTCCCGCGTCCGGAATTTGCCGTAATCGAATGGTCCCCTGGAATGCCAGATCGATCATTCGCTTGCGAAGGATTCCGTCGTGGGCGTTTTGGATCAATTCGCGAACGGCCGCATCGGCCCGACTGTACAAAGCCGTCCCCATCAGGTCGATCAGTCCCGGCAGATTCACCTCAAACGGGAAGGTCTTACTCCAGTATTCCATTGATTCGATACAGGTCTGCTCATAAAATTCGACTCTCGATTCTCACGACGTCGCGGAACGTCGTCTCGAAATCGAGAGATCGCGAGTGTTCGCGATTGCGAACCGAATCGATTATTTTACGCAGGCCAAAAAAATTTCGCGGGACGATTCAGGAATGGACGAGCCTCCTTTTTAGCATTTCGGTTTCACTTCTTCAAGTGTACTCCACACGAGGATTGCAAAGTCGATCATTTCAGAAAAAATTTCGAATCGGGCGGCAGCCGGAAGCGTCAGCGCCCGGTTATCCGATGCGGAAAATCGGGACCAACCCGGCGCTGACGCTTCGGGCTGCTGTTTGCCGGGTTCGACTTTGCAATCCTCGTGTGCAAAGTCAAAAAATCAAATCCAGAGATGATTTGTCTGTGAAAAAACTTTCCCGTTGCGGTTTTTTTGTCATTGAACCTCATTTTTTGACCACCTCCTTTTAGAAAGGGACATCGTGAGCGAAAATGAAACAAGTCCTCAAGGAGTGAAAAATGAGCGAATCCGGGGTCAATTGTCCTGAAATCGTGGTTCCGACCACTCGGGAAGAGTTCGGCGAAATCGTGCGGCGATACCAGAATATGGTTTCGGCGGTCACGTTCAGCGTGAGCGGCAACCTCCAGCAGAGCGAGGACTTGGCCCAGGAAACATTCGTCGCGGCATGGTTGAACCTGAAAGAACTCCGTGACCCGCAGAAACTGCCCGCCTGGCTTTGCGGCATCGCCCGGAATCTGTCCCTCAATTGGCGACGGAAAACGGAAGCCGAACGACTCGCCAAGTGTCCCGCGTCCCTCGAAGAGTTGCCGGAAAAAACGACGCATCCCGACCCCGGCGTCCGGCTCCAGCGGGAAGAGCAGGCGGCGTTGCTTTGGGCGACGCTCGAAAAAATTCCGGAAACGTACCGCGAGCCGTTGGTCATGTTTTACCGGCAGGAGCAGTCGGTTTCGGAAATCGCGGTAGCCTTGGAAATTTCGGAAGACAACGTCCGGCAACGGCTCGTTCGCGGCAGGGCGTATCTGACGGAGGAAGTGCAACACCTCGTCCAATCGGCTTTGGAAACGCTTCGCCCGGACGCGGGGTTTACACTGGCCGTGTTGGCGGCGTTGCCGGCGATTACCGTCGCGACGGCCTCGAACGCCGTTGCCGCGACGACCGGGACCGGCGGTGTACTCGGGAAAGGGTTGAGTTGGGCCGGTGTCGGTCTCGCCTCCTGGCTCGTCGGAATGATTTGGCTCGGCTTCGTCTCCCTCCTCTTGCCGATCGCCGCGATTTGGGTCGGAACCAAAGGCCCCTTGATACAGATTCGCAATTCGCCGACGGTCCGCAGCCGGCGGTACCTGATCTTTCACGGAATGATTTCGGTCGGTATCGCCCTTT
>JAVBSX010000300.1:0-35722 GCA_031556455.1 Thermoguttaceae bacterium
AAACATGGCGAAGTATCAGATCGAAGCGATTCGGAATATTGCATTGTGCGGACACGGAGGGTCGGGAAAAACGACGTTGGCCGACACCATTCTCAACGACATCGGTTTGGTCAAGCGTCCCGCTTCGGTTGACGACGGGACTAGCATTTGTGACTTCGACGAAGAGGAAAAGGTTCACAAATATACGATTGAATCGAGCGTGATTCATTTCGATCGCGGCGGCATTCATTTCAACGTGGTCGACACGCCCGGTTATCCCGATTTTATCGGACAGACGATCGGGGCGCTTTGGGGGGTCGATACCGCCGCGATCGTGATTAACGCTCAGTCCGGTATCGAGGTCAACACCCGCCGTGTTTTCGCCGAAGCGAAGAAAGCCGGGCTTGGGCGGATGATCATCATCAACCGAATGGACGCCGACAACATCGAATTCGAGAAATTGATCGAGACGATCAAGGACGTTTTCGGTAGCGAATGTGTTTTGTTGAACGTTCCGGTCGGGCACGGCAGCGGTTTCAAGGGTGTGATCAGCACGCTCAGCGACCCCGCCGAAACGGCCGGGGCTCTTGTCGATCCGAAAGAGATACACGAAAACCTGATCGAGACGATCGTAACCGCCGACGATGCGGCCTTGGAAAAATACTTCGAGGGGACCCCGCCCACGGACGAAGAACTCAAGAAGTTGATGACCAAGGCGGTGCACGAAGGGATGCTGATCCCGATCGTTTGCGTTTCGGGCAAAACCAAGATCGGCTTGCACGAGCTGCTTGATTCTCTCGCCCTGTGCTGCCTCCCGCCGAACGTGATCCCGCGCAAGGCGAAAAACGCCGACGGTGAAGAAGTCGAAGTCCGTCCTGACGCCGCCGGCCCGGTCGTCGCCCAGGTGTTCAAGACCCGGATCGACCCGTTCGTCCAGAAACTCAGCTTTATTCGCGTTTTCAGCGGCACGCTCAAGAACGGCGGCCAATTCCCGGCGAGCACGGCCCGCCGCGGGATCAAGATCGCCCAGCTGTTCGAAATGCAAGCGAACGAAACCGCCCCGGTCGAGGAAGCGACGCCCGGGATGATCGTCGCCGTCGCGAAACTCGAAGAACTCGAAACCTGTACGACGATCGGCGATTGCGTTATGGACCGTTTCACTTTCCCGACGCCGATGGTCGGGCTCGCCGCCGCCCCGAAAAGCCGCGGCGACGAAGCGAAACTCTCTGGGGCGCTCGCGAAGATCACGCAAGAGGATCCGACCTTCTGGTGCGAGCGGAACGACCAGACGAAACAGCTTGTGATCACCGGGATGAGCGAATTGCATTTGCAGATCATCCGCGAACGGCTCAAACGGCGCGACAAGGTCGAGCTCGAAACCAAGGAGCCGAAAATCGCCTATCGGGAAACGATCCAGGCGAAGGCGGACGGGATGTACCGACACAAAAAGCAATCGGGCGGGGCGGGCCAGTTCGGTGAGGTTCATATTCGCATGTATCCGTTCCCCGAAGGGACCGACCCCGAGACGTTCGCGAGCAACAAGGAAATGTTTCCCTCGATGAAAGACTTTCATTTCGAGCCGGCGGACAATTTTCTTTGGATCGACGCGATCGTCGGCGGCGTGATCCCCTCGAACTTTTTCCCGGCGATCGAAAAAGGGTTCAAGGAAAGAATGAACAAGGGGGTCATCGCCGGCTACAAGGTTCAAAACGTCTGCGTCGAACTGTATCATGGGAAGTATCACGACGTCGATTCGAACGAACACGCGTTCCGGACGGCCGGTTCCATGGCCTTTAAGACGGTGTTTTTGCAGGCGAAACCGGCCTTGTTGGAGCCGATCGTCAAGATGAGCGTGACCGTTCCGACGAACAACGTCGGGGATGTCAACAGCGATTTGTCGACCCGGCGCGGCCGGCCCTTGGGAATGGAGTCGGCGGGCGGCGGGATGCAGACGATCCTCGCCGAAGTGCCGCTCGCCGAAGTGATGACCTACAGCCGGACGCTCGCGAGCATGACCGGCGGGCAAGGGAGTTACGGGATCGAGCTTTCGCATTACGACATCGTTCCCGGCAACGTCCAGCAGCAGATCATCGCTTCGGCCGAGCTCGAAGAAGAGGAAGAGTAAGGAGCAACGAGCCGGGAGCTGTGCTCCCGGTTTGCAACCATTGGAGTTGTTGTGTTTTTCCGTGCGGAACGAAACCGGGACCACAGGTCCCGGCTCGTGATATGATTTTTTGCATGCGACTTTTTCTTGTCTCGATTCTTTTTTCGCTCGCCGGTTCAATCTCTTGGGCGGCCGATGTCCCGATCCGGCTCGCGACACCGACCGGGGAACTTAGCGGCACTCTTTGCCTGCCCGAACTTTCCGAGCAGGACCTCTCCCGGAAAACGACATGTCCCGTCGTGCTGCTGATCGGCGGTTCGGGACAGACGGACAGGGACGGGAGCCCCTCGCAAAAAAAATCGTCCGACAATCCGTACCGGCTCTTGGCCGAAGGATTAAAAGAGCACGGGATCGCTTCCGTCCGATTCGACAAACGCGGCGTTGGCGAGAGCGGCGATGCCGTGATCGCGGAAAAGGATTTTCGTGTCGAAACCTATGCCGCCGACGCCGTTCGTTGGATCGACCTTTTGGCCAAAGACGAACGGTTTTCCAAAGTCGTTGTCCTGGGACATAGCGCCGGTTCCCTGATCGGCATGCTCGCCTGTGCCCATACGGACAAGGCGAAGGCTTTTATTTCGGTCGCCGGGCCCGGTCGCAACATCGACGTCTTATTCCGGGAGCATTTGGAAGACCGCTTGAAAAAGCAAGACCAGGTTGCGTTGAACCGCATTCTCGAAGAACTGAAAAACGGTCGATCGGTCAAGGCGGAAGAGGTGCCCGAGTCGCTGACCGACCTGTTTCGACCGGGGTTGCAGCCGTATTTGATTTCCTGGATCCGATACGATCCCCGACTGGAAATCAGGCAGTTGAAAATTCCGGTTCTGATCGTCCAGGGAACGAAAGATACCCATGTTCCGACCAAAGACGCGGAGTTGCTATTTCAAGCCGTTCCGAAAGCTAAGAAAATCCTGATTCAAGGGATGGGGCATAACATGAAAGAGCGGCCTGCGAAAAATGGTGTCAAAAACGGAGAAAGCGAGAGGGACTCCCAAAACCTCTTGCACAAGGAGATGGTTCCCGCCCTCGTCGATTTTATTTCTTCCCTGTGATTCCGGGAAACAAAAAACGACATCGAGCCGGGAACTGCACTCCCGGTTTATAACCGTTGGAGTTGTTGTGTTTTCCCTTGCGGAACGAAACCGGGACCATAGGTCCCGGCTCGATTTGAAAAACTCTCCGTTTGATACTATTTCAAACTTTCCGCGGTTGGAACGGTCGTCTTTCCGGGGCAAGCGTCGCAGCACTTGCAATCTTCGCAAGTACATTGGCCGCCCTCTTTACAGGCGGAGCAGCACTCGCAGTTTTCGGCGCATTGACAAGCCGTCTTTCCGGGGCAGGCGTCGCAGCACTTGCAATCTTCGCAAGTGCATTGGCCGCCGTCTTTGCAGGCGGAGCAGCACTCGCAGTTTTCGCCGCATTGACAGGCCGCCTTTTCAGCGCAGCAGCTTGTCGTGCTCGCGGCCGCCGTTTGCGTATCGCAGACCGTTTCGGAACAACAATTTTTCGGAGCCGGTTCGGAACAGCAGCTTTTCGGAGCGCAGCAAGAGCTCTCGCTTAAAGGACAGGATTGCCGCTCGCCGGTTGCCGCGAGATTCGCGGCCTGCGATTGCGAGGCGTCCGGATTCTTTTCGGCGTAACCGGCGATTCCGAAGAAGAAGGCGGCGATGATCAGTGCGGCCCCGAAAATGGTCAGGCCGATGGGACTCATTAATTTTTTTGACATGATTTTTATTCCTTATTTTTATAGTCGATTATTATTACACTCCGCGAAAAATTTGAACCGGAGCATCGAACTCAACACTCGCGGTATCGGGGCTTTCGTCGCTTCGCTCAAGAAGCCCCTTGCGTTATTTTTTGTGCGGAGCACAGTAGTTTGACAATGAACTGCAACAGCAGCCGGAAGCGTCAGCGCCCGGTTTTCCAAAACGAAAACGCGAGGCCAACCCGGCGCTTACGCTTCGAGCTGCTGTTTGCCGTGTACAATTTTTTGTGTAAAGATCAATAATAAGAAGATCAATTCCGCAAGACGCAGTGCAACAGATAAAGACGTTGCGGCGGCAAGGAAAAGAACGCACAAGCGATGTTTTCAGCGAAAGGCTCGGCGGAAGCAATAGGGGATTCCGACCCTTGGAACACTTGCAAAAGGTTTTTGTTCAAGACCTTTTCGGAAGCGAGATATTGCGTACCCGAACCGGAAATCGCGCAGCGGCAAGGCCCGTCGTTCGAATTCGGCTGCGTACAGCCGCAGGACGGCTTGGGCGTGTGGGCCGGAGATTTTTCGGAGGGCGGGGCGGTTGTTTTTTCGCAGCGGGATTTTTGGCAACAGCAGGAACCGGGAAGCGGTTGCGACGGGGTCGCGGCCGTTTCGGCAACGGTTTGAGTCGGCTCGGCGGCGGCGCAGGTGTTGCAGCAACCGCAATCGCAGAGAATGCCCGGGCACAAAATCATCGGGACGACGGCGAGGAACGCGACGGCATTCCGCAGCAATCGGACTGAAGAGAAAGGTCGATTCGAAAAAAAATGGTACATCGCTCCCTCGATTTCGACAAAAACGGTTTTGATTTTGCTGCAAACCGATCCTATTTTGTACGCTAATTATAGTATATACGCCTTGCGGCCAAAGGTCAATATCGATTATATTGGTTGCAAGAGAACTGCAAAGTTGAATTTGTGAGAAGATGGGAAAAAGAGGGGCGTCATTTCGAGCGGAGCGAGAAATCTCACCCTCGCCGAAAGAGTTGATATTTATCCCCGCTCGCGAGGGTGAGATTTCTCCCTACGCGTTGCTTCGGTCGAAATGACGAGAACGCAGTTCACCCAAATCGCCTTCTAATATTCGCATACTCTTTCGCAGAAAAATTTACTTCAATCCTCCCCATTATCATGCAACGACAAATTTTCGCGGCGGCTTTTGTGTTGGCGGTTTTTTCGGCGGCGGGGGTTCTTTCGGCCGGGGACAACGATTCTCCGAACGCGGATTCTCCGAACGCTTTCGAGATCGAAGCGTGGGCGTTCGATCGCGGCAACGTCGCGGTCTTTCTCGAAGAGTACCGCAACGGCGGGCCGCCGATCATCGCCAACGGCGGCGTCTTCCCGAACGAGGTCGAGTACGACATTCCTTTCCCGACGGCCGGACAGTACGAATTGAAGCTGCTGCTCGCGATGCTCGAAGTTCGTCCGCTCCGTGTTTCGCTCGACGGTACGGAACTCGGAACCGTCGCCAACGGCCCGGCGTGCGGCAGTTGGAACTCGGTCGACGCCGTTTGGGACGCCCCGCTTTCGTTTTCGGTGCCGACGGTCGGAAAACATACGCTCAAACTGACCGCTGCGAATGGGGCGTTCCCGCATGTCGCCCGGTTGCAGCTCGTTTCCGCGGCGCCGCTCCCGCAGCATTGGGGCTTGGAGCGGCCGCAGGCCCGTAAGATCATCGACCCTTACCGCGATTTTGAAAACGCCGCCAAGGTCAATCCCGAAGCGATGCGACGGGCGATCGTCGATTTGAGCGAGACCTATCACGAAAAGTACCCGAACGGGAAACGTTATCTCGAACGGCTCGATTCCCTTGTGCTCGCGGCCAAAACCGTTGCCGATCAGGTTGAAAACAAATCGCTTGTTCCCGAAGACGGGGCGAAGGCGCTCGAAAAAATCGACCGTGCTTTGGAAGCGTTGCAGCGGGAAGCCCTTTTGACCGACAATCCGGCGGTCGATTTCGACGAAATCCTGCTCGTTCGCCGACATCTCAAAGGCCCGGCGATGGGCATGCCCATGAACTGGGAGAGCAACTCCTCTTTGCCGAAGGGAGGATACGACGACGAAATTCTTTCGCTTTCGCTCCGCGATCCGCAGGGGAAAGTCGCTCCGGACGGCTCGCTGCGGCCGGTGTACAAGCCGAATCGCGACACGCTGATCAGCGACGTCGATTTGAATTTCGACGCCGGGCGGTTACTGTTTTCCGCCGTCGGCGAGAACGACCGTTGGCATGTGTTCGAACATGATTTGAAATCGAAAGAAACGAAGCAACTGACACACGGAGACGGCGATGTCGATTTTTACGATTCGTGTTACCTCCCGGACGGCCGGGTCGTGTTGACCTGCACCGCCCCGATGGTCGGCGTCCCTTGCGTGTTCGGTTCCTCTCACGTCGCCAATCTTTTCCTGCTCGAACCGTCAACCGGTTCGATGCGACAAATTTGCTTCGACCAGGAACACAATTGGTGCCCGACGGTTTTGCCGAACGGCCGGGTGTTGTACACCCGTTGGGAGTATGCCGACACGCCGCACGCCAACACCCGGCTGCTGTTTCATTGCAATCCGGACGGGACCGAGCAACTCGAATATTACGGGAGCAACAGTTATTGGCCGACTTCGATTTTTCAAGCGCGGCCGCTTCCGGGCACCTCCTCGAAAGTGGTCGGCGTCGTCGGCGGGCATCACGACAGCCCGCGAATGGGGGAGCTGGTGATTCTCGACACGGCGAAAGGGCGTTACGAAACCGACGGGGCGGTCCAACGGATTCCCGGGTTCGGTCAAAAGGTCGAACGGATCGTCGCCGACGGGCTAACCCGAGCGAGTTGGCCGAAATTCCTGCACCCGTATCCGATCGGCGAAAAGTATTTTCTCGTCGCCGCGAAACCGACCCCCGCCTCGCTGTTCGGGATATACCTGGTTGATGTGTTCGACAACATGATCCTGCTCAAGGAGATGCCGGACAACGCCCTGCTCGAACCGATTCCGCTGAAAACGGCCGCCCGGCCGCCGATCGTTCCGGACAAGGTCGATCTTTCGAGGACCGACGCGACCGTTTACATTTCCGACATTTATTCCGGCCGGGGGCTGCAAGGGATTCCGCGCGGCGAGGTCAAGGCCCTTCGCGTTTTCACCTACCATTTCGGATACCAGGAGATGGGCGGTCTGCTCGGCTCGATCGGGCAGGACGGCCCTTGGGATGTCCGGAGCGTTTTGGGCACGGTCCCGGTCGAAGAGGACGGCTCCGCCCTCTTTTCCGTTCCGGCCAACCTCCCCTTCGCCGTTCAGCCGCTCGATCGCAACGGACAGGCGATGCAGCTGATGCGCAGTTGGATGACCGCGATGCCCGGGGAACTGCTCCAATGCAGCGGCTGTCACGAAACGCAAAACACCGTTCCGCCGATCAGTTCCCGGACGCTCGCCCTGCAAAAAGAGCCGCTTGAGATTCAACCGTATTACCCCGAAGACACCCTGATCGATCCCGAAAGCCGCAAGGTCGATGTTCGCGGCTTCGCCTTCGCACGGGAAGTGCAGCCGGTTCTCGACCGTTACTGCATCGAATGTCATAACGGCGAAGCCGAAAAGAGCGTCAAGACCGCGATCGTGCAAGAGCGACCGGTCGGCACCGCCCTCGACGGCAAACCGTTCGCGATCGACTTGCGCGGCGGCCGGTTGATCGCCGGCTGGTCGTCCGACATTTCCGGCAACGTCGGTTATCTCCCGAACATCGGCGGGCGATTCAGCGTCGGGTACGACAACCTGCAACGCTTCGTCCGACGGCCGGGGATCGAAAGCGATTACGAAATGTTCGTCCCTTACGAATATGCCGCGAACACGACCGAGCTGGTCCAAATCCTCAAAAACGGACATTACGACGTCCAACTCGACGCCGATTCCTGGAATCGGCTGATTTCCTGGATCGATATGAACGCCCCTTATCACGGCAGTTGGTCCGAGATCATGGGCTCCCCGCGTGTCGAGCATATCGCGAAACGTCGGCTCGACCTGCTCGATCTGTACGGCGGAGCCGTCGTTGATTTTGAGAGTAGAGGACAGAGGATAGAGGACAGAGGACAGGCGATCGAGTTCGCTTCTTTCTCCCAACCTGCTCCCTCCTCCTCACTTCCCACTTCCCACTCCCCACTTCCCACTTCTTCTTCCCCTCTTCCCACTAAAACCATCGATCTCGGCAACGGGCAAACGCTCGAACTCGTTCGGATTCCGGCGGAAAAGCCGTTTTGGTTGGCCCCGTTCGAATTGACGAACGGCCAGTACCGGGCGTTCGATTCGTCGCACGATTCCCGGCACGAATCGCGGATGGGCTACCAATTCGGCCGTCGCGGGTACGATGTCAACGGCGACGAATTGCCGGTCGTTCGGGTCAATTGGAACGAAGCGAAAGCGTTTTGCGATTGGCTCGGAAAAAAAACCGGTCTCGCCGTCGATTTGCCGACCGAAGAGCAATGGGAATTCGCGTGCCGGGCCGGGACGCAAACACCGTTCTGGTTCGGCGATTTCGAGATCGACTTCGCGAAATTCGCGAACTGCGGCGACCGGCGGTTGAAGGAATTCGTCGCCTGTACGGCTCACGACAATTACACCGCGGTCCGCGTCATTCCGAATCCGAATCCGTTCGACGACCGGTTTCCGAAAGACGAACGGTTCGACGACGGGGCGTTCCTGCAATGTGCTCCCGGAAAGTACGCTCCGAACCCGTTCGGGCTGTACGACATGCACGGAAACGTCGGCGAATGGACCCGAAGCGAAACAAACGGCGAAAAGGTGGTTCGCGGCGGTTCCTGGTACGACCGCCCGTACCGCTGCACGAGCGATTACCGGATCACCTATCCGGCCCACCAGCCGGTCTTCAACGTCGGCTTCCGAATCGCGATCGAGGAGTAGGACAGCACCAAGCCAATTTTGCGAGTCGGGCCGTTTAGCCGAGCGGCGAAGACGCCGGAGTTCTAACCTTTTTAATTCGCTTTTGAGTTGAGCGGCTTGCCGCTTCTTAATTACCAACGATACAAACGAGCCAAAAAACGAAATGTCTCCTCGAAAAGTGATGATGTTAAAATTCACTGCCTTTTTGGTAGCAAAATCATTTTTTATTGGGGTCCTCTTGGGTTTTATAGTGGATTTGCTGTTGTATATCTCAGCGTTGTCGCCAGGATTTTTTTTGCCGGCGGCTCTTGTTGGCGTATTACTTTTCCATAAGTCCGAGGCCTATTTGACAAAGTTGATTTCAAATATTTTTCCAAAAAAGATCGTAGCAACATATTCGCGAACACTAAGTTGTTTATTATCTGCAATTTTCATTTGCCTTGGCGCAATGGTCGTGTACTACATGTGGTTATAGATATTGAACTGCTTTACACGATCTCATCAACACCGCGTAGGCCGTTTGACCGAGCGGCGCTGACGTCGGTACCCGAACGGGACGCCAACCCTCTCTCGCCGTGATGCGAGAACAAGGACGACACATCGTACAAGGATCGAGAGAACGGAATACGATATGCTAAAACGCTTGGAGGCCGTGTTCGGAACATTCCGACCGCAACTGTTGACCTGCTTTCGCCGGGGTTATTCCCGACGGGCCTTCTTGAACGACTTGCTCGCCGGGGTGATTGTCGGGATCGTCGCCCTGCCGCTCGCGATCGCGTTCGGCGTCGCCTCGCTCGGGCCGGGCCCCGATTCGGTGCAGCGCGGGCTATACACCGCGATCATCGCCGGGTTCCTCATCTCGTTTTTCAGCGGCTCGCGCGTCCAGATCGGCGGACCGACAGGGGCGTTTATCGTGATCGTCGCCGGAATCGTCCGGGAACAAGGGATCGAAGGGTTGCTCGTCGCGACGTTCCTCGCCGGAATTCTCTTGATTCTCATGGGCTTCTTCGGCATGGGGACCCTCATCAAATACATTCCCTATCCGGTTACGCTCGGCTTTACCTCGGGCATCGCCGTCGTGATCGCCGTTTCCCAGCTCCAAATGTTTTTCGGTATCGACCTCCGGGGCGAATCGCTTCCGGGTGAGACGCTCGGGAAACTGAAAATCCTGCTCCGACATGCCGAGACGATCAACTGGCAGGCGTTCGCGCTCGCGGGGCTCTCGATGCTCATCGTTTTGGTGACCCCCTGGTTCTCGAAACGCATCCCCGGGGCGCTTTTGGCCGTGATTTTCGGCACCTTGGCGGTCTCGTTGTTCGGGATCCCCGTCGACACGATCGGCAAACCGCTCGGCGGGGAGCCGGTTTCACTGCAAATGGGATTCCCCGGAATTTCCCTTCCGAATTTTCAAGGGCTTGACGGGAACGTCGTGTTTCGGGCCGCCGTTACGATCGCGATGCTCGGAGCGATCGAGTCGCTCCTGTCCGCCGTCGTCGCCGACAGTATGATCGGGAGCAAGCACCGCTCGAACACGGAATTGATCGCCCAGGGAATCGCCAATACCCTGACGCCGCTTTTCGGCGGTATCCCCGCAACCGGGGCGATCGCCCGAACGGCCGTCAACCTCCGCAACGGCGGCCGCTCTCCGGTCGCCGGGATGGTGCATGCCCTCGTCCTGCTCGGGATCGTCCTCGGGTTCGGGAAGTATGCCGCGATGATCCCGATGCCGGTTCTCGCCGGAATCCTGATCGTCGTCGCGATCAACATGAGCCAATACCGTGTCTTCCTTCGCCTCTTCCGCGCTCCGAAAAGCGACGTTTTCGTGATGATCTGCACCTTTCTCCTGACGGTTTTACTCGATCTGACGATCGCGATTCCGGTCGGCCTGATCATCGCCTCTTTCCTGTTTATGCATCGAATGGAGCAGCTGTTCGTAATGGGGCATATCTCGAACCGGCTGCATGCGGTCGGCGACGAAGACCTCGAAGAGGACCGGACGGTGTTGCAGTTGTTCGAAATTCCCGACGGCGTTCGGGCCTACAATCTCAAGGGGCCGTTCTTTTTCGGGACGACCGACAAATTTCAACGGGCGATCGACGATGTCAACATCCGCGTGCTCGTCTTGCGGATGCGGCAGGTCCCGTCAATGGACGTCAGCGGCCTGAACGCGTTGGAGGAACTGCTCCTCCGCGCCGAAAAAGGGAACACGACGGTCCTCATATCCGGGCTGCGTCCCCAGCCGCTCCGGGTGATCGAACGGTTCGGGCTGATGCAGGAGATCGGCCCGGAAAACGTACACCAAACGATGGTCGAGGCGATCCGACATGCCGGGGAAATCGTCGAAGAAGAATTGCGATACGGACACGCACAACGCCAGGTCGCGGAAGAATCGAACATTTTTCACCGTTTTCCCGACTGAACGGTTGGCTTGAGTGCCGTCAAGTTTTGCGGGCAAAGCGGCAACTCTCGCGTCATTTCGACTGAAGCGCAGCGTAAGGAGAAATCTCACCCTTGCACGAGGGTCGGAATTTCTGCCTTTTCGGCGAGGGTGAGATTTCTCGCTTCGCTCGAAATGACGCGAACCCTGATTCGCAATCGAACTTTTGTGCGCTCGTTGATAGGCTCTTCGATATTCCTTGCGAGTCTTTCCTTTTCGGGATATAATGGGGCTTCCCGTTTGTAATCCGGCTCCTGCTCTTCTCACTTCCTGCCCGCTTCCCGAATGTCCGAGGAATTCTATTCCGTATTGGGAGTTTCCAAAACCGCCTCGCAAGAAGACATCCAAAAGGCGTATCGTTCCCTCGCGCGCAAGTATCACCCGGACATGAACCCGGACGATCCGGAAGCCAAAAAGAAATTCCAAAAATTGCAGGAAGCGTTCGAGGTCGTGGGCAACCCCGAAAAGCGGAAAATGTATGATCAGTACGGCTCGGCCTTTCCGGGTCGCGGCAACTCTCAATCGGGACCATACCACTGGCCGCAAGGCGGCTTTCCGTTCGGCGGTTCGGCCGGAGGGAACGGGAACACTGCCAATTTCGATCTCGATGAGATCCTGAAAATGTTCGGCGGCACGTTTCCCGAAGGGGGATTCGGCGGGCGGCCGCGATCCGGGACCAGGCGGTCCGGCGGCGGCTTCGAGGATTGGGAGGGCAACCCGTCTTCGGGAGCTTACCAGCAATTTTTCAATATGGGGATGGGCAACACCGCTGGGGAGTTCGCGCGGGACGCGGAGCGCCGTCGTCGGGCCGAGCCGGAATCGAAAGGGAGCGACATTCAGCACACCATTTCGATTCCGTTTGCCAAAGCGATCAGCGGCGGAAAAATGGAGATCACGATCCGCCGACCGGATCAGACGTCCGAAACGGTTTCCTTCAACATTCCCCCAGGCGTTGAAAACGGCAAAAAAATCCGTCTTCGCGGGCTGGGTAACCCGAGTCCGTCTCGCGGAAAACCGGGAGACATTCTCATCACCGTCCGGACCGAGGAGCATCCGTTTTTCAAACGGCAGGGCAAAAACCTGCTGCTCAAGGTTCCGATCACGTTGCAGGAAGCGGTCTTCGGCGGCAAGATCGACGTCCCGTCCCCGAAAGGGATGGTATCGGTCACGATCCCGCCCGCTTCAACCAGCGGCATGAAACTCCGCGTCAAAGGTTGCGGCGTGCCGGCCTCGCCGTCGTCCAAAGCCCCGCCCGTCGAAGCGGGCGATTTGATCGCGGAATTGTATGTTGTCCTCCCGAGAAACTGGTCGCCCGAAGATCTGGAGTTGATTAAAAAACTCGCTCCGCAACAACACCCCGACGTCCGGCACCACCTCTATTGGACGCAGTAGGGGGCAGGTGGAGGCTGCTGTTTGGGATGTTCGTTTTTTACCTGAAGACCAGTACCCCTGCTTTCATGTCCGATTTTCAAAACATTCTTTACAGTCCCGATTACGCATTTGTTCGAACGGCGTTTTTGATGAGCGCTCTCGCGAGCCTTTCGTTCGGGGTGATCGGGACGTTCGTCGTCGTTCGGCGGATCGGGTACATCGCCGGGGCGATCGCGCATTGCGCGTTCGGCGGGATCGGTATCGGCTTGTTTCTGCGCGAAGCGATCGGCCTGGGCTGGTTCGGGCTGGCCGTGCTCGCCCCGTTCGCCCCCTGGGTTGATCCGATCGGCGTCGCCGTCCTGGTCGCGATCGGCTGCGCCCTTCTGATCGGGGCGGTCCAGATGTACGGCAAAGAGCGGGAAGATACGATCATCGGGGCGATCTGGTCCGTCGGAATGGCCGTCGGGCTCCTTTTTCTCGACAAAACCCCCGGCTACCATTCCGTTTCGAGTTATCTTTTCGGCGATGTCCTGTTCATTTCCCGGACCGATTTGCTGCTGGTCGCCGGGCTGGGGATTCTCGTCCTCGCCGTCGTCGCCGTCTTCTTCCAACGGTTCGAAGCGGTTTGCTTCGACGAAGAATTCGCGCGACTACGAGGGCTCCGGACCGGCTTTTACTTCCAACTGCTGTTGGTGCTGATCGCGATTACGGTCGTGCTGATGGTTCGCGTCGTCGGCATTATCCTGGTGATCGCGATGCTGACCCTGCCCGCCGCGACGGCCGGTCGGTTGACGAAACGGCTCCTGCCGATGTCGATTCTCGCCGTCGCCCTCTGTTTTCTTTGCTCCTGGGCGGGACTTTACCTGAGCATCGCGTTCAATTTTTCCGCCGGCCCGATGATGATTTTCGTCTCCGCGATCGTCTATGCCGTGGTTCTCGGGTTGCAAACCCGGGTGGCCCGGCAGCGGAAACTTCCGGCGAATTGATCCGCAGTTCTACGGTTTGGCGGAAATTTTCCTATCTTGTTCTCCTCAATACAAAATTGATATTGTGTGATCATGGAAAAATTGATAAAGTTCCGCGGCGTTGCGGAAACAAAAGGGGAATAGCGAGACTGTGTAAAATAGGTGGTTTTTCGGGCGTTCGTCGAAGATCAACGTGTTCTCGAACGGTTGTTGTTCAATCCCTTTTCGAAAATACGTTAAAATTGGAAAAAATGCGCAATTTCTTATAATAGTCATCAAGATTATATTTCGAAATGCCGAAAAATTCGAATAGGGCTATAGAATTTCGAAACGATAGATTGGAACGAATTCAAAGTTGGCCAATCCAAATTTTACCGAATGTGGAAACATCAAGACAATGAAATCGAACAATTCAGATTTTTTTCAAATTTCCTTGAATCATGCGGCTGGTGAAAATGTTGAAAGAAAATCTTTTTTGTCCCGAAAAGGCGAGCTGCAATTCTTTATTATTTGGGAATACGGTCGGTTTAGGGAAAAAGAGATTCTTGCGGATATCGCAAGCCATTTCGAAATTCTTGAGTGTTTCGATATTCTCTGGAGCCCGGAATGTGCAATCAATAGTTTCTGTCGGCTTTATTCCTCCAAAAAGCGCCAGGGAGAATGGCGTGCGAAAGAAAGGGGAGTAGGACGTTTTTTGTTGGTGACCGTTTGGGACGATAATCCGGTTTACGAATTGGCCGAAGCCTTTTCCGGATTCGAAGTCGCGAACACGAATATGCTTAAATTGAAAAAACGTTACCGGAGCTGGAGTAATATCAAAACGTCCAATCTTGTTCATTCAAGCACGACCTGCAAAGAAACCGATCGTGATCTGACGTTGATTCTCGGGAAAAACAGTGCCGATTATCTTGCTTCCCTCAAAGGTCCTTGGGACGGCTCTTTCGTGAAAATGGAACAAGACATGCTCGGAGCCAAAGGATGGAACAGCTTGGAGGAAGTGTTTTATGTCTTGAATAATACGGTCAATTACGTCGTCATGAGAAACTTCGAAGGATTGCCTGGAAATTTTGATCCGAGCATTCACAAAGATATCGATCTCCTCACGGACGAACGCGAAAAATTGCTTCTTTTCCTGAACCCTCCGGATGTCGATCCTTTTAATTCACGCCCCCAGGTCAAAGTCAACATCAACGGTCAATGGGTCCTGTGGGACACGCGTTGCGTCGGGGACGATTATTATTGCAAGCAATGGGAACACGACATGCTGGAAAGCAAGGTTCTCAGTCCCGGCAACGTTTATGTCATGAATGAGGAGCACTATTTTTACTCGCTCGTATACCATGCGCTCGTTCATAAAAAAAGCATTGCCGAGGATTACTTTGCAAAGGCCGAAAAGCTCTTGAAATCCTTGCCTTCCGGCACCGGAACGGAAATCGGAGTTTTTTCGGAAATCTTTGATTTTTACTTCGCCCTGCTGGATGAGTACATGAAGCGAAAACATTACGTTTTTTGTCGCTCCGTTTATCGAGGCGCGAATTACAACCAAGTCGTCGTCGATACGCTTCAAACCGCCGAACGGTTGGAAAAGAAGTTTGGCTTGACTCAGGTCAAACCCATTCGCATCGCCTCGAGGACCGGAATCACGGGCGAATCACTCAAGGATTGCCGAACCTATTATCAAGCTTGGTTGAATGGCAGGAAAATTTTCATTAAACATTCGGGCTATGCGGGAACGCACAAAACGGAGTTTGGGTTTTGCAATCAGCTCAACGAAATAAATGAAACCAATTTTCCCAAAGCGTTGTTCTACTCGGATGTCGAACACTATCGTTGTGTCGGTATCGATTATCTCGAAGGAATCTCGCTACGGGATAAAATCGCGGGTGGTGATTTTTCCCCGTCGGAAAAAAAGAATGTCATCCTTCAACTCAAGGAGATTGCAAAAAACCTTATGGAAACGGGGATCGTGCACCGCGACATTCATTCGGACAATCTCCTGATCATGAAAAACGGTCAGGTGAAACTGATCGATTTCGGGTGGGCCGTCGATCACGGACGATACGAAGAATGCCGCGCCGTCAGAAAAAATCCATTTTTATTCAATCGCATACGTTTCAGGCTTGCGGGTAAATACCGATCGGACGACATCTTTTCGATAATGAAAATTTTGGAAGAGATCGGATGCCAGGAAAGCTACCAGGATACGTATCGTGAGGTCGAAGCATATTTAAGTGGATGCCTCGGGAAAAAAGTCATCAAATATAAGTATCGGCATAAAATGCTTTTTTACAAGATATTACGAGAAATCAAAAAGATTCCGACCCTGTTGCCAAAATGGAAAAAGAGAAAAAAACTGGCATGCTGATCTTGGTCGGATTTGTATTGACTCCGGTCCTGAAAACCAATGAGGTAGCGGTGCGAAGAGGATCAAATTTCCCTCTGTCGACAAATCAGCGAGTTCCGGACAGGAAAATCGTGAAAAATACGCTCTTTTGCAAAAAAAAGTAATGAAAACTGTACTTTCTGTCCGAACAGAAAGAATAGTGGTTGATCGTTTTCGTTGCGGTATAACCATCGAAAACAAAAAATATCAACGTTCCTTCTGTTTATGCAGCCGAAAATCACGATTATCCTCCCGGTTTACAACGTCGAACGGTATCTGAGAGATGCCCTTGATTCCGTCGTTCATCAAACCGAGAGCAACATCCAAATCATCTGCGTCGACGACGGATCTTCAGACGGTTCGCTGGAAATCCTGAAGGAATACGCCGCCCTGGACGAACGGATTTTGATCGTCAGCCAAAAAAACGGCGGAGGCGGGGCCGCTCGAAATACCGCTCTCCCCCATATTCGAGGCAAATACACCTATTTCGCCGATGCCGACGATTGGCTCGACTTGGACCTGTGCGAAAAGCTTTTTGAGCGAGCGGAAACGACCGGAGCGGAAGCCGTCTATTTTTGTATGAAACGGACCAGTGACGACGCTCATACCGTCAAATTCGACTCTCACCTGCCGCTCCTGCGGTCGGCCCCTTCGGAAAAGCGGGATTTGCTCCTTTTTTTCACCGCCACCTGGCTGAAAATGTGGCGTTCGGATTTCCTGCTCTCGAACGATATCCGGTTCACGGAAGGAAAGCGACCTTACAACGATGTGTTCCAGAGCTGGAAAGGTTGCGTTTTGGCGCAAAAAATCGCCATTCTGAACGAAGGGTTCTACAACCGTCGGATCCGGCCCGGCTCTTACCAGCAGACGATTAACGAATCTCATTTTATCGTCGTCGAAACGATGAATGAGATCGGTGCGATGCTCCGAGAAACGCAGACCTATTCCCTGCACAAGGACGTCTATCTTCGGGCTCGTTTGGAATCCTGGCGGCGAACCTATTTTCGCCTTCCTCCGGAATATCGGCGGGAATTCGCCTGGTTGATTCGCCGATCGCTGAACGAAGAAGACCACATGTTTTGGCGAAGCGATTCAAACAGGCTCGCCCCGAGAAAAGTCCGCCATTTCTATTCGGCCGTGACCGGGAAAGGGATCGCGGGGCAAGTGAAACTTCAGCTGCTCGAACTGCGTTCCTGGCTCGGGCGGAAGTTGCGGTCCGGTCTCTTTGTGCCGCTGGGACGGGTGTTGCATCAAATTTTCCCGCGAAAACAAAAACTCGGACCATCTCTCGGAACCATATCCGCCGCCGACTTCGAGGCGTCTGCCGCGTCCGAACGGTTCGAGGGCAACTCGCCTCGCCGCGCGGCTTGATTCGAAATTTGCGATGAAACCATTTCGCCCAACGCTCTAACGCTCGGCTTGCGGAACATAAACCGGGAGTTTCTTGTCCGCGAAGATCGGCTCGAACCGCGTCAGACGCTGCCGCCCACCGATCATCGGCAGCGTTAGCATCTCTTCCCCGATCAACGGCTCGGCATACCGCAAGAATTCGTCCGAGACGTCGTTGCCGGACGGCAAAAGCCAATCTTTCGGGAACGTCCGTTCGCTGTTCGCAACCTCGGCGAGCGGCACTTTGTCGTACCGGACATTATAAATCGACCCCGGATCTCGCAGGATCGTCGACATAAACCCGCCCTGCCCGGTCGCCGCGAGTTCGAGCGCCTTTTGACCGACCCTGTACGCTTCGTCCAGATCGACGATCGAAGCATAGCCCATCGAATGTCGCTGGTCGGTACCCGGAACGTTGCATCGGGCGAGCCCTTTTTTCGCGAGCCCAACCTGATTGAGATGGTTGACGACCGCTTGGGCGACGGTCAGCTCGCTCGAACTGAAGCTCGTATGCCCGAACGAGTCGAGCTTCGCCCCGATTTCGCCGATGTCGAACCCTTCGCTGACGACGATGACGCAGCGACCGGCCTGCTTCAACTTTTCGTTGACCTGATCGGCGAGTTGCTCCAAAGAAATCTTGCTTTCGGCCATGTAAATGAGGAGCGGCATCTCCCGCTTCGGATCGGCCAATCGGGCGGCAGCGGGAATAAACCCGATTTTCCGGCCCATCGCCTGCATCACGAGCACCGGATCCGCCGGGCAGGAGCCCTTGTTCTCCTCGTTGGCGTATTGAACGGCGTGCATCCAGTATTTCGCGGCCGAACCGTAGCCGGGCGTGTGATCGATCAACTGAAAATCGCTATCGCCGACGTCGTTGTCGATCGTTTTCGGAACGCCGACCGCGATCAACTCCAATCCCCGCTCTCCGGCCAGTTGGGCGATTTTGTTGGCCGTGTCCATGGAATCGTTGCCGCCGTTGTACAGGAAGTAGCCGATGTTATGGGCCTTGAAAACCTCGATCACCCGCTCGAAATCTTCTTGCTGCTTGGAACGAAGTTTGTAGCGGCAGGTCCCGATCGAACCGGCGACCGGCGTGTAACGGAGCAAGGCGACTTCTTCGACCGGTTGGGCGGAAAGGTCGAGCAATTCCTCTTTGAGGACACCTTCGATTCCGTGCACGGCTCCGTACACGGTTCCGATTGAATCGAATTCCCGGGCGGTTTCGATCACCCCGCGAAGGGAACTGTTGATTACGCAGGTCGGGCCGCCGCTTTGGGCGACGATCAGGTTCTTTTTCATGGTCTTTGGGCGATGTTGCTGGAATAATGAGGACTTCGAGAGAAGGATACCGGCATTATCGGACAAGCCTTTAGGTTTTGCAAGCACGGCACCAAGATGCACACGAGGAGGGTGCGATCAAACTTTGTTCGCAAGGTTGGCGACCGACCTTCACAAACCTCCCGTCCGATTATTGAAGGATAATTGTTTTCCAGAAAAAATGCAAAGGTAAGTCGCGGTTCTTTATTCGTGTTTCCCGAAAAACGATTACGGCGTTATTTCTCGATCATTTCGATTCCCAACGTTGTTTTTCGGTCGGGAGCGAGATAAAATGCGGTTTTCCATTTCACACATCACCCAAGGAGCAAAAGCATGTCGAACGACGTTTCCCCTTCCCGGCGTACATTCCTTAAAACAACGGCTCTCGCGGGCGGCACCCTCGCTCTCGGGCTCGGCGGAGCGGTCGCCCCCCGGCATGTGCACGCCGGGGAAAGCTCGCAAATCCGGATCGGCCTGATCGGCTGCGGTGGTCGCGGTTGCGGGGCCGTCGCCGACGCCCTCTCGGTCGATCCGAACGTCAAGCTGACCGCCCTCGGGGACGTCTTTCAGGAAAAAGCGGAGCTGGCCGCGCGGACCTTGGGCGATAACTTCGGCGAACGAATCGATGTCAAGGACCGAATCTTTTCCGGCTTCGATTGCTACAAATCGGTGATCGAGGCTTGCGACGTCCCGCTCCTTTGCACGCCGCAACACTTCCGGCCGATGACTCTGCGGGCGGCGATCGAAGCCAGCAAGCACGTCTTCTGCGAGAAGCCGGTCGCCGTCGATGCTCCCGGCATCCGGAGCGTGATCGAATCGTGCAAGATCGCCCGCGAAAAGAAACTCAACGTCGTTTCCGGTCTGGTCAACCGCTATTCGACCGGAGTGCAGGAGATGGTCAAGCGGGTGCACGACGGCGCGATCGGCGAGGTCGCCGCCGCCCAGGCCAACCGGATGGGCGGACCGCTTTGGGAACGCCCCCGGGTCGAAGGGGACACCGAGTTGAAGTACCAGATGCGCAACTGGGTCAACTACAATTGGATTTCGGCCGGTTTTATGAACGATGTGACCATACATCAAATCGACGTCGCGATGTGGTGTCTTGGGGATGAGATCGCCCCGGTCGCGGCCTACGGTCTCGGTTCGCAATACGTCCGGACCCAACAGCCGGGCTGCGGCGACATTTTCGACACCTTGGCCGTCGTTTACGAATACGCCGACGGCCGGACACTGAGCGCGTTTTCCCGGCAGATCCCCAAATGCTTTTCCGGGGCGGAAAGCATCATTTACGGCTCAAAAGGACAGGCGATGATCGGTAACGTCGGCTCGCACGGAAAGATCACCGGCCCCGGAGCGTACGTGCAAACCCGGGTCAAGGAAGCGGCGACGCAACTGGAGCACAAAGCCCTGTACGACGCGATCCGCAGCGGCGGTTCGACGTATGTCAACAACGGTGATTACATGGTCAAGGCGACGTTGGCCTGTTTGCTCGGGAACAAGGTTTGTGAAACCGGACAGCGGACCACATGGGAAGAGATGCTCGCTTCGGAAGAATCGTTTTCGCTGCCCGAATACCGTTGGGACGCGACGCCGCCGACGCTGCCGAACGAACAGGGTCGCTACAAACTGTATTACCCCGGCGTCGGTTGCGAGTATCCGTCTTGAGGGGAAGGCTTCAGGTCTCAGGCTTCAGGCTTCAGGAATTTCCTTGCGGGTGCAGGGCCGAGCACAAAAATCAGCAGCCTTTGAGATGCGATTCAGGGATACCCCAAGCACACAATCTGAAGCCTGGAGCCTGAAGTCTGAAGCCTTAAAAAACTCCTTTTACCGTTTGATTCACATCGCATAAAAACCAACCTATTTTCAGGAGAAATCGTATGAAGCGTTTTGTTGTTTTCGGTTTGATCGTTTCGTTTGCTATGACCGCGCTGCTGTTGGCCGAAGATTGGCGCAGCGGCATCGGTTGGACCAAGCCGCCGATCGTCACACCCGGGGCGAAGCCGGGGGACCCGCCATCCGATGCGGTCGTCCTTTTCGACGGCAAAGATATGTCGGCTTGGAACGGCGGTCCCTGGACCGTCGCGAACGGGGAAATGACCGTCGTGCCGAAAACCGGCGACATCCGGTCGAAGCAGAATTTCGGTTCCTGCCAATTGCATATTGAATTCGCGACACCGACCGAGGTTTCCGGTCACGGTCAAGGGCGGGGGAACAGCGGCGTCTTTTTTATCGACACGTACGAGGTCCAGATTCTCGATTCCTACGATAACGAAACCTATTACGACGGGCAATGCGGCGGCATTTACAAACAGCGGCCGCCGCTGGTCAACGTCTGCCGCAAGCCGGGAGAATGGCAATCTTACGACATTGTTTTCAACCGTCCGGAACTGAAGATTGAAGACGGCAAGGTCGTCGAGGTCGTCCGGCCCGGTTACATCACCGTTTTCCAAAACGGCGTGCTCGTCGTCAATCACCACGAAATCGAAGGGACGACGTTTTGGCACACGGCCCCTTATTATGAAGCGCATCCGGCTGTCGGTCCGATCCGGCTCCAGGATCACGGCAATCTCACCAAATTCCGCAACATCTGGGTCCGCGAGATTCCGGACACCGACGCGAAGCCGGCCCAGGTCCGCGAGCCGTATTTTGAAAAGTGATCGTTCGCGAAGACACTTTCTTCCCCGGGAGCGTTTGTTCCCGGGGCGTCCTTTACCTTTGAATTGTCTCATGCACACCGATTCGCACGGACAACGATGGTTCGAACGGCTTTCCCAATGGGAGAACGCCCTCTCGCGGCTCGAAGACGCGGTTCGAATCGAGAAATACGTTCCCCTTGAAAAGGCCGGTTTGATCAAGACTTTCGAAATCGTTTTCGAATTGGCCTGGAAAACGCTCAAGGACCATCTTGAGTATTCCGGAACGGAACTGAACATCGTCGCTCCCCGCAACGTGATCAAGCAGGCGTTCGCGGCCGGTTTGATCGAAAACGGGCAAGGTTGGATCGACATGCTGGAAGCCCGCAACATGATGTCGCATACGTATTCGGAGGCCGATGCGGATCATGCCGTTCGACGGATCCGCGAAGACTTTTTTCCTTTGATCCGGCAAGCATACCGACATTTGAAAGGACTCGGGGATGAGCGTTGATTTCGGCCTGAGCGAACACGAGTTGGGATTGATCCGCGACACCCTTGCCTCGTTTCCGGAGGTCGGGGAGGGGATCATTTTCGGCTCTCGGGCGACGGGCCGATTCCGAAGGAATTCCGACATCGACATCGCGGTTCGCTCCCGTCCGGAATTGGAACCGCGATCGGAAAATCTCGATACCCGCCTCTTCGGAATGCTCGACATCCTGCCGTTGCCTTATTCCTTCGACGTGATCGATTGCTCGCGAACCGGATCGCCGGAGCTTTTGCGAAAAATCGAAACGGAGGGAATCGTTTTTTACCGTCGTGATCGGAGTTGAAAACGGCAAGCCGGTGTGATAGAGTAGGCGTTGACCTTCGGGTCCTTCGCGAAAATTTTCCGTTCAAAATAGCAGCCGAAAAAAGGAACTCCCGCCCATGTCCGAACACTGGAAAAGTCGTCGCACGTTTTTGAAAACGACCGGTCTCGCCGTCGCGGGGGCTTCCCTCGCCTCTCTTTCAGCCCCCCGGGTGCATGCCGCTTCGAACGAAACGGTCCAAATCGCCCTAGTCGGCTGCGGCGGCCGCGGGAACGGGGCGATCCTCGAAGCCCTCAACACCAAATCGGGCCCGACCAAACTCGTCGCGATGGGGGATGTGTTCGAAGACCGCGTCAAGAATTCCCGCAACGCCCTGATCGAACATCTCGGCAAAGAGAAAATCGACGTTCCGGAAGATCGGGCGTTCAGCGGTTTCGATTGTCACCAAAAAGCAATGGACTGCCTCCGGCCCGGGGATGTCGTGATCCTCGCCTCGCCTTGCGGCTTTCGGCCGATGCATGTCGATTACGCCGTCGAAAAAGGATTGCACATTTTCATGGAAAAGCCGTTCGCGGTCGATTCGCCTGGCACCCGCCGAATCCGGGCGGCGGCCAAAAAGGCGGACGAAAAGAACCTCAAGCTCGCCTGCGGCTTGATGTGGCGGCATTGCAAAGCCCGGGAAGAAGTGATCAATCGCATACACGACGGCGAAATCGGCGATGTGCTGCACCTTCGCGGTTTCCGGATGCACGGGCCGATCTGGGCGGGGCATGTTCGCGGCAAGGTCGAGAACGAATTGGCCTACCAGATCCGCAATTTTCATTATTTCGACTGGGCCGGGGCGAACATTTTTATCGATTACTGCATTCACAACTTCGACATCGGCTGCTGGGCGAAAGATTCCTGGCCGGTCAGTGCGATGGGGCAGGGGGGCCGGACCGATTTCGTTCCGGGAACCGGCTACGATTCGTATTACACGGAGTTTACGTTCGCGGACGGAACGCACTTGAGTTCGCACGGCCGGTACAATAACAACTGCTTCAACATGTACAGCGACTTCGCCCATGGGACGAAAGGCTCGGCCGTGATTATGGACAACCTCGGCGGGGCGAACTCGAAGATTTACAAATCGCAGTTGATGACCGATGCGAATCTCGTTTGGAAATTCGGGCAGCCGGAGCCGAACCCGTACCAGGTCGAGCACGATCTGTTCTTCGACGCGATTTTCAACAACAAGCCGTACAACGAGGGGTATCGGGCGGCGGACGCCAACTTCGCCTCGCTCCTTTCCCGAGCGGCGATCAATTCCGGCCAAATCGTAACATGGGACCAGGTCGTCAACTCGAATGTCGAACTTTTTCCCGGCGGTATGGAAAACCTGCGTTGGGACAGCACCCCGCCGGTCCTGCCGGACGCGAACGGCAATTACCCGATCGCGATCCCCGGCATGAACGTCGTAATTTAAGGCTTCAGACTTCAGGCCTCAGGCTTCAGGTTGAATGTCAAGGTATATCATTGAATCCTACTGATATGAAAAACTTTCCGTTTTTGAGATGTCTTGAATTTTCGACATATTCCTGAAGCCTGAAGTCTGAAGCCTGAAGCCTTTGAAAAATGGTGCTCATTTACGACTTGAAATGCAATGCCCCTGTCATTCTTAATTCATAATCCCTAATTCTTAATTTCAACCATGCCGCTGCTTGAAGGATTCTGGATCAAGAATTATCGGATCCTCCGCCAAGTCGCGGTCGGCTCCTGCTATTTGCAGTTCGTTTACGTCGATGAGGAAACCTCGTCCGGTCAATACGAACTTTCGCCGTTGACCTTGCTGATCGGCAAAAACGGGACCGGCAAAAGCACGGTGTTTGACGCCTTTGCGTTTATCGGCGATTGCATGCGCATCGGCGTCGAGGACGCTTGTCTCAAACGCGGCGGGTACGATGCGATCTATTCCCAAGGCTCGAAGGGGCCGATCTCTTTCGGCTTCAATTTCCGTTTGACCCCCGGCTCGCACGTCCTCAGTTATGTTTTGAATGTCGATCTCGGGGCGAATGACCGGCCGTTCGTCGACACGGAGCTGCTCGCCTACCGGGCCGAGGATTTGGAATCGTTTACGATGCCGATCCTCTTTTTTCAGAACGGCGAAAAAATCGTCCGGCACGTGTTGGTCGCGGGCAAGATCGGCGAAGACATGTCCCGGGTCGAGCGGACCGATATGCGGCATTTGGGAATCGCCTCGCTCGGCGACCACAAGGAATACCCGGTCGTCGGGGCGATCAAGAAATTTTTCGAGGGGGTTTATCTCGCGAAGGCCCCGGCCGAGAACCAAAACGCCTTCAACGCTTCCCCGCTCCCCCCACACCAGCCGGGGCAACGCGGGGAGGGATTGATGCCGCTGATTCGGTATATGCAACAGGAGTACGCGGACGATTTTCCAAAGATTCTCGAAAATCTTGCCCAAAAACTTCCGGGAATCGAATCTCTTCTCGTCGAGAAAGGACGTACCGGCCGGCCCGTCCTCGCGGTCAAGCAGAAAGACATGCCCGGAGCGATCAGCGCCGCCGGAATGTCCGAAGGGTTTTTGAAATATCTTTTGTACCTCATGCTTTTGGAAGAACCGACCCCGCCCTCGCTGATCGGGATCGACGAACCGGAAAACGGATTGGACATTCGGCAGTTGCGTTCTCTTTCGAAGGAACTGCACAAATCGATTCCGGTTTTGGGCGAATCCCAGGTTTTGCTGACGACCCAACACCAGAATTTCGCCGATTGGTTGCCGCCGCACGATGTTTGGGTGTTCGAGAAAATGGGGGACGGTTTCACTCATGTCCAACGCGGGTGTGATTACCCGACGCTGCTCAAGCTCATCAAGTCGGGGGAGCCGTTCGGCGATTTCTGGTACAGCGATTACCTCGACCAGTCTTGGCGCGAGCACATGTCGTAGTTGAGTCGCAACGCTCCGCGCGAAAAGAGCCGCGACCTACGGTCGCGAAGTGCAGGGTCGGTCCTCACACTTCGCGACCGCAGGTCGCGGCTCTTTGTTCATGCATTACCGATATCCAGAAAATATCGGAATTCTTTTCGAGAGCATCACAAAAAAGGCAGACGTAAGATTTCGACTCTTCGGCCTTACAGGGCGAATTTGGAAAACGCAATATTCTCGCGACGGTTGCAAAGAGATCATTTTTTATCTGCGACTCATTATTTTGAAAATTCCCCTCTTTTTCTCTTGACACGACATTCTACTGTGTAGTATACTGGCCTCTATGATGCTACTCTGTAGTATTTCGCTGTAAGAATCGCCAAACAATGACGACGGAGGAACAATGGCCAAAAGCAAAAAAGAAAAACTGACGAAACTCGCCCCGGGAGAGTTGGAAATTCTCGAACTTCTCTGGGCGGAAGGGCCGGTCAACCTCGGCCGGACCTTTCAGTGGTTTCGCGAACGGGGCCGCAACCTCGCTCTCACGACGGTGCACACCCGGTTGAACCGGCTCGTCGAAAAAGGGATCGTCCGCCGGGCGAGCGAAAACCCGGCCACCTACGAGGCCGCGGTCCGCCGCAACCAGGTTTCCGGCCGGTACTTCGAACTGTTCGAAGAACTCTGCGGTCAAAACCTGGTCCCTCTCATGTCCCATCTCGCGGAAAAACGGGATTTCTCCGAAGAGGAAATCGCGTTTTTGGAAAACCTCATCGCCCGAAAGAAGGAGGCCCGATAATGCAAAACCTCATCGAAACGCTCGTTCGCTCCAGCCTGTTGCTCGCCCTGAGCGGCTCGGTCGTGCTGCTGCTCTTGCGGGTCGGCGGCTGTCGTTCCTCGAAACTTTCCCGAATCGCCTGGGGATTCGTCCTGCTGCAAGGGCTGCTTTGCTTTCCGTTCGTCGTCGAAATCCCGATTTGGCAAACGGCCCCGACCATTGCAAACGCGATCTCGACGGATCCGGCAGTGGGGCATTTTGTGCCCGCCGAACAGGAAACACCGTTGCGAGGTTCGAATCCTGATTCTTTTGCGAAGGCGGATGTCTCGACAAATCGAACCGCCGCGGCCGTTCCGGTTGCGCGGAGCTGGGTCGATTGGTGCAAAGCGAACGCCTCGGCCGGGATCCTCACGGTTTGGGCCGGCGGCATTGCCGGTGTGTTCGTCCTGCAAGTCGGTTTGTACCTGCAAGTGCTTCGCCGATTGCGACAGGCGAAGCGGCCCGAAGAAAAATTTCAACGGGAATGGGAAGAGTTGCTCGTCGAATCGGGCATCGCACCGGAAAAAATCCGGCTGCTTTTGCTCGAAAGCGGCGGCCCCGGGCTGCTGCGGTTGCCGCGGGAATACGTCGTCGTCGTTCCGGAAACGCTTTGGCGAGACGCGGACCGAAACGTCCGGCTCGGCGTCCTGCGGCATGAGATTGCTCATTACCGGCACAACGATCTCGCGAAATCGTTCGTGCTCCGTTTGATCGTCCTGCTGCATTGGTTCAACCCGATCGCTCATCTCGCCGTCCGGCGATTCGAGGAGGCCGGGGAATGGCGTTGCGATGCCGAAGCGTTCGGCCGCGACGAAGAGGGAACGGTCGATTTCGCGAAAACGCTCCTCCTCTTTCGGGACACCGCGACGGTCGCGGCCGTCTGCCGGAGCGCGTTTTGCGGCAATAACGTGATCAACCGGGCTAAACGGTTGATCGATCATACTCAAGGTAAAGGAGATTCAACTATGAAAAAGACAATGATCCTGTCCTGTTCCGCGATGCTGTTGTGTCTCGGAATGTTTCAAATCCGGCTGACGGCCCAAACGTCGCCGACACCCGCCGAAGCGTTGGAAACCCAGCCGGCCGACGTCGAAATGTCGGCTCTGAAAGCCGAGGAGCGCGAATGGGTCGAGGTTTTCGGGAAGGTGATCCTACCCGAAGGAACGGATTCCAAAAGGTTTAGTATTACTTTTATCGGCAACAGTCGAACTAAAGCCGCACGAAGCGGGCAATCCGGCTCTTCCGTCAATGACGACGGCAGTTTTCGTCGGGAACTTTGGGTCGGTTACGATTACGCGGCATTTTTGATCGACCGCGATTGTGAGTGGACAGCCCGGCCGGTTTTCTTTTCCGTGGGAAACGAACCGCCGAAAGAAGAGATTATCATTGAGCCTGAAAAAGGCTCGCTGATCGAAGGGACCTTGCTCGATGAAACAACTGGAAAACCGATTTCGGGTATGGTCGTTTATATGAAACAAATCGCTTTTCGGGACGGCAAATCGAGGATCGAGAATGATTTTTCCGACAGCAGGAGTTTGCGAACCGACAAGGAAGGACATTTCAAATCCCGATCGATGCCAGGTTTTTTCGAAATCACCGTCGATACGGCCTACATCCAAGATGAGGCTGAGAGGAAAAAATATTTCCTTGCCTTCGAGCTTGAAGCGAATACCGATGCAAAACCGGTTTTGAAGATTCCGACGCCGTTTCAAGGGCGGGTTCTCGACTCGAAGGGGCGACCGGTCAAGGATGCCACTGTTTCGATACACTCCGTCGGTAATCAATATACAGATTGGCAATATACGAACACCGATTCGAACGGAGTTTTCAAGCGGCGAACCGCACCAAAAAACGCCTTGATCGAGATCAAGCAATACGGGAAGCCGCGAGAAGCCTACGTCGGTTGGGTCAAGGACGAACTAAAAATCGCTGCCGCTTGGGACGTCCATTTGGAAAAGTGTGAAACCGCTACCGGCCGGCTTCTTGATGCCAAGACGAACGAACCGCTTGCCGAGACGCTGTTGTTTTACCGGTATGAAAATCCGGAGAACCCGGAGCAGAAGGAATTTTTGTCTTCCAGCGTGCGAACCGACAAGGAAGGGAATTTCAAGATCGGCGACCTCGTGCCGGGGCTGGTGTATCGATTCTTCGTCGTTCCCGGGCGAAACCGGGTCTACGGCGGCGGCCTTTACAGCCCCCGGGTCGAACTCCCGACCTTGAAGTGTGAAGCAACAGGCAAGACGACCGAGTTGGGGGATTGGACCGTCGATCTGACCAAAACGGTTTGGGACCCGGAAGAAAAACAGCGGCTGGAGCAGTCGAACGCCCCGAAATAACCGGCGCAAAAAGAGCCGCGACCTACGGTCGCGAAGTGTGACGCCGATCACACTTGCCGTCATTTCGAGCGGAGCGAGAAATCTCACCCTCGCGAGCAAGTATTGAATCCCGTCTCTTCAGGCGAGGGTGAGATTTCTCCTTACGCTGCGCTTCAGTCGAAATGACGAATCATGCTATTCGGCTGAAGTGTTATTTGTTACTTCAAATTCCCAGCGTTGCTTTCAAATCGGCCTCGGGGGTTGAGACCGGGGCGATTTGGAACTTATCGACCAACACGCCGAGCACCGTCGGCGAAACGAACGCCGGCAGCGAAGGGCCGAGCTTGATGTTCTTGATCCCGAGGGCGAGCAGCGTCAACAAAATGCAGACCGCCTTCTGTTCGTACCACGAAAGGATCATCGAGAGCGGCAGGCCGTTGACGTCGGTCTCAAACGCCTTCGCCAAGGCGACGGCGATTTGGATCGCCGAGTAGGCGTCGTTGCATTGGCCGATATCCAACAGCCGCGGGATGCCGCCGATGTCGCCGAACTCCATTTTATTGAACCGGTATTTTCCGCAGGCGAGCGTCAGGATCACGCAATCTTTCGGAACTTTTTCGGCGAACTCCGTGTAGTAGTTTCGTCCGGTTTTCGCCCCGTCGCAACCACCGATCAGGTAAAAATGTTTGATCTTGCCCGCTTTGACGGCGTCGATCACCTGACCGGCGACGCTCATCACGGCGTTGTGTCCGAAACCGACCAGGATCGTCTTCTCTTCGCCGTCGGCGTCGAAACCGGGATCGGCCTCGGCCGCCGCGATCACCGGGCCGAAGTCTTTCGCGCCGCCCGGGGTGCGATCGGCGATGTGCCGGACGCCCGGCCAGGCGACGCAGCCGGTTGTAAAGATTCGGTCTTCGTAACCCTTCGGATTCTGGATGCAGTTGGTCGTCATCAAAATCGGGCCGGGAAACGCCACGAATTCCTTGTGCTGGTCCTGCCAGGCCCCGCCATAATTCCCGGCGAGATGGGCATATTTTTTCAGGCCAGGATAACCGTGCGCCGGCAGCATTTCGCCGTGCGTGTAGACGTTGATCCCCTTCCCTTCGGTCTGCTTCAACAATTCTTCAAGGTCGAGCAGATCGTGTCCGGAGATGAGGATCGCCTTCCCTTTCTTCGGCGTGATGCGAACCGGCGTCGGCACGGGGTGTCCGAAATGCTCCGTGTTTCCGGCGTCGAGCAGTTCCATCGCCTTGAGGTTGACCATGCCGCATTCCATATTGAGGCCGATCCAATCTTCGAGCGAAGCCTGTCCGAGGGCGAGCGTCGCCAGGGCCTTGGCGAAAAAGGCGTAAACCTCGTCCGCCTCCTTGCCGAGAATCAACGCGTGATGGGCGTAGGCGGCCGTTCCCTTGATTCCGTAGGTTAACAGTTCCTGGAGCGAGGCGATGTCTTCGCCGTAGGTTTCCCGGCGAAGGGGAACCGGGATCAGTTTCTTGGCGGAAAGCGTCGCGCCGGATTCCTTTTGCAGCCGCGAGGCGGTCGCTTTCGCCTTGGCGAGAATTTCCGTGAGCCGGGCGTCGTCGAAATCGACGTTCGTCACCGTCGCGAACAGGAAATCGAGCGTTTGCCGGTCCGCTTCGGAATCTTTCTTGCCGGCCTTTCGCAACTCGTTGTTGTAGAAGCCGATTTCCTTGACGGCCTGCACGATCAGGTCTTGCAAATTGGCTGTCGTATCCTTTTTGCCGCAAACACCGGCGATGTTGCAACCGGTTCCTTTGGCCGTCTGCTCGCACTGAAAACAAAACATCGACATGGTTGAATCTCCTTTGGGAATTGAAGTAGAGAAAAAATAGATTGTTCGTCCGGAGGTTACGACGGAGTACCGTCTACACCCCCGGCTCTTTGCCGCGAACGTCGTCAATTAACGTTTGTATCGTAATCGCCGCGAATTCCCGGTTGACGATCTCTTCGATGTCGAGAATTCGCTTGCGCAGCACGCAGGTTTTTCGATTCGGACAGAGTTTTTTTCGGAACGTGCAGTCGGAAAGCTCCGGCTTGCCGTCGAACAGTTCGATCAGTTCGAGAACGGTGATCACGACCGGATTTTCGATCAGCCGGACGCCCCCTTTCGATCCTTCCCGCGTCTCCAGGTATCCCGCCCGAATCAGCACCGAGCAGATTCGCCGGAGATAATTGAGCGGCAGTCCGAGTTCCCGCGCAAGGGTTGTTACCGAAATGTAACCTGATTCGTCGCGCAAGGCAAGAGAAACCAGCGCTCGAACGGCGTAATCGGTGTCTTTGCGAAAAATTTTCATAATATATGTGATTTTAGAATCGACCCGTTTAGCCGAGCGGCGCAGACGCCGGTGTCCCGCCAACGGGATGCCGATCAAAACTAATACCATTATGATATTAGTTAATTCAAAAGTCAAGAGGTGTTTTTGAAAAAATGATAGGTATTTTTGCCGTGTGTGGTGCCGTCATTTCGACTGAAGCGAAGCGTAAGGAGAAATCTCACCCTCGCGCGAGGGATGGAATTCCTGCCTTTTCGGCGAGGGTGAGATTTCTCGCTCCGCTCGAAATGACCAAATGAGCCCAAAAGGCAATATTCTTTTTGCGGCCCCTTGGAGTATAATTCCAATCGAGGAAGCCCAACCGCAAATCCCTGTCCTCGTCCCTCATCCCTCATCCCTCATCCCTCATCCCTCATCCCTCATCCCTCATCCCTCTACACCATGTTTCTCGTCTCCCCGAAAATCCAGATTCCACTTTCCGAACTGCGGTTTACGTTTGTTCGAAGTTCCGGGCCGGGCGGGCAGAACGTCAACAAGGTCGCGAGCAAGGCCGTTCTCCGTTGGAATCCGGGCGAAAGCGGCGTTCTGCCGGAGCCGGTGTTACAGCGATTGGCGGTGTTGTACCCGGCACACTGGACGAAAGAAGGGGAGGTCGTGATCACCAGCCAACGCACGCGGGATGCGCTCAAGAATCGGGCCGACTGCCTCGAAAAGCTCCGCCGCATGATTTTAGAGGCCGGGAATATTCCCAAACCGCGAATCCCGACCCGGCCGACCCGAGGATCGGTGCTCCGACGGCAAGAGGCTAAGAGCCGTAACGCCGAAAAGAAACGCCGCCGCCGCCCCGTCGACGACCGGGATTGAGGCGACCGGACGAGCCCAAACCACAAGTCCGGTTGACCGCTAAGTTGCCAATAAATCACCCCGCGCTAACGCTTGGGGCTAGTAAGGCACCCGACGAGGTCGCCCAACGGCTGTTCGGTCGAGGTGCCGTCTTTGAGGTTTTTGAGTTGGCAAATCCCTTTCGCGAATTCGTCCTCCCCTAAAATGATCGCGAAGCGGAAGCCCCGTTTGTCGGCGTATTTCAACTGTTGGCCGAGTTTTTTCGGTTCCGGATACAATTCGACGCCGATCCCGGCCCGGCGCAGCTCGGCGGCAAGTTTCAAATACTCGCCCAGCCGCGATTCGACGAAATAAGGTATGAAAACTTCGGCCGGGGTCGCGATCTTTTCGAGTCGGCCGAGTTCTTCGAGGGCGGCCAAGAGCCGGTCCAAACCGAGCGAGGCGCCGACCCCAGGCAGTTCCTGCTTCGTGTACAGCTCCGCGAGATTGTCGTATCGCCCGCCGCTGCAAACGCTCCCGATTTGCGGCAGGTCGCTGAGAAATGTTTCGTAAATCGTTCCCGTGTAATAATCCAATCCCCGGGCGATCGACACATCGAGTACGATCCGCCCTTCCGGGACGCCCGCCGCGACGGTCGATTCGAGAAACCGCCGCAATTGCGAGAGCCCTTCTTCGCCCGTCGGGCTGCCGTCGAGAATCGGCGCGAGGTTGTCCAAAATCGCCTCGTTCGAACCGGAAAGTTCGGCCAGCCGAAGGACCTGATCCGCTTGGGCGGCGCTCGCCCCGGCGAACTGCATCATTTCTTCCGCGACCTTGTCCCGGCCGATTTTGGCCAATTTGTCGAGCGCCCGGAGCACGAACGTGCTTCGCTCGTCAAGCTGCAATTTCTCCAACAGCCCGTTCAGGATTTTGCGGTTGTTGACCCGAATCTGAAAACGCTCGCCGACGATCTGTTCGAGCAGGGCGTTGATCACAAGCGCCGTCTCAATGTCCGAGGCGACCGATTTCGTCCCGATCGTGTCGAAATCGCATTGCATGAACTCGCGATACCGGCCCGATTGCGTGTTTTCCCCGCGCCAAACCTTCGCGATGTGGTACCGCTTGAACGGGGTGCCGAGTTCCCCGATGTGCTGGGCCGCGAATCGGGCCAACGGCACCGTCAAGTCGAACCGCAAGCCGACCTGCCGACCGCCGTGATCCTGAAAATTGTAAAGCTGCTTGTCGGTTTCCTCGCTCCCTTTCCCGGCCAGGATTTCGAGGTATTCCAACGCCGGGGTGTCGATCGGACAAAACCCGAACGAACGGAATACGGCCCGGGCCTGGTCGATGATCCGTTCCCGGATCATCATCGTTTCCGGCAAATCGTCTCGAAATCCTTTCAGCGTTCGCGGGGTAATCATATGCAATTTCAATGCGCGGGGTACGGTTAAGCGCGGGGTACCGGCTAAATTGTTGTTAGGCCTTGGCGTTCGGGTTGGTGAACCTCAAACCGGCGCCGGAATGGTAGGAAGCGTATTCCGTAACGATCGCACCTTGCGGACCGGCCAGCATAAAGTGCGGCTCTTCCAGTTTGTTGAGGTAATCCATATCCCCGACTTCGAGCTTCTTGCCTTTGAAGCAGGTGATCGACCCGTCCTGCGATTTCGGGAGCACGAGCCCTTCGGGCAGATCGGCGGTCGTCCCCCCTTGGGCGAAGGTCCAAATTTGGCCGTTTCGGACCTGCCAACAGTCGTGTTTGGCCGGCATCTCTTCGGCGGGAACGTGATAATGCTCGGCGATCATCTGGCCCGGCAAAAGATAAATTTCGTGTCCGAAATAATTATGTTCCTTGTCGTTGACGAAAAAAATCCCGGCCATTCCCACGTTGGAAAAATCTCCCAGCCCGAATTCGAGCATCCAAAAGTCCGGGCTTTTCAAAACGCTTTCGCCGAGAGCGTAATTGTGAAAGCGGAACATTTCGGCGTAGGCGGCTTTCGCCGTTTCCGGATCGAAAACACCGTCTTTGTAAAAATGCTCGTTCGGATATTTCGTCAAAACCCGACTCCGACGACCGCCCGGAGCAACTCCCGAGACACGTTCCCGACGGTTGCGCTGCTGTTGGGCCAAAACCGGGGTCGCGGAAAGCGACAACATCGCGGCGGCGCCGCCGCCGAGAAGAGATAAACAATCGCGTCGATTCATCGTAATTTCCTTTCAACGGTTATGAAATAAGGGGCCTTTTTGAGACGGAAGAAACTCCTACATCCGATCGAGTATACACTTTTTTCATCAAAGAAAAAGCGTCGGACATTGGAAAACGCGGAGTATAGCACAACGAGCCGGGGGCTGTGCCCCCGACTGGTTACGTCTTGTGTTGTTATCCTTCTTCGCGGGCGGTGCAGTCGGGACCGTAGGTCCCGGCTCGTATATCTCATACGACCGGGATTTCAAAACGCTTTCGTGCTTCCCGAGTGAGGAAGGTCTCGGCCTGGTCGTCGCCGAGAATTTTTTCCGTTTTCGGGTCCCATTTGATCTCGCGGTTCAAGCGAATCGCGATCGCACAAAGATGACACGAGTTCATGGTCTGGACGTGCGAAACGACATCGGAAACCGGCAGCCCGCCTTCGGCGATGCACTCGACGAAATTTTGTTTGTGCCCCATGTACGGCTTGCCGTTGTTCAGTTCCCGGTAATCCTCCTCGGTCAACTGCTCGTGCAACAGGTCCTCGATCGGTTTCCCCTTGATCCGTTCCCGATTGACGTGCATCCGGCCTTTGGTCCCTTCGATCAAGATTCCGTTGCCGTTGCCGGAATCGCTGCAAACGAGCATTTCGACGCCGCTCGGGAACCGGCAGGACACTTCGAACTTGTTCGTCGTGTTGTAACAATCATCGACCGTCGGGTATCCGTCCTTGAACGGGACGGGATGCTCGACGAAGTTCGGCTTGAAGCCGATCGGTCCGCGACCTTCGGCGGTTTCCCCGAGAGCCCAATGCACGAAATCGATGTGATGAGCCCCCCAATCGGTCAACAGCCCGCCGCCGTATTCGTACCAATAACGGAACATCCCGTGCGAGCGTTCCTTGATATACTCAACCTTCGGGCATTGCCCCAACCAGAGATCCCAGTCGAGGTTGTCCGGCGGGGTCTCTTTCTTGAAAGGTCCGCCGACCGGGCCGCCGCCGATATCGACGACCATCCGTTTGATGTCGCCGAGCATTCCCTTGCGAACCATCAGGCAGGCTCTCGCGAACTGATCCTTTTGGGAACGTTGTTGCGTTCCGACCTGAAAAACGAGGTTGTCGTACTTTTTGCAGGCGTTGCGTATCAGCCGACCTTCGTCAACGGTCAAAGTCAACGGCTTTTGGCAAAAGACATGCTTTCCGGCTTGCAGGGCTTCGATCGCGATTTTGACATGCCAAGGGTCGGTCGTTGCGACCGAAACGACGTCGATATCCTTACGGTCGAGGACGTTGCGGTAATCCTTATACCCTTCCGGTTGACCGACTTTCTCGCCGTTGCGGATCGTTCCGATTCTTTTGTCGTTTTGGGCATTGGCGATACCGTACGCCGAATCGACATCGCAAACGGCGACGACATCCCCCAGCCGCGAAAAACCATTGGCATCGCCCCGCCCCTGGTTGCCGACGCCGATGCAGCCGAATCGCAGCCGGTCGCTCGGCGCTTGCGCCCGGACCGCCTGGGCACTGGAAAGGAAATAAGGGCTCAGCGTCGCCCCCGCCGTCAACGCGGAAGCCTGTTTGAAAAAGTCGCGACGATTGGTTTTGGTCATAGGTAGTCGGTATCGTTAGGTCAAGAAGAGGAAATTCAACACTAGCCCCAAGCGTGAGCGCGGGGGGATATTGGCGGCTTAGCTGTCAGCGGCTTAGCAGCTTAGAAGACTGTTTTCGAAGCCGCTAGGCTGCTAAGCTGCTCGACGACTCAATCACCCCGCATTCACGCTTGGGGCTAGTATTTCGAACCTCGTACACCACCTCTTGACTGTTTTTAGATGTAAAAAACGTTACAATCAAAGAGGTATTCTCTCATTTTCATTTTTTCTTTGCAACGGGATTGGCAAAATCGCAATACCGTAGCCGGTATGGGCGGGGACCTGCCGTCCAGGCAAAAAGCGCTTCGCCCACTGTCAAACCGCGGCCTCGTTGGGCCGCTGCCGTGCTGAAGACGGGAATTTTAAATCGGTTTAAGTATAACGTCCCATGAGATTCGACCCGGAAAACCTTTTGCTCTACCAATCGGTCGCGGCCAGCGGCCTGATCGACGGCGAAGATCTCGCGGAAACGGTCGAACGAATGCTCCGCACGCGACGTTTCCCGACGACGGTCGAGTCGGACGAAAAAGGGTTGACCCCGGCCGATCACGCCTTGGCCCGGGAACTGGTGCGCTGCGGGTTTCTCAATTCCTGGCAGGCGGAGCAGTTGCTGAGCGGCCGGGTCCGCTTTTCCCTCGGCCCTTA
>JAVBSX010000305.1:0-6518 GCA_031556455.1 Thermoguttaceae bacterium
CCGGCGACCTCGGCGATGATTTTGGCGTTGACCGCGAGCAAATCGTCGCGGGACATCCCCGGTTTGCGCGGCAGCCCGGCCGTGATCACGACGACGTCACTTTCGGCCGTCGCCGCGTAATCGCTGGTCCCGAGAATGTGGGCGTCGAACCCGACGATCGGCGAGGCCTGCATTAAATCGAGCGATTTGCCCTTGGGCATCTCGCCGGTTTCGGGAATGTCGAGGAGCACGATATCGCCCAGTTCGGCGTTGGCACACCAATGGGCCGTCGTCGCTCCGACGTTGCCCGCCCCGATAATACTGATTCTGGGTCGTTTCATATTTTTATTATAAATATTGCTGATCTTAAGGAAAATTACGTATCCGGGCAGCAGCCGGAAGCGTGAGCGCCCGGTTTTCGTGGCGAAAACGCAGGCCGAACCCGGCGCTCACGCTTCGGGCTGCTGTTTGCTGTGTTCGATCTTGTAGGAAGATCATCATTGCTTGCCAAAGAGTCGTAGACGCACTTCGCTCACCGCTTGTAAAACGGTAATCGGTTATTATACGGCAATCACAATGCAGGGAAAAGGGGCAAGAAAGCCGCGGAATGTGCGCCGCCGTTCGAAACCTTTTCGTTAAACTTGAAAAAAATGCGCCGCTTTCCTATAATACCGTTACAGGTTCGCGGGCAACCGGCAGCCGCAACGTTCGGCACAATATTCACAAATTTCAAACGGCTCAAACATGAAATCATCATCGCTTCGCCCGCTCGTTCTTTCCGTCTTGTGCGTCTTCGCGTTTGCCGGTGTCGTCTCAGCCCAGGCCCCAGCTCCGGCCGATTTCGGCAAGATGATGCGATCCAAATCAATGCGGAAGCTGCAACAAAACGCGGCTAAAACGGCTTTGCGTTCGTTTTGGAATGGCGGCGGTTCCAGCCTCATGTTCCAACAATTGATCCTCCAGGATGCCGATTTCCGCGAAGGGTTCAGTATTTCCGAGGAGCAGCGGGATCAAATGGGGCAGAAAATGACCGAAACCATGCAGAAGGCATTTATGAACGACCCGAAATTCAAAACGCTCCAAGCGCAAATGCAAAAGCTGCAAGACCCGGCCGATCCGTTTTTGGAGAATGCGCCCGAGGAAAAACAGCAGGAATTCGCCCAATTGCAGGAAAAAATCACGGACATCGCGATCCGTCGCATGAACGAAGCGATCGAAGGAGAAATGACCCCGGAACAAAAACGCAAAATGAAGGAATTTCAAATCTCGACCATGTCGGAAATTCCGATCGTTTCCCCGGACATGTTTGAAGCTCTCGATCTTTCCGAGCAACAACGCCAACAGTTGAACGGGATCAAAAAAGAGCTGGAACCGGAATTCGAGCGGAACATGGACGACATCATGGACGTGCAGTTCCGGGCGTTGGACAAGGCGTACGACATCCTTGACAAAGAGGGCGGGGAGATCAAAAGCCCACAGGATTTCCAGGAAAAATTAGTGGCCGCCCACAAAAGAGTTCAAGAGGAAAATCCCGAATTCAAGGACATCGAAAAAAACATCGTTGAAAAAGGGCGGGCGTTTTCGGAGAAGCTCAAATACAAAATGTTCGACGTGTTGACAGACGAGCAAATGGAGCGGATGGGCCAATTGATCGACAACCCGCCGGACTATGTCAAAAAGATGCTTGCAAAAATGAAAGAGCGGCGAGGAGCGAGCGGCGGCAGCGGCGGGGACGGCGCTTGGCAGCCCGGCCTCGATTCCTGGAAGCCGGGCGACCCGATCCCGGAAGAGTATAAAAAACAACGCAAAGAACGAAGGTTTCCCTCAAAATCGTAGCCCCACACGGCCGGGACCTGCGGTCCCGACCGCACGAGGATTGCATAGTCTCGTCATTTCGACTGAAGCGCAGCGCAAGGAGAAATCTCACCCTCGCGCGAGGGCCGGAATTTCGACCTACTGGCGAGGGTGAGATTTCTCGCTCTGCTCGAAATGACGCGTCCCATTTTTCTTTATTTTCTCACAACTTACACTTTTGCAATCCTCGCGGCCCTGACCGCGAGATTGCTGACACGTTAGTCATTCCCCAAAACACTCCCATGTCCCTTAACCGGTTACTCCTTTTCGCGTTCGCTTTATTCCTGTCGCTTTCTCCCAAGGCGATGTCGCAGGAATGGGCCGAGCTTTTGTTTCCGGTCAAGGAGTACGATTTCGGCACCGTTCCGCGCGACGCCAAGGCCGAATACCGCTTCGAGATTTACAACCCTTACGAGCAGGACATTCATATCGCTTCGGTTTCCAGTTCCTGCTCCTGTTCGAGTCCGACCGTCGAAACGCCGCTGCTCAAGACCTACGAAACCGGCTCGATCCTGGTTCGTTTCAATTCCGACAAGGTTCAGGGACCGCAAAAGGCGACGCTCGGCGTCGTGGTCGACAAGCCGTTTCGCGGATATATAACATTGCAGGTTCGCGGCTATGTTCGCAACGACATTTCTTTTCAACCGAGAAGTGCTCACTTTGGCGACGTGCCGCTCGGAACAGAGCGGGAAAAAACGGTCCTCGTTTCGTACCAAGGCCGGAAAAGCACTTGGAAAATCAACGAAATTCGCTGCACCAATCCGAACATCACGACGGAAATCCTCGCCCCGAAATTTTTGAAAGGGGGAACCGAGGTCGCGATCAAGATCAAATTGGACAAAAATGCTCCGGTCGGACACCTGAACGACCGGATTTTTTTGGTGACGAACGACGCGGGTTCCAACGAGGTGCCGCTCATGATCGAAGGTGAGGTCCGGGGAGCCGTTTCGGTCAAACCCTCGACGATTTACCTTGGGGCGATTTCGCAAGGCGAAGAGATCACGCGGGCGATCGTCGTCAGCGGCGAAAAACCGTTCGCGATCAAAAAGATTCAATCGACCGACAAAGGGCTGACCGTCGAACCGAAGAGCTGGGACGACCCGGAACCGAAAACGCGGTTCGTTATTCCTTTGAAGTTGAAGACCGTAGCCGTCGTCGAATCGAGCAGCGTGAGCGAAAGCGTCAAAATCTCGACCGACGACCCGAACGCGACGGCGACACTCACGATCTTCGCCGTCGTCAAGCCGAAAGAGGGCAATTAAGAATTAAGAATTAAGAATGAAACGCAATTCGCCTCATCCCTAAATCTGAATTCCTAATTTTTAATTCTTAATTTAGGGCACCTCTAAAAATTCGAGCAATGAGCCGGGGGCTTACGCCCCCGGATGGTCCGACCCTTGATTTGACGGTATTTTATCCGGGGGCGTAGGCCCCCGGCTCTTGAAAAAAGTATTTTTCGAGGTTGCCTTTAGAACGTAACGACCAGGTCGACACCGATCGTGAACTGGGTTCTCTTGCTGTAGTCGTTGAACAGCCCGTCGAATCCCGCGCCGAGAGCGTGGTCGACTCCGCGAACGTCGGACCAATCCCAGCGGGCTTCCGGTCGCAGGCAGAACCAGGGATTCGGTTTCCAGTTGAATCCGAGCGTCAATTCCTGGTATTCGTCCCCGATGAGTTCCTGGGTTACGACTCCGGCCGTCGTCGATCGGACCGGTCCCGGCTTGAGAACCCGGGACTGATTCTGGTCGCGGAACCATTCATAACGGCAACCGAACGAAAGGCTCGGGGTCAGCTGCAAGTAAATGTAAGGGCTGAAGGAAAGCCAATCGCCGTCCCGATACACCATTTTGCCGTCGACGATTTCGTACGCCCCGTTTTCCTCGTGTCCGAGATCGTGTTGGAACACGAAATGCAACACCGGGGTGATCGCCTGGCTGAAGACCAAGCTATAACCGGTTCGCGTTTTGCCTCCGGAATTGGTCGTTTCGAGCTGATCGACGCCGGTCGTGATCAGGAACCCGAGCGAAGTCGTTTGTGCACAGTTTTCCCATTTCGCTCCAGCGAGATACGAAAGCTTGTCGGCCGGGGATTCCCACTTGTCCCAACCGCGGTGTATGCCGAAATAACCGGTCAAACAGGGAGTGATCCGTTGGGAAAACAACATCCCGGTCAAGGTCGTCGGCTCCCCGTACATCATCGCATAGGAATGCGAGTAGAAAAAGTTTTGCGTCGCCATAACCGATTCGTGTCCCATCGGCGAGTAAAAATGCCCGGCCTTGAAATTCAAACCGATCGGGGCCTGAACCTCGGCGTACAACTGCGGCATTGACAGACCGTACATGGCCGCATCGCCCGCCCGGCGAGGACCGTCGTTTTTGTTCCAACGAAGGCTCGCCGCCGTCGGATCGGTAACCGGGAACCCGAAATTGCTGTCCGTCCGGGTTTCCAACCCCAACGCACTGGTAAAGAAGTAATCCGTACCATAGAGCAGGTCGACCCGACCGCCGATATCCCAACGACAGGAATTCGCATCGACCGATTTGCCCATCGCCAAATAAAGCTGGTTCATTTGATAGTCGTTCGCCCGGTCGTTGTAACGCAGCACGCCGTTGAAGCGATTGTCGGGCCAATACGGGTTGATGGTCACCCCTTGCTGAATCCAACCGGTCATGAACCAGTTGTTGCCCCAGCAGGGCGTTACGCCGCAGCCCATATCGGTCATTCCGCAAGCGTTGCCGTAATCTCCGCAGGGCCCGCAAGCGTTGTAGTCGGTCATTGGTCCGCAGCTTGAGCAAGCTCCGCAGTCCCCTTCGACGCCGCAGGACGAATAGTTCCGCGACGAATAACCTTCGCCTTGCATCGGCGGAGCATAAGCCTCGGATTCGAGACCCGGGGCCTCCATCTCATCGGCTTCTTCCATATAACCGACGGTTTGGTACAGACCGTTTTGGTTCGCCTTGGCTTGCCAGGTCCCAACCGGTTTCGAGCTTGCTCCTCGAAGCACTTGCCCATGAACCCAGCCGCTGAGCCCCAAAGCAATGACGGTGCATAAAGTGATTCGTACCAAACAGTTTCGCATTTTACTCTCCTAAGAAGTGGCTATCTCAAAGGAAAAACATGACGTTTTCCTCAAATGTCCTTTGTTGTGCAGATAGTTAATCTTTTGTAATAACTTAGGTATTCTCGATCGTCCGTATTTTGCCTATATTCTCTATTTTCTCAGATGCGGATATCTGGGCAATTGATATTTTCGATAGAATCCTTGGATTACTCTCTCTTTATCGGACGGGAATTATCGAAACTATCGAAAAAATACGAATTATCCTGCTAAAAGTCAAAAATAGAATTTTAAGAATAACACGAACAGTATATGTTATTGTTATATTTATCTCAAACCCTCTAATCTGCCGACTTGGCTTAAAACATTCCGTCAAACGCTCTAATAATAGAGGAATACATATCAGGTTCTTAAGGTTGGCTCGCATTGTAACCTGAAAAATAAAGTGGGAAAAACAGGCGGAAAATAACGATTGTATTTTTTTGTCTTATTTTATGGATTGAGCATACCGAAAATACTGTTACAAAACGTAAATTTTGGGAATTATATATTTAATTCCACAGTCTTACCCAAACACCCTGTTTTTGCTCACAAAGGCACAAGGCACAAAGAACAACTCAAATTTCTCAATTCCTTTGTGATCTTTGTGCCTTAGTGAGAAAAAATATTGAACTGTGGAATCAAGTATATAGTTCCCTAAATTTTAATCATCCGTAATTAGCGATAATTTTTAAGGCGATCATTTTGCAGTGATCAATTTGGAACAAAGAGTTGATTTTCCCGCGTAACACCTAAATGCTTGGGGAATCAATACGGAGTTATTTGGGAAAACCAAAGGAATGCCAAAATGGAAAGTGAAAAATTTCCGGCCAAAAAACATCTTGGAACAAAATTTGTGCGAACGGCGGTTTCCGTTCTCATACTTTCCTTGATTGTGGGCTGCGCAATATTTGATCCCAAACCGGCGGGGACTCCGATTTTGCGGGACCAGCCGAAAGAATTGGCCAAAACGCCGTTGCCGCAATACTATATTGAGCCGCCGGATATCATTACCGTCGAGTCGATACACCTTGTTCCCAAAGCCCCTTACTTGCTTCGAACATTCGATACCATTTATGTCGATGTGGTCGGGACGCCGGAAGATGAGCCGATCACCGGGAAGTACACAATTCAACCGGGTGGTGATATCCAACTGGGAGCCTCTTACGGCTCGGTCCAGGTTGGGGGGATGAAAATTGAAGATGCCGAAAAGGCGATTTTGGCCGCTTTACGCAAAAGACTCAAAAACCCGAGCGTTTCCGCACGAATCGCCTCGATGTCGGAACTGCAACAAATCAACGGCGAACACCTCGTCGGGCCGGACGGTTACATCACACTCGGTTCCTACGGTCGGGTTTACGTCAATTCTCTCACCATTCCGGAATGCCGGGAGGCGATCGAGCTGCATTTGTCCAAACAATTGGAACATCCTATTGTTTCCGTCGATATTTACGCGTATAATAGTAAGGAGTACTATGTCATACTCCAAAGCGGTGCGATCGGCGATCAGGTCATTCCTTTTCCGTACACGGGAAATGAAACCGTTCTCAAGGCAATCGCCAACGTCAACGGTTTGACGCAATTTTCC
>JAVBSX010000413.1:0-3818 GCA_031556455.1 Thermoguttaceae bacterium
TCGCCCAGTATCCCATTAAGCGGAACGATGATCGGCCCGAACTCCCCGGCATCGAGCGGAGTGAGAACGGATTTTTCCTGCTTTCGAGACCGCACGCGAAAGCGGACGACCCGGGCCGTCGCCAAAAGTCGTGTCCTTCTCCTTTGGTCGCACCATGCGGCAAAGAACGGGCTGCACACGGCCAATAAGATAACGCCGCTGGCAAATGATAAGGCAAAGGCCGTTTCGCGAATGTCTTTTTGAAAAACCGGGTGATCGATCCGAAAACAATTTTCGTCCCCGGCGTATTGAAGCAACGGGACCGTCTGTCCTTCGGAAAACGTTCCCTGATTGGGCCAACTCGGATTACGACAATAGAGGGTTCGCCCGTCGGGTAAAATCCGTTCGAGGACGATCACGTCCCGTCCCGGCGGTGCGAAGCCCCCGCTCGGAGCCCGCTCCGTGCTCGAATCGGCAATCGAAAAGATTTTGCCTTCTCCGGTAGGTTGCCAACGAAACGGCAGAAAACCATACCGTATTTCCGCCGGATCACTCACGAACAGGATGCCGACGAGCACAAGCAAAAAGAATCCGTACATCCAGGAAAAGAAGGCCGGCCCTAATGTAGACCAACAGGCTCGTTTCAATCTCGGCGTGAGGAGCCGCGGCGGTGATCCCAAATCATGCCGCGGCGAACGGTCCGCCGCCAGCATTTCGGAAAAATCTTCCCGATCCAACCGGTCCAGCAGCGGGCCGACCTGCACAAGCCGTCGCCGTTTCAGGGCGGATTGAATCCAAAAATAGATGCCGAACACGATCAGCACCGCGGCAATGATCGTTCCCATCCAAATGACGAAGCCGGTCTCGTTGACGCCAAGCGTGTGACTGAGATACATCAACGGAGGGATGCACAACATCAGGCCGACACATTGAAAGAGTTCCACGAGCTGGAAGAGGTGATTGTAAAGCCGTTCGCATCGCAATTCTTTCCGCAGCGTCAAAAGAGCGGACCGATCGATGCTCTCGGGAACCATCGCCAGCATCTTATTGACGAACGCGAGCAAGTCCCAACTTTTTCCCGACATCGCGAGGGGACCGTCCGCGGTCGTCAACCGGATTCGACTGTCGTAAGAATGGTATTTTGTCTCGATTCGTTCGACGAATTCCCAGGGGATGAAGCGATGATCGTCTTTCGCGAAACAGACGAAAAGCCCCCGGCGAACAACGATCCAACGGGCGGGAACGCACCTGCCGCCGGGGATGTCGAAATAGTTCAAAAGTCCGAACACGCACGATGCGAACCCAATTGCGGACAAAATGAGCCCCGTATCGGCGTGGCCGAAAAAGACCATGATGATCCCCAGGAAGAATGTGAGCGAACCCAAGCCCCATGCCGTATTGAGTATCCTGAAATACCACGTACGCCGCCGACAAACGATCTTCTCCGTGTATTTCGTCGGATCGCCGACCTGAATCGCCCGCCTTTCCCTTAACAAGAACGGAACAAGCCGCAGAAATTTGGCCTCTTGTGCAATCGAAGGTGTTTTCATTTTGCGGTCGGCGAGTTGCTGCATGATAAGACCTCGTAGTATAGATGAAACACCGTGTCATTTCGAGCGAAGCGAGAAATCTCACCCTCGCCGGAGGACTCGGAATTTTCAGCCCTTGCGCGAGGGTGAGATTTCTCCTTACGCGTTGCTCCAGTCGAAATGACGGCCAGCCCTGGCGAAAGTTGAATATATAAATCGAGCCTCTTCTTTCGTCATTCCCGCGAAGGCGGGAATCTATAGTGAAACCGTTCCCTATGGATCCCCGCCTGCGCGGGGATGACGTTATTTCTTGTCCGAGATGTTTTGCAAAACATTCAATCGAGCAATTTCCAACGGCATTGCCGCAATACGGCGAGCGGCGAGCCGGCGAGCACTTCGTACCAGACGCTCACGATCGAACCGTCGTCCAACTGCACCGAAGACGGATAGCCGAGATCGCCGCCGATTCCGTCGTCCGAAAGCGTGATCGGCTCCGACCAGCTTTGGCCTTCGTCGGTGCTGATCCTGGCCTGGTTCCCGAACGGCTTGCGGCGATAACCGTAGGTCATCAGCAGCCGGCCGTCCTTGAGCCGCAGCAGGTGCGACGGGAGCCCCCAAACGCCGATCGCGTGCGGCACCGACCAGGTCTTACCGCCGTCGGTCGATTCGGTTTGCAAGGTCTCGCCCGAGTTCGCCTTGTTGTGATTGCGGATTTGAACGACAATCTTGCCCGAGGGAGCCTCGACGCCGTGCAGTTCGTGATACTCCCTCAAATTATCTCCGGGCCGGGTCGGGAACTCTCCGCCCCAGCTCCAACTCGCTCCGTCGTCGGTTGAAATCGAATAGCCGTTGCGCTTGGCTTCTTTCCAAAGCTCTTTGCCCGGATACATCAGTCGGCCGTCGGACAGTTGGATCGGACCATGCGGGCTGTTGAGCAGCGTGTCGATCCGGGCCGACCAGTTGATCCCTCCGTCCTCGGAACGGAAGAGCCAACAGCCGAGCTCCTTCTTTCGCTCGTCTTCGGAAATCCGGTCGTGCACACCCAACCATTTCGCGTACCGTTCGTCCGACCAGGCCCCTTTTTCCCCTTTTTGCCGCAGGTCGTATTCTTTCTTCAAGGAATAATCCCAATAGGCCAGGGACGTGAACGTCGTTACCAAAAACGTCCCTTTGTCGCTCACAAGGATTCCGGCGTCGCGATCATCAATCGGACTGTCATACACGGTTTGCGGCCAGGTCCAGGTTTCGCCGCCGTCTTTCGAGCGGTACAGCCAAACCTGCCCGAAGGGGCACACATGCTGTTCCCGCCCACCGGAGCAGGCGACCAGAAGTTCGCCGCCTTTCGTCCGGGCGACGGTCGGCCAGCCGAGATAGGCCCCTTTGTCCGGGTTAATCGTTTTCAGGTTGATCCGTTCGATTTTCGGGGGTTGTGCGTCTTGAAAACCGTGAGCCGTCCGGAGAAACCAAGGAAGAGCGACCGCCGAAGCGCCGCCCGCCAAAAACAATCGTCGCGAAATGTTGTGTTGCATGATTTGAAATGGGGGGCTGATGTTTGAAAATCCGATGTCGAAATCGATCGCACTGCACGAAACATATTATCAAAACGAATTTCGCTTCGCAACGCGATTCCAAATTTCTCAAAGGCTACTGATATCCAGAAAAAAATTGAACTCTTTTGAGAGTATCGCAAAAAAGCCTTGTCTCAGGGCGAATTCGGAAACACGGACTTCTCGCGACGGTTGCAAAAGAGTTCATTTTTATTGATCTTTACACAAAAAATCGAACACGACAAACAGCAGCCCGAAGCGTCAGCGCCGGGTTGGCCTCGCGTTTTCGTTTTGGAAAACCGGGCGCTGACGCTTCCGGCTGCTGCCCCTATCCGAAATTTTTTGTAAAGGTCAGTAATCTGGAACTCAGCAGCCAAGAACAAAAGCCGGAAAGAAGCCGTGCTCGGCGTATTGACGGTGTATTGACGTGCAATCTCGACACACCGTCAATACGCTGCGATCCTTTCCGGCTTTGATTCGAAAGACGCTGTCCGCGTTCCAGTAAAAAAACCGTGAATCAATAACAATTTTCAAACACCCCATCTTGACAAACGTTTGGCGATTGTGTAAAATCCTCTCCAGAAAATAGGAGGGTTAGACGGTTTTGAAAAAATCCTCGGTAAAAACCGGGGGCGAACTGGGTTCGACCAGGCTCGGGAAGTTCAGGTTGCGTGTCGTGGTTGGTCAGCAGGCCACGTAAAAAGCCGACTTTAAATTCAATTGCCGAACCTAAATTGGCAATGGCCGCCTAAGAAAAGGCAGC
>JAVBSX010000073.1:0-4507 GCA_031556455.1 Thermoguttaceae bacterium
TTCCCTCCTTTTTTTTTCCCGTGCCGGGGGCTCCCCCCCCCTTACCAAAAATCTAAAACCCCCCTAACACCCCCGCGGGGGGCTACCCCCCCCGGCTCATTGACACTTCCTTCTCATCCCGCGAAGGGCGGCATCGGGCAGCCGAGGGTTGCGGCGATTGCGCGGACCAGTTCCCCTTCGCGCGGGGTGATCGTGCCGTCCGCCGCGACGCAGCACAAAGCGGCGCTCAAGAGTTGTTTTTTGATCGCCGGAGTGCTCACGGTCCACTTCTTGAGCGAGGCATCGAACGCCGCGAACGTGCACGACGCCGCCGGCAAAAGCGTCCCGTCGATTCCGGCATCGGTCCGACCGGCTTCGAACGCCTTGCGGACTTCCGCCGGGTCGTCGTTGCCCGCATAGGCTAAAAAAGAAAGGACCAGCACAAACGGCTCGGTCAAGGCGTTGAGATTGGAATACTGAACCGAAAGTGGCTTGATCAATCCGAAATGAACGTCCAAATCGTTCAGCAACAGTCCCCGGAGCGTGTATTCGAACAAATCGATCTGTCCGTCCGCCGCGACGAGGGTCTCGACGTTTTTCCGAAAGAGCGTGTATTGTGGCGGCGACAAGGTTCGCAAAGGGGGCAGCGCTTTTTGAACCAGCGAAACCCGGGACGAGGCCGGGAAATGTTGCAACGTCCCGGCAATCGCCGTCGTCAAATCGAAACACGGTTTCTCCAAATTCGCGGAAAGCGCGGCAAGCTGTCGACGCCGAACCTCATCCTGATCGCTCAGCAGCAGCGCGTACAAAACCGCCCTCGCCCCGAACGGTTGGGCGAGCGAGGTCTGCACGGTCGGCGGAATCGATTCGAGCAGCGCCGCCGCAACGGCCAGTTGCCCGAAATCGATTTGGCCGAAACGACCCATCGTTTGGGCCGGGTTGATCGGGAACGGGTTGCCCGGCAGCAGCGGCCCGGCGGCACCGGTCGCGGCCGTCGCTTTTTTCGCCGGCTCGACGGCCGTTGCCTCGACCGGACGGAGTTCTTCCGGAAACCGACCGTTGAACGATGGGTCGATTCGCTTGATCCGATCGGTAAGCGGAGGGTGTGTCGCCAGCATATTCGAGAAGGAACCGATCCCGAACACATTGGCGATAAACATATGACTCGCTTCGACCGCATGGGCGTTGGCGATGCGGGAGCTGACGTTGGGACAGCCGATTTTTTTGAGCGCTCCCGCGATTCCGGCGGGATTGCGGGTAAACTGCACGGCCGAGGCATCGGCGAGGTATTCCCGCTGCCGGGAGATCGCCGCTTGAATGAGCGAGCTGAAAATCATGCCGATGCTTCCGAGCACCAGAAAGCCGAGCCCGAGGACCAGGCCGACGACGAGAATCGCCGAGCCGCTCTTGTCGCGGTCGCTGCTCCGGCTGCCCCCCATGTTGGAATACATCGTCATCCGCAGGGCGAACCAGCCGAGAATCACGAGCAGGTTCAATCCGAAAAGAATGCCGATCAGCCGGAGGTTGATCCGCATGTCGCCGTTGAGAATATGACTGAACTCGTGGGCGACGACCCCTTGCAGTTCGTCCCGGTCGAGATATTCGAGCGACCCTCGGGTGATGCCGATTGCGGCCGTGTTCGGGGTCAGCCCGGCGGCAAAGGCGTTGATCCGATCCTCCTGGTCGAGAACGTAGACGTTCGGGATGTTGATGCCCGAGGCGATCGACATTTCCTCGACGATGTTGAGGAGCCGACGCTCGCGGGCGTTCCCGGGAGCTCCCGAAATAAGACGCCCACCCATTTGCTCGGCGACGGCGTTCCCGCCCCCGGCGGAAAGCTCGATCGTTTTCAGGCAACTCGCCCCGCCGACCAACAGGATCACCCCCGCCGCGGTGCCAAGGAGCAGGAGCGGGTCGAAGAACGCGTTTTGCTCCAACCGGACGGCGTAAGAGTTCGGCGGCGGTTGTTCGGTGTTCCCGTTGAGCAAAACGACGAGGAGAACGATCAGTGCGTAAAACGCGACGATCAGGACGAGCAGCGCGAGAATGTAATAGACGACGAGCGTCGTCGTTCGACGGCGGGCGATCTCCTGGTGCTGAAAAAAGTCCATTGGTCGGTAATTGTAAAACGCGGAGTCCCTTGGGTTTCAGCCGGAAAACGAAAGAAGTGTCGAGTGTCAAGATTGAACCGGAGACTTCCCACTTCGCACTCTCCACTTCCCACTTATTTCTTGTAAACTTGGGCCGGATCGAAGACCCGTTCGCCGATGATTTTAACTCCTTCGGGGGTGATTTGCCGGAAAAAACAGCTTTTGTAACCTTCGTGACAGGCGGCCCCGCCGATCTGCTCGACTTTGATCAGGAGCGTGTCGCGGTCACAATCGACGAAAATCGAATGCACTTTCTGAACGTTGCCGCTTTCTTCCCCTTTGCGCCAAAGTTTGTTGCGCGAGCGACTGAAGTAAACGGCCCGGCCGCTCGAAAGCGTTTCGTCGTAGGCTTCTTCGTTCATATAGGCGAGCATCAGCACATCGCCGCTTTGGACGTCTTGGGCGATCACCGGCAAAAGGCCGTCACATTTTTGAAAATCGGGACGAATCATGAGTTTTAAAATAAGGGAAACCGGCACATCAAGTACCGATATTTTGGAAATACTGTGCTCTGCACAAAAAATGAACCAAGGGGCTTCCTGAGCGAAGCGACGAAAGCCCCGAAACCGCGAGTGTTGAGTTTGATGCTTCAATTCAAATTTTTCGCGGAGAGCAATAAACTACGAAAGTATCACTAAAATTTTAGTGTAAAAACAATCAGGGTCAAGGTCCGAAAAATCAAGGCTCCGTTGCTTTTCTCATTTACGGTTTCGAAGGCTTCAACGACCGAAAGAATGTTCTTTTTCGGCGTAACGACAGATTTCGATCAGGAACACCCGACGAATGGCGTCGTAACCGCGAATGTTCGGATCTTCCAGATTTATCCCATACCAGTACGTCGGATCGTTTTTTTGGTAGTTTTTCCGCCAAATTTGAGTGCAGTGCGTCCCGTGCCCGAGAAAAACCGCGTGCATCGGAACATGCTGCACGAAATCCAAACGCTCCGCGCATTCGACGATGATTCGATTGTATTCGGCCAGGATTTTCAAACCGTCCGGCCAATCGGGCAGAAAAGCGCTGACCGCATCGCCGACGCCGTCGGTCGGATCGTAAATGTCGGCGAGAAATATTTGACAGCCGCCGGGAAATTTTTCCTTGATCCCGTGCATCATCGTATCAAGCCGGTTGCGAAAATTCTCGACCCAAGGTCGGGCTTCTTCCAAGGTCGCACCGTACATCGCCCATTCCTTCGGCTTCGTTCGTCCGTAATTATGAATCAAATCGTTTCCGCCGGAGGTCATTACGACGATTCCAAAGACATTTTCCGGCTGCTCGGGCAATCTCTCCTCGATATAGCGTTCGTGGTCCAGGGATGTGCTCCCGGAAACCGCGATGTTCAGCGTCTTCAAGTTCGGGAGCACGATTCTCAGGCATTTGCCTTGCATATCCGGAAACTCATCGGGCGGATTATCGGCGAGCCGCGCGACATAGCCGTAAGGAGCCTGCACACCAAACCCCGCGGTCACGCTATCGCCGAGCCCGAGGAGCAAGACATCCCGCTCCGTCCAAACGCCCCGGGCGAACGGCTCGGCCGGAACTTCCGGTCCGGCGGGCCCCGAACCGAACGGTCGGGCCAACGTAAAATAGAGTACGACCGGGACGAGGGCGAGGAGAAAAATCGGGATCAGAAGCAGACGAAAGAAGCGTCTCCAGAATTTCGAAACGGGCTTGAAATCGGTCATGATCAGGAAGGGGTGTCGAGTTGTTGAATCCGTCTTTGTCACGAGGATTGCAAAGTCGAACACGGCAAACAGCAGCCCGAAGCGTCAGCGCCGGGTTGGTCCCGATTTTCCGCATGGGACAACCGGGCGCTAACGCTTCCGGCTGCTGCCCGCTTCGAAATTTTTCTGAAATTTCGACTTTGCATTCCTCGGCCCGTCTTCGTCGGCTTTCTTGCAGTCTATTCTAAATTTGATATATTCGATAATCAATCCTACGTTTGTTTTGACAGAATATTCATGTTCCCGATTTCTTGAGGCCCATCATGTCGCTTTTCAGCCGCCGTTCGTTTCTCGGGTTTTCGATTCCGGTTCTTTCCTCGTTCTGCTTCTTCCGGAAGAGTGGCTTCGCGGCCGTCGCCCCGCCGCCGGATCGAATCTTTTTCGGCGGGAAGGTCTTGAGCGTCGACCGCGATTTCCGGATCGCACAAGCCTTCGCCGTTTCCGGCAACCGGATTCTCGCGATCGGCTCCGACGCCGAGGTGCTCGCACTTGCCGGGCCGCGAACCGAACGGATCGACCTCGCCGGAAAAACGGTGATGCCGGGCATCATCGATTCGCACGCCCATCCGGTCGCCGCCGCGATGTACGAGTTGGACCACGAAATCCCGGGAATGGAAACTCTCGCCGAGGTCCTCGCCTATTTCCAATCGCGAACCG
>JAVBSX010000420.1:0-8015 GCA_031556455.1 Thermoguttaceae bacterium
CGCCTTGATCACGAATCGGGTCGCCGCCGCCCTCAACCAGCCGCTTGAAACGACGCTGCACGATGGTCGCTGGGGGGATTGGGACCACTCGAAAACCTCCGAAGAGTTCGTCTGGGTCTTCCAAATCAGCGGTGCGGTCCCGCCCGCCCATTTGGACGGCGGTTGGAAAGGGTCCGAGAGTATGCGTCAATCGCCGACCTATTTCCGTCGCGGCGGCGGAACCCTGCGGGGACCCGGCCGGCCCGGCGAGATCGTCTGGTCCCGGATTTACGTCGAAAACGAAGAACTCGGAATCGACATCGGCCGCGGCCGAGTGCTTCGTCTCCCGGGTGCGGAAGTCGAACGCCGGGCCAACATTTGCGCCAAGGAATGGCCGGTCGTCAACGCCGTTCTCGACGGCGTGAGCCGCGACCAGTTTATGGCCCGACATCGGGCGAATCACATTCAGCTCGTGTACGCCGATGATGTGGCCGCCGCCGACAAAATGGTCGCGACCAAGGCGGCGATGTGCGAGCAGCTCGGCATCAAGGTCTCGATTTGCGGGACGGTCCCCAAACATATGAAAAAACCGTGATAGGCTGTAGGCTATAGACTGTAGGCTGTTGGGAACGGTTGGAAAACGGCCCCCGCAGCCTGTTTGTCCCGTTAGGTACCGGCGTCTGCGCCGCTCGGCTAAACGGTTCTATCCTCTGTCCTCTCTCTTCTATCCTCTACCCAAAATGTTCGTCGTTTGCGTTTACGTTCATGTTTTGCCGGACCACGTCGGGGATTTCAAGGCCGCGTCGTTGAAAAACGCGGCGGCCTCGGTCCAGGAACCGCTTTGCGAGAGCTTCGAGGTGTTGCAGCAGAACGACGATCCGACCCGGTTCGTGCTGGTTGAAACCTACACGGACGAATCGGGGTTCGCGGCGCACAAAGAGACCGCGCATTACGAGGTTTGGCGGTCGGCCGTCGAGCCCTGGATGCGCGAACCGCGACGGGGAGTCAAGCACACGCGAGTTGAGTAAGGCAGAGCAAAAGAACAAAAGCCGGAAAGGAGCCGTACTCGGCGCATTGACGGTGTGTTGGTGTTCAATGCCAATCGACATTCAATCTCAACACACCGTCAATGCGCTACGCTCCTTTCCGGCTTGTATTCGAATGATGTCGTCCCCAAAAGCGTGAACGGCAGCGCCGCGGTGATCTCAAGGGACAGGAATTCTCCGATCAACTCCGTCGGGCCGTCGAAGGCGACGATCCGGTCGCAGGCGGTCCGGCCGAGCAGTTGGCTTTCCCCTTTGCCACTCGGGCCTTCGACGAGAATCTCGACGGTCTTGCCGAGGAACTCCCGGTTCAGTTCCAATGAAATTTCGTCCTGCACTTCCAACAATTCGTTGTTGCGGCGGCGTTTGATTTCTTCCGGAATGTCGTCCGAATACAATTCCGCCGCCTTCGTCCCGGGCCGCTCACTGTATTTGAAAATGAAACTGTTCTTGAACCGACCCGTTCGCACCATTGTCTTCGTTTGGAGAAATTCCTCTTCCGTTTCCCCGCAGAACCCGACGATAAAATCGCTCGTAATCGCCGCGCCCGGAACGGTTTCGCGGATTCGCTGCAACAGCTCGAAATACTCTTCCGGTCGATAATGCCGTCGCATCCGTTTCAAGACGCTTTCCGAACCGCTTTGGGCGGGAACGTGAAAATAGGGGGCGACTTTCGGCAGATCGCGAACCGCCTGCAACAGATCATTGGTCATGCCCTTGGGGTAGTTGGTCACGAACCGGATACGCCGGATCCCTTCGACCCCGGCGGCCGTTTCCAACAAATCCGGCAGCCGGAACGTCCGCTCGCCGCTTTTGTAACGGTACGAATTGACCGTTTGCCCGATCAACGTGATTTCCCGGCAGCCTTGATCGGCGAGGACGCGAATCTCCTGTTCGATTTCGCGAGGGTCGCGGCTCTGCTCCGGCCCCCGGACCGAGGGGACGATGCAATAGGAACAGAACTTGTCGCAGCCGAACATGATCCGGACCATCGCCTGAAACCGGTTTTCCCGCACCTCCGGCAGCCGATGCGGGTCGAACTTGCGGAAACTCTCCCGAACCTCTTCGTGTCCGGAACGGGCGCGGTCGAGACTGATTTCAAGTCGTTGCAGCGGCGGCCGGGGCTCTTCGCTCAAAACCTTCGTCGCTTGTCGGGCTTCGAAAATGTCCCGAACCAACCCGGGCAGCCGCTCCAGTTGACCGGGGCCGAGAACGAGATCGACGTGCGAGGCCCGGCGAAAAATCGACTCTTTGTCCTTTTGAGCCATGCACCCGAGCACGCCGATCATTTTGCCCGGATTCGCCGTTTTCCAAGGCTTGAGCCGGCCGAGAGCGCTGTACACCTTGTCTTCCGCATGTTGGCGGATGCTGCAAGTGTTGAACAGAACGAGGTCGGCTTCTTCCCGGCTCGGGGCAAGGGCGAATCCGGCTTCGATCAGGGCGGCACTCGCCAATTCGCTGTCGAGAACGTTCATTTGACAGCCGAGGGTTTCGATATGGAACAACATAGAGGGGCTTTTGAATATATGAAATTGATTGGTTTTTATAGACGAGACAATAAAATTTGACCCGCTGTCTCTTTCACAATTTGACAGGGGGCCGCGGCATTTTGAATTTCGCTACGCTTCATACAAAATGTCGCTCCGTTCATTTTTTATCGCCGGCACAATATACTTTGCGAAGTCAAAAATTCGACTTTTCTCATTTGGCAATCTCGAAAAATACTTTTTTCAAGAGCCAGGGGCCTACGCCCCCGGATAAAATACCGTCAAATCAAGGGTCGGATCACCCGGGGGCGTAAGCCCCCGGCTCATTGTTCGAATTTTTAGAGGTGCCCTTCGTGTAAAACTCAATCGCCCGACCAGGGCTCTCTTTTAATCTGCTCGGCGAGGAAGAGGACGATTCGCGGGTCGAGTCGGCAGGGGAGCAGTTCCCGCAAATTGACCGTTGCGGCCGCGATCGCGATCGCGACGGCTCGCGGGGCCGAATCGCCGCGGCCCAGCGACCAGCCGAGCGCCGCGCTCATCGAATCGCCGCAGCCGATCGGGTTGATCACTTCGGATTCCTTGACCGCGATCGTTGGGAAGCGGTAGGCTTCCTCCGAAGAAGTGAGGTAAACGGCTTTCGGCCCGTCCGAAACCATCACCCATTGGGCTCCGCGACGGTTCAGTTCGCGCATCGCCCGGAACAATTCCCGGGGCTCGGCGAGATTTTTTTCGAGCGTCGTTTCCAATTCGGAACGATTCGGCTTAACCAGCGTCGGCCGCAAATCGAGGACGTGCAAGAGCTCCTCGCCGCGAAAGTCGCACAAAAACGGGATCGGGCGGTGTCGCGATTCCAACAGCCGCCGATAGTAGTCCGGCGGTGTCCCTTCGGGCAGCGAGCCGATCAGGATCAGCATCTCCGCCGATTCCGACTCCTCGCGAAAGGTCTCGGCAAACCGTTCCAATTCCCTTTCGTCCAGCGCTTGGCCGTTTTCGACGAGTTCCGTCACGGTCCGGTTTTTCCGGTCGATCAACGTCGTACAGACCCGGGTCGGGACCGAACTCGGCACGTTGCGATGCCGGACGCCCAGGGCCGCCAGTTCCCGCTGCATCGCTTCGAGTCCGGGACCGGACAAAGGGGTCAGCAGAACGCTTTGCCCGCTTCGGTCGAGCGTTTCGACGCCGATCGCGGCGTTCGTCGATTTTCCGGAAGCGCACCACCATGTTCGAACGGCCCGGTTGACATGATCGACCTGCAAGTCGTCGAAAAGCATGATCTGCTGAAATGCCGGGCTCAGCCCCGCCGTCAAAATATGCATTGGAATGTGATTTTGTAATAAGGAAAGGATCGCTGTTCTGTAACACCTCAACCGAATAGTGTTCTCGTCATTTCGACTGAAGCGCAGCGCAAGGAGAAATCTCACCCTCGCGAAAAGGCTCAGAATTCAACCTCAATCGGCGAGGGTGAGATTTCTCGCTTCGCTCGAAATGACGAAGGAGAGATTCGAAATTTATGTAAAGGCCAATCATCGCCCTATCCTCTCACCAAACCGGGGAAGACGTCCAAATCCAACGGTTCGAAAAGTCCTTTTCTAAAACGTTCGATCGCGATGCCCCCCATCACCGCGTTGTCAGTGCAGAGGGATTTCGGGGCGATCCAAAGCCGGAATCCGTTTTCGTCGGCGGCCGCTTGCATCTTGTCCCGAAATCGCGAATTGGCCGCGACCCCGCCGCCGATGCAAAGGGTCGAAAACCCGGTCGCCCGCATCGCTTGAATCGTTTTGCCGACCAAGGCGTCGACGACCGCTTCCTGAAACGAGGCCGCGATGTCGGCGATTTCTTGTTCCGAGAGCCGGAGCTGCGAAAAGTCGGCCTTTCCCGGCCCGACCAGTTTGTAACGGACCGCAGTTTTGACGCCGCTGAAACTGAATTGCAGACGGCCGGGCTCATCAAGCAAAGCTCGGGGAAAATCGAACGCCTTCGGGTCGCCGTTTTTCGCCGCCCGTTCGATCGACGGCCCGCCGGGATACGACAATCCCAACATCGCGGCGACCTTATCGAACGCCTCTCCGGCGGCATCGTCGATCGTCGATCCGAGGAACGTAAAATCGGTCGCGCTCTCGCAGCGGTACAAACTGCTGTGTCCTCCGCTCACGATCAGCCCGATGCAAGGGAAGGGATCGACCTGAAACCCGATTTTGCAGGCATAAATGTGGGCCTGCAAATGATTGATCGCGATCAGCGGTTTCCCGAGGGCAAGGCACAGGGCTTTGGCCGCGCAGAGGCCGACCAGCAGCGAACCGGCGAGGCCCGGCGTGTTGGCGACGGCGATTGCGTCGAGATCGCCGAGGGAAATTCCGGCCCGGCGAATCGCCTCGTCGACGACCGGGACGATCCGTTCGAGATGGGCGCGGGACGCGATTTCGGGGACGACGCCGCCGAACCGATCATGCAGTTCGTCCTGGGAGGCGACGACCGAGCCGAGAACCCGGAGGTCCCCGTCGATCACGGCGGCCGCCGTTTCGTCGCAACTCGTTTCAAGGGTGAGGATCATGAGATGGTTCGATTTTGAAAAATAGATGATGTTGAAAGTTCATTTTATCACAATTTCGCGGCCTGCTAAGGTCATGGTTTTTGCCTTTCGTACAACACGCAACACAACGAGCCGGGACCTGTGGTCCCGACCGGTTCACAACGAGAAAAGATAACATTGCAAATCAACTCAAATTGACAATGAGCTAAAAGAGCAACCCGTCGGGGGCACAGCCCCCGGCTCGTTGAGGGAGGGCTTGATTGGAAAAACATCCCCATTCTGATATCATAGACCTCTTGTATTAACTGACACGAAACAAACCTTTGACAATTTGCCAGTACACCCACATGCAAAAAGCTCTGCCTTACACCCTTTTATTTCTCATTCTCCTTTGCCCGGCGACGTTCGCAGCGGGGGCGATTCCGGAACAATGGCGCCGGGAATGGGAATCCCCTTCCGCCGAAATGCGGCCGCTGCAAATCATACACGGCGGGTTCGTCAACCACACCACGCCCGAAGGGATGTCCTATTTCAAGGACAAGTGCGGCCTGGGCGGGATCGTAACCAACCTCGGCTCCAAAAATTACCTGTACGACGAAGAGCAATGGGCCGCGTTCGTCAATGCCGTTCGCAGCGCCCGGCAGGTCGGGCTGCGGGTTTGGATATACGACGAAGACGGATACCCCAGCCCCGAGGCCGGTGGGGTCGTGCTCCGGGGGCATCCGGAACTCGAATGCATCGCCCTGGTTTACGACAAAGAGAAGGCGGACCCGTTTTCCGTCCGGCCCGCTTACGAATATACGCATGCCGCGAACAATTACGCGGCCGCGCGGCGGTACCCGAACCTGCTTGATGCGAAAGCGACGGCTCGGTTTTTGGAAGTAACCCATCAACAATACCGCGATCGGCTCGGTAAGGAATTGTTCGACCAGGTCGAAGCGTTTTTTACCGACGAGCCGTCAATGAACGCGATCAACATCGGCCAGATTCCGGAAGAGGCCCGCAAGAACGTCCGCGTCGATGATCCGATCGATCCGGACCTCAAGCCGCTGCCGATGGTTCCCTGGGTCGCCGACCTTCCGGAAAAGTACCGCGAAAAGTACGGCGAAGACCTCTTGCCGCTTCGCAAAAGCCTTTTCGAAGGAGAAACGGAGAAGGACAAATCTGTCCGGAAAAATTTCTGGTCGCTGCTCGGCGATCTCAACGCCCGACGGTATTACGGCGCGATTCAGGATTGGTGCAAGGCGGCCGGTTCGAGCGTTCCGACGCCGGAACAGCCAAACATTCCGCTCCGGCTCGCGGCGAGCGGGCACAGCCTGCACGAAGAGCCGACGGTCGCGCACCCGGCGTTGGACGGGAACAAAATCGAGATTCTCTGCCGTCTGGACGTGCCGGGATTGGATGTGCTCAACAGCGACCCGAGGGCGGTTTTCTGGGGCGGTTGGCGGGCGGCGGTGTATCCGTGTACGGCCGCCGAACTGACCGACCGCCGTTTGGTGATGACCGAGATCAGCGATTTTTCCCAGATCATGGACGGAAAAGGACCCGTCCCGCTCGAAGCGATGTGCGCGGCGAGCGCTTGGCAGGCGGCCTGGGGGGTCACCGAGTTTACGCTTTATTACGGCATTCAAGGCCGAGGCGAGGAAACGCACAAAAAGTATTGTGAGTTTATCGGCCGACTGAACGCGATCCTCCGGGCCGCGAAGCCGGTCCGGGAGGTGTCGCTTTATTATCCGATCACCGAGTTGCAGGAAGAGTACCTGCCGCAAGCCGATCCGCTGTCGCTCGATAAGCAAACGAAACGGATGCAGGAGACGGTCAAAACTTTCGAACATCTCGGACAGGAATTGGTTCGCAAGCAGATTCCGTTTGTGTTGAGCGACGACAAAAACTCGGTTCCCGCCGGCAAGATTCTCGTCGAAAAGAACCTTGAGCCGCTCGCTTCGGTCAAGCTGCCGGCGATCGAGCCGAAAAGCGGTTGGATCGCCCTCGGCCGGTTCGAGCGGGATTCGCGGGACATTTTCCTGCTGATGAACGCCGATGAGAAAACGTACGAAGGGAAACTCGCGGTCCCGCTTCGCGGCAAGCACCGCACTTGGTCGACCCTCGACCCGGCGAACGGCGAGATCGCAACCGCCGCTTCCGACGCAACGGACACCGCCGATTCGATCTCGATTCGTTTGGAGCCGAAGCAGACGTTATTGTTTGTCGGAGAATAGCCAATACCGATTTCATGCAACAGAGCGATTACGAGCTTTTGGATTTCGGTGATGCCCGGCGGTTGGAACGGTTCGGTCCGTACATTCTCGACCGGGCCTGTCCGGCGGCGCAGCCGTTTCGGTCGCAACGACCGGCTCTTTGGAAACAGGCGACGGCGCGTTTTGTTCTCGAATCGCAAGACGCCGAGCCCGGCGGTGCAAACACCAACGCCAACAACGCTGTCGGAGAACGAGGGATTTGGATCGCGCCGAACGGCGAACCCTTCCAACCGGAACCGTGGTCGGTCGGCTTTCCGCCGATTCGGTTGGAGCTGAAATGTACGCCGTTCGGGCATCTCGGCGTTTTTCCGGAGCAGGCTCCGAATTGGCGGCGGATCGCGGAGTTGATCGGCGAATCGATCGCGAAAAAAAAAGGAGCCGAACCGTTCCGCATACTCAACCTGTTCGCGTACACGGGCGGCAGCACGTTGGCGGCGGCCGCGGCCGGAGCCGAGGTCGTGCATCTCGACGCCGCCAAAAACGTCCTCGCCTGGGCCGTGCGCAACGCCGAGCTTTCCGGCCTGTCTAAAATCCGTTGGATCGCCGAGGACGCCGTTCGGTTCGTCCGCCGCGAACTCAAGCGGGGCGAACGGTACGACGCCGTGATCCTCGACCCGCCGAGTTACGGGCATGGGCGGCGGGGGGAAGTTTGGCGGCTCTCGAAAGACCTCCCCGGGCTGCTGCGTGATGCCCTCGCACTGATGCGACCCGAGGCCGG
>JAVBSX010000197.1:0-8545 GCA_031556455.1 Thermoguttaceae bacterium
TGGTTCGAATTCTCGCAATCGATCACGGTCTCCAATTGGGAATGGAAAATCGGCGAGGAGGCGACGATCACGAAAACCCAGGCCAAGAACCTCGCCGGGACCGACACCGAAATGCAAACCCTGATCGAAAACGTCGAACGCCTGATCAACGCGAAAGAATCGGCGTTCGATTATCTCTTCGAACAGGTGGGCGAAGACGATTCGAATGTTTGGTTGTTCCAATTCGAAAAGTTCGCCGAGGCGGGGGAATACGATTTTATCGAATCGGGGAACCAGCTGACCCTGTATGCCGGCATCACCGTAATCGACAAGGATTTCGGCGGCAAAACGACCATTCCTATGACGATCGTTTTCGGGTAGGAAACCCTCAAAGGAATTCGAGAAACACACCGCGCAACAGAGCCGCAAACAGCAGCCCGAAGCGTAAGCGCCGGGTTGGCCCCAAGTCCCCGCGTCGAAAACCGGGCGCTGACGCTTCCGGCTGCTGCCCGATTCGAAATCGCCGCGATTGTGCAATACCAAATCGGCCGGTCCCCGCTCCTACATCGGGATGTCTTCTTCCAACTCGACGAACTCGCCGGGAATCGCCCGGAGAATTTCCTCCGCGCTGGTGATCCCTTCGTCGAGCTTTTGCTGGGCGTCGCTCCGCAGATCGATCATTCCCTGCTGTACGGCCGTTTTGTGAATCAGGGCGGCCGAAGCTCCTTGCCGGATCAGACGTTTGATTTCCGGCGTCGCCCGGAGCACTTCCCCGACCGCGAGCCGACCGGAATATCCGGTGTTCAAACAATCCGGGCAGCCGACCGGAATGTGAATCTGCCGCATCACCCCTTCTCCCTCGGAACGAATTTCGTTCCCTTCCGCGTCTTTGGCGACCCCCTCATCATCCGGTTCAAAAACATCAAGCGGCATTTTGCACTTCGGGCAGAGTCGGCGAACCAACCGTTGGGTGATGATGCCCAAAAGGCTGGATGCGAGAAATTGCGGCCGCACCCCGAGCACGATCATCGCTTCGCACGCCCCGGCCGTTGTCCCGGCGTGCGAGGTCGCGAACACGAGCTGCCCGCTGTTGGCCGCCCGAACGACGATGTCCGCCGTTACCGGATCGCGAATTTCCCCGACCATGATCACGTCCGGCGACTGCCGCAGCACCCCGCGGAGCAAGTCGGCGAAGTCGACCCCGCGCCGCAAATTGACCTGCGATTGGTGTATCCCTTCGAGCGTGTATTCGATTGGGTCTTCCAAGGTATGAATCTTGCGGGTCCCGTCGTTCAAAAAATTCAAGGCGGCGTACAGCGTCGTCGTCTTCCCCATCCCGGTCGGTCCGGTAATCAACACCAGCCCGCCGGGCCGGGTCGTGAGCGACATCAACCGCGTGTAATTCGTCGGATGAAAGCCGATATCCTCGACCTTGAGGAGCAGTTTTTCACGGTCCAGCATTCGAATCGCCATATCCTCCCCGTGCAGGGTCGGGAGCGTCGAAAGCCGCATATCGATGGTCCGGCCGTTATCGAGCGGAACGCTGACCCGGCCGTCCTGGGGGAGCGGCGATTTGGAAACGTCCATATCCGCTGTCGCCTTGATGTGACTGATCAACCGCATACCGTCTTCGCGAACGACCGAGCCCCAGGAGCAGACGGAGCCCATGTACCGGACGGCGATGTCGACACGATCTTCCCGACACGTCAGAAACAGGTCGCTCGCGGTGATCCGGAGAACCTCGTTCAAGAGGCTGGCGAAAAACTCTTCGACGCTTCCGGAAAATTCTTCGGCAAAAGAAACTTCGTTCGTACCATTCCAGCTCAACGGTTTCGGAGTCTTGGTCATAGGTTGCTCGGATCGTATCGAAAAAGTAAAATGGGAGAAAGATCGAAGATGCCCGATCTTGACGGAATTTTTTGGTAGTATAACCAAAATCAACGGGAAAAAACATCCCTGAGCGAGAAAGAAGGAAAAAAATTCGATTTCTGTCCGATTTCAAGACGCGGAAAACTCAATCGACATGCCCGAAAGCGCTGCGGAGCTCCTGCCGTTCGTACTCCAAAAGTCCGTCGATCACCGGCGAAAGATTGCCGGTCAAGATATTATCGAGTTTGTAAAGCGTCAACCCGATCCGGTGGTCCGTGACCCGATTCTCCGGGAAATTGTACGTCCGGATCCGTTCGCTCCGATCGCCGGAACCGATCTTGCTCATCCGTTCCTGCGACCGCTTTTTCTCTTCTTCGGCCCGTTTCTGCTCGTATAGCCGCGTTTTCAAGACACGCAGGGCCTTCGCGAAGTTTTTGTGTTGACTCTTTTCGTCCTGACACGAAACGACGATTCCCGTCGCGAAATGTGTCAATCGAACGGCCGAAGCCGTCTTGTTGACGTGCTGCCCGCCGGGGCCGCTCGCGCAAAAAACGTCCTTGCGATAATCTTCCGGTTTCAGGTCGATTTCGACATCTTCCGGCTCGGCCATCACCGCAACGGTTGCCGCCGAAGTATGAATCCGGCCCTTCGCCTCGGTCTCCGGAACCCGCTGCACACGATGCCCGCCGCTCTCGAACTGCAAATGCCGGAAGCAGCCTTCCCCTTCGATCCCGAGGACGACTTCTTTGAAACCGCCCAATTCCGTCGGGTTGAGCGAAAGAAGTTCGACTTTCCAACCCTTATCTTCGCAGTAATGTTTGTACATCTCGTACAAATCGCGGGCGAAGAGGGCTGCCTCCTCCCCGCCGGTTCCGGCCCGGATTTCGAGAACGAGGCTCGTCCGGTTTGCATCTTCTCCGCCGATCGTCATGTCGAGGAGTTCGTTCCAGAGCACTTCCCGTTCGTCCTTGAGGACCGGAAGCTCGGACTGGGCGAGCTCCTTCAACTCCGGATCACCGCTTTTGAGCATGTTGCCGGCCTCCTCAATTTCGCCGTTAAGTTGCAGAAAACGACGATATTTTCCAGCCAGTTTGGCTATCGAGCCATGCTCTCGCGCAATCGACTGCATCCGCCCGGAATCGACCAAGACTTCCGGATCGACCATGAGCCGTTCCAATTCGGTGAAACGGGCCAATTTTTCGTCGAGCAGCTTGCGCATTGAACTCTTAAAAATTAAGAATTATGAATTAAGAATGTAGGAATATTTTCCTTTTCCAATTTTTAATTCTTAATTCATAATTCTTAATTTTTCTTCCCGTATTTCGCTCCGGCGAATTTGGTCTTGAATTTCTCGATCCGGCCGGCGGTATCGACATACTTCAGCTTTCCAGTGTAGAACGGATGACACGCGTTGCAAATATCGACCTTCATTTCCGGCTTGGTGCTCCGGGTTACGAACGAATTTCCGCAACCGCAGGTTACTTTCGTCTCGACATACTTGGGATGAATACCTTCTTTCATCGTTTCGGTCCTATCAAAAGGGGAAAAACGGATTAGACAATAATTGGGTTTAGTTTACCACGTCCCGATAGGGCGGCAAGGGGCGCTCGGCCGGTTTTCCGTCCCCGTCGTCCCGCGAAAACTTGTCCGAGGCTTGCCCGAATGTTTTTCAGGACTAAAATAGATCGGAGTAGGCGGTTTGAAATAAAAATCAAAAACCATTGAACGATTGGACGAAAAATGGCTTGGGAATATAGCGAAAAAACGAAACAACTGTTTATGGACGCGGTCCAGGGCAAGCCGGGAACGCATCTCGGGGAAATCGAAAATCCGGACGGGCTCGGTGAGCACGGCTCGATCGCGTGCGGCGACGCCCTGCGGTTCACTTTCCGCGTCGAAAAAAATCCGAACGATCCGACCAAGGACATCATCACCGAGGCGAGATACCTGACCTTCGGCTGCACCTCGGCGATCGCCGCTTCGGAAGCGCTCTGCGCGATGATCGAAGGGAAACGGCTCACCCCGATCGAATCACTCAAGATCACGAACCAGGACATCGTCGATTTTCTCGACGGGCTGCCGGAACAGAAGATACACTGTTCCGTGATGGGCGCCGAAGCGCTCGAGGCCGCCGTCTTCAACTGGGCGCAAAAACGCGGCGTCAACCTCGAAGCCCTCGGGGTCGACATTCATGCGTCCGAGCAAGAGGAGGGCCGCGTCGTCTGCAAATGCTTTACGTTGACGGAGCCGTATATCAAACGGAAAATCAAGGAGCTGAATTTGAAAACGATCCCGGAGATCACCGGGGCGATCAAGGCGGGCGGGGCTTGCATGTCGTGTCATTACGCTCCGGGCGGGCTACAGGACCTGCTCAACGAGGTCTGGGGCAAGGACGAGGCCGCCTCGGCGGCCGTTCGGGCGGCGGAAAAAGGGGAGCCGCTGCCGGGCCTGCCCGTGCTCTCGGCTTTGAACGTGGTCGATACGATCGGCGTTTCGGCCGCTCCGAAAGACGAAGCAGTCGGCACGGAAGGGATTTCGGCGTTCCAGTTTTCGAAAAAAATCGAACGGCTGCTCGACGAATACATCCGCCCGTTGATCAAGCGGGACGGCGGCGACGTCGCGCTCGTCGACATCAAGGGGACGACCGTTTACGTCGAATTGAAAGGGGCCTGCGCCGGTTGCGCCGGGGCGGGACAGACCTTGAAATACCTGATCGAAAAAACGCTCAAGGACCAGGTCGACGAACACATCCGCGTCGTCCAGGTTTGAAGCCGGAGTACCGGCTAAATGGTTAGCGGCGGCAAAGTTTTTCCAGCTCCGCGCCGAGCCGCTCCATTTCCTTGCGATCCGTTCCGCTCAGAAGGTAATACGACTTCCCGTCGCGGTTGAGCCAAAGATCGAACAGGTCTTTGCCGTCGCGGCTTAAGGCCGGGGCGAGTTCGAACCGCGTTTCTCCGCCCCTTTCGAGCGTAACATCCTCCTCGTTCTCGTTCTTGACGGTCAACTCTCCTTTATCCGAACGGCGCAGCCGCGTCTGTTTTCGGAGGAGAATCATGTTGGAGACGACAAGACCGACGACCGAGGTCGCCGAGGCGGCGCCGACGAGAAACAACGCCCCGATCATCAGCCCGAGATATTTGGCCATGTAATCGGGATTGAGAACGAAAAAAAGAATGATTCCCACGAAGAGCGCTCCTTCGAGTGCCGAGATCAGGATGATCCGTCGCGTCATTCGGCCGTCGGTTACGGGACCGAGAACGGTTTCGTCGTTCACTTCACGGATTTGAAAAGAAGCATCCCGCATCACACGGGGACGTTGGTATTCGTCAAATGTTGGCATGATCGAGCAGAGAGTTGCAGAGAGTTATTGATATGCAAAAAACAGCAGCCCGAAGCATCAGCGCCGGGTTGTCGCAATCACAATTCCGATCGAAAATCAAATATACCGTAAAGGAAAGAATCGGGAAAGCTCGCTTTTCATTTCCCCGGAGAAAACCACGGATCGAACGGACTTTTCTCTTTTTCGGCTTGAATGTTTCGAACGATTTCCTCTATAATCAGCCTTGTCTTCCCCATTCTTTTTTCCTTCCCGGAGTCTTCCCATGTCCGATTCTTCCAAACACGATTGCCCGCAAAATCCCGAGCGGCGACGGTTGCTCGAAAAAATGATTCTCGGCGGCGTCGGCCTCGCCGGAGCTTCGAGCCTGCTCAGTTGCGAGGAAAAAATTCTCGCCGCCCAATTGCAGGCCGAGGCCGCGAACGTGGACGCCCAACCGGACGCCGTCGCCGGGGCGACGCGAAAAAACACCAACTGGGCGACGCTCGAAAACCTGAAAGGCAAACCACCGAAAACCAAGCTCGGCAATCTCCGGATCAGCCGCGTCATTCTCGGCGGCAACCTGTTCGGCGGCTGGGCGCACGCGAGGGATCTGCTTTACGTTTCCGATCTCGTGACCGCCTACAACACTCCGGACAAGATACACGCGACGTTCCAACTGGCCGAAGCGTGCGGGATCAATGCGTTCTTGTCGCACTTTTCCCATTTCGCGATGATCAAGCGGTACTGGGAGGCCGGAGGGAACATGCACTTTTTCGGCGACTGCCGCAGCCCTGAGGAAAATAAAATTTCAATGGACCAGGGGGCGAGCGCCTGTTACATGAACGGGGAAACGGCCGACGCCCATGTCGCCGCCGGGCGATTTGACGTCTTGGAAGCCCATTTGGAGCAGGTTCGCGGGGAGGGCTGCGTCGCGGGGCTCGGGGCGCACCGTCTGACCACGGTTCAAAAGGTGATGGAACGCGGCATCCGGCCCGATTTTTGGATGAAAACCTATCATCACAACAATTACTGGTCCGCGCAACCGGAGCAGGAACACGACAACATTTTCTGCCGGGAGCCGGAAGAAACGTCTCGCTACATGCAAGAGATGCCGCTCCCCTGGATCGCGTTCAAGACGATGGCCGCCGGGGCGATTCATCCCCGGGAAGCGTTCCGTTACGCTTTTGAAGGGGGCGCCGATTTTATTTGTGTCGGCATGTATGATTTCCAAATGGTCGAGGACGTCAACATCGCCGTCGAGGTTCTCAACGCGAAAGATTCCCTGAACCGGACGCGGCGTTGGAGCTGAATAGCGCGGAGTACCGGCTAAATGGGGGCGAGGGCGATGCCGCTGAGGACCAAATGCGGCAGGACGACGGGCGGCGGAGAATCATCGAAAGACGACAGGCCTTTCGCGAGATTTTCCGCGTCGCCGCCGGTGAGGTAAATCGGCAGGTGATCCGGCCGACCCTCGCCCCGCAGGGTTTTGCGGACCATCTGCCGGAATTGGCGGATCGCCCCGATCGTTCCCCAATAGATTCCGGCGGCCAATGCTTCTTCCGTATCCAAACCCGGATAATCGGCGGACGAGAGGTGGGCGGTCGGCAGCTTCGGCAGCTTCGGCGAGATACGGGCCAAGGCCGTCGCGAGTGCTTCGAAGCCGGGAAAAATCGCCCCGCCGCCGCAGGTCCCGACGAACGGTTCCGGGGCCCGGGTCGAGACCGAGTCAATCGTCGTCGCGGTGCCGGCATCGACGACCAACAGCGTCGAATGGTTCGCGGCGTTTTCCGGCAGCGATTTCCAATGCGCGGCGGCACCGAGTGCGGCCAAGAGGCGGTCGAGGCCGATTCTTTCCTGCGACCGGACTGCGGCCGCGCAAGGGATGTCCCGGCGGGCCAATTCCTTGAACCGATCCCGGGGGCGGTGCGCGGCGATTTTTTCCTGCAATTCTTCCCAGGGAAAACCGCCGGTCCTGCCGATCACCCAGCGGATCGGCTCCGTCTTTCCGGCAGGCAGGGCGTCTAACCAGCCCGAGAGCGAATTCCAGTCCCCCGGTTTGTCGATCAAGACGAATTGCGGGATCGGGAACGGAACGTCCGAACGCGGAAAGAACCCGAACTTTGCCCGGGTGTTACCCAAATCGACCGCAATCATGGGGGGAAACTCCGATCCGACGAGCCGGGGGCTGTGCCCCCGACTGGTAACCACTTGTGTTGTTATCTTTTCCCGTAAGGCAAGCAGTCGGGACCGCAGGTCCCGGCTCGTTATTGATCGCGTCTATCCGAAAAGTTCTTTGGAGCCGACGACCTGAACGCCTCGCGACTGGAGCCGTTCGACGGCGATGTCCGGGATGTCGAAGCGGAAGATGAGAATCGCCTTCTCGTCTTTCCGCAAATGGAACCCGTACATGTATTCGATGTTGAGGTTGGCCTCTTCCAAAATATCGAGGATATCGGCCAGCCCGCCGGGCCGGTTGTCGACCATCACGGCGACGACATCGGTCACCTTGACGACGACGCCGCTTTTGTCGAAGACATCGACCGCTTTTTCCCAGTCCTGGACGACCAGGCGGAGGATGCCGAACTGTTCGGTATCGGCGAGCGACATCGTTTCGATATTGATTCCGGCATCGGCCAAGGTCCGGCACGCGCTGCGCACGTGACCCGGCTTATTTTCCAAAAAGAGCGAGATCTGTTTGAGTTTCATTTTGAGGCAAGGGAAAAAGGGCTGCGGATTTGTCTCTTCCAAGAATATACCCGAAACCGGTGCCCGATTGCAATGCCCCGCCGGGGATGTGACGATAACCAACAACGAGCCGGGAGCTGTGCTCCCGGGTTCGTTCATAGGCAATAACGTCTCTATTGAAATGGAGACAAACCGCGTTCACAGAACGCGGCTCGTTGTTATTTCGTTGAGGAAAAAACTCGCGGCCCTCAAAATTCGATCCGCTTGCGCTGGTTGATCGAATCGATTTGATAATGACACAGGGCGAGGGCTTCTTGTGCCAGCTGCCCGTCGAGAATCGACGACGGATGGTTGGCGAGCACCGCGTTGGTCGCTTCCGTCAACTCATTCGCGAACATCTGGATCTCATCGACATTCGGGAGCTCCGGCTTCTCGACCTGGCCGTCCGCCGTCAAAACGGTAACCGGCATCCCCGAAAACGATTCGAAAAGGACCGTCGCCTTCTCGAAATGCACTTCATACCCGTGCATGAAAGGCCGTCCTTGTTGGTGTATGACCCCGCTCCGGGCGGTCACGACCCGATTCGGCTCGTCGAAAAGAAATTGCGTCTCGAAATATTCCGGCACCGTTCCCCGGCAACGGCCGACGCTTTGCACCGCTTTCGGCATCCCGAAGAGCAGGCGGATAAAATGG
>JAVBSX010000119.1:0-6418 GCA_031556455.1 Thermoguttaceae bacterium
ATTTCCGGGGAATTGACCCGGCGGGGTTACCAGATCGTCAACACTCCGGTGATCGGGAACATCGAGCTTTACAAAACCTCGGGGCATTACCCGTATTACGCCGAGAGCCAGTTTCCGCCGATCAAGATGCCCGACGGCGACGAGTTCTTGCTTCGGCCGATGAACTGCCCGCACCACGTCATGGTTTATATGAACAAGCCGCGATCGTACCGCGATCTGCCGCTACGGCTCGCCGAGTTCGGTTGCGTGCATCGGTTCGAACAGTCGGGGGAGCTGAACGGCATGACCCGGGTTCGCGGCTTTACGCAGGACGATGCCCACATTTTCTGCACGCCGGAGCAGGTTGAGGACGAATTCCGCGCCTGCATCGATATGACGCTGTTGGTTTTGAAGACGCTTGGGTTCGAGGATTTTCAAGTTCGGCTCAGTTTCCGCGACTGGGACGGCGACAAATACGTCGGCAACCCTGAGAATTGGAAGAAGGCCCAGGCCGCCCTCGAAAACGTCTGCAAGGAAATGGACCTCCCGAGTTTGGAAATCGTCGAAGGGGAGGCGGCGTTTTACGGTCCGAAGGCCGATTTTATCGTTCGCGACTGCCTGGGCCGAAAATGGCAGCTCGGGACGGTGCAGCTGGATTACAATCTGCCAAGTCCCGAGCGATTTAATTTGGAATACATCGGCCCGGATAACAAGCCGCACACGCCGGTGATGATACACCGGGCGCCGCTCGGCTCGTTCGAGCGGTTTTGCGGGATTTTGATCGAGCATTTCGCGGCGGCGTTTCCGCTTTGGTTGGCGCCGGAGCAGATTCGGGTGCTGACGGTGAGCGAAAAGGTCGAGGATTACGCGAAGGAGCTCGAACAGCGGCTGCGGGACGTCGGGCTGCGGACAAGCTGCGATTTGCGACCGGAAAAGATCGGCGCGAAGATTCGGGACGGCCGCAACGATTTGGTGCCGTACCTGGCCGTGGTCGGGGCGAAGGAAGCCGAAAACAACAGCGTCGCCCTCCGCGGCCGCAAAGCCGGCGAGCTCGGCGAGTTGCCGTTGGATGAGGTGATTCAAAGATTGACCGAAGAAGTGAAAACAAAAAAATTGTAAAGATATTTCAATTTTGCCTTCTCTGTAAGTACTTTCTTTTTACAACATGGTTAAACACAGGAGGACATAGAATGGATCCGTTGGAGAAAGAATTCCATGAGGACATGGTACAAATATACAAACTTGTCTTGAAAAAAAGATTACCACTGAAAGGATTTTTGCACTTGGTAATTGACAAGGGAGGGGTGTCGACCGCACATGACTTGATTGCCAAGCCGGATGATTTAACGGATCAAGCACTTGGCCTGAATAAGTTACGGGACAGAAACCTATTGTACCTTTCGGTGGAGTATCTTGTTTTGTATAAAGATGGTGGGAAATATAACAAGCTTTTCACTCCTGAGGAGCTTGATGAATGCCGTAAACGACTGAAAGAACGTGGATTGGTGCAGGAAACACAGATTGACGAAGGTGTGAAGCGATGAAGTTTGACAGAAATCGCAATTCGAAAACGAGTTGCAGCTAAAACGAACTGCGACCTTTAGTCGCGGAGTGCGATACTAAAATGAACAACAACATTCTTTCAAGGATCAGCATTCGCCCGGACGTCTGTTTCGGCAAGCCTTGCATCCGAGGGCATCGGATTTGGGTCTCGCTGATTTTGGATCGTCTCGCTTCCGGCGAAACGGTCGACGAACTGCTCCGGGATTATCCGGGAATCGAAAAAGAAGATATTTTGGCGTGCATCGCCTACGGGGCGGAGTTGTCGCGAAGTTCTTTGGTCGATATTCCCCTGGGCGAATTCGGCGATATGCCGACGGGTGCTTTGCAATGAGGTTTAAACTCGACGAAAATCTCGGGGTTCGCGGCGCCGAATACTTGCGAAACGGCGGGCACGATGTCGCGACCGTTTTCGAGCAACAGCTCAGCGGTTCGGACGATTTGACGGTTGCGAAAGTCTGCGCCTTGGAAAATCGTTGCTTGATAACGCTCGACAGGGATTTTTCCAACCCGCTCTTGTTTCCTCCGAAACAGCACGCCGGGATCGTCGTGTTGCGTCTGTCGCCGAACCCTGATTCCCGGGAAATTCTTGACGCTTTGAAAGTGTTGTTGACCGCGATCAAAACGGAAGGGGACATTGCGGGAAAATTGTGGATCGTTCAACGAAACAGAATTCGGGAATATCGATCCGGCTAAACGTTAATGGAACGTGATTCGATTGAATATGGGGATTTTCAGACGCCGGAGGGGTTGGCCCGACGCGTTTGCCGTTGGCTTGGGGCGAAAGGGGTGCGGCCCGAGGTGCTCGTTGAACCGACGTTCGGGCAAGGGCACTTCATTCTCGCGGCACTGGCGACCTTTCCGTCAATCCGACACGTTTACGGCGTCGAAATTTACGAGCCGTATTTCCGGGAGACAAAGAAAAAAATTCTCGCCGAGGGCCTCCTCATCGACGGCCGCCAAATTCATCTCTTTTGCGAGGACGTGTTTCATTTTTCGTTTTCCGAGATCGCTAAACAGCACGCCGGTCAATCCGTCTTGGTGCTCGGCAATCCCCCTTGGGTTACGAATTCCCTGCTCGGGAGTAAGAATTCAGGCAACATCCCCAAAAAATCAAATTTCAAAAACGTCCGCGGCCTCGAAGCGATCACCGGCCGAGGGAATTTTGACATTGGGGAATCCGTTGTCTTGGGCATGCTGAAATCCTTCGCGAACTCGAAAGGTTGCCTCGCCTTCCTGGTGAAAAACAGCGTCGTGAAAAATGTCGTTCATTCCCAACGGCAATTCCGCTTTCCGATCGCGCGAATGGAACAAGTCTCGATCGACGCCAAAAAGGAATTTAATGCGGCGGTCGATGCAAGCCTTTTTTTCGCGAATTTCCAGGAAAAATCCGACTGGGACTGTTCCATCGCGGACTCTTTTGAGGAACCGGCGAAATCCCGATTCGGCTGGTGCGGCGAAAAATTCGTCGCCGATATCGACGCTTACGAACGTTCGGCGGAGCTTGACGGACGCTCCCCAGCCGTTTGGCGGCAAGGGCTGAAGCATGATTGTGCCGCGATTATGGAGCTTACCGCCCGGGACGACCATTTCGAGAACAAAAGCGGACAGCCGGTCCGAATTGAAACCGGCCTCGTTTACCCGCTTTTAAAAAGCTCCGGCCTGAAGGCCCCGGTCGTCAATGCCGTGAGAAAATTCGTGATCGTCCCGCAACGGTTCGTCGGCGAGGAGACGGGATACATTCAAAAAGATTGCCCCAAAACTTTTGCGTATTTGAACCGGCACAAGGAATTGTTCGAACGGCGAAAATCGTCGATTTACAAAGGCAAGCCGCCGTTTTCGATTTTCGGGATCGGCGATTATTCGTTCCGGCCGTACAAGGTCGCGATTTCCGGGCTGTACAAGCAAACGCGGTTTTCGCTGGTCCCGCCGTTCCAAGGGAAGCCGGTGATGCTGGACGACACCTGCTATTTTCTCGGGTTCGATTCGCTCCCGGAAGCCGCTCTGGTCGGTTTTCTCCTCAACCGGCCCGAGATGCAGGATTTGCTGCGGGCCCTGGTTTTCTGGGATGGGAAGCGGATCATCACGAAAGACATTTTGATGCGGCTGGATTATTCCCGGCTTTTTCCAAAACTGTCTTTTCGAGAATGGGAAACCGAAGTCGAGAAAACCGGCCTGCCGCTCGGCATCGGGGAAATGAAAGCACAATGGGAAGAGCTCGGTCGGTCCGCGACTTAAAAATGAAAACCATATCTCGCCATATTCGAGTCTGTCTATGATTTCTCACAAAGGCACCAAGCTCACAAAGGAGTTGGATATTTCGAGCGTTCCTTTGTGCCCTTGGTGCCTTGGTGAGAGAAAAAGAATGCCCTGCCGGCGGATTTGCCGCCAGCCTTTTTATAAGAATAGGCGACAAGGCGTTCAGCCAACTTGGACGATACACCCTTTTATTCTTTTATTTCGTTTTCCAATCGGGTGATTTGCATCGTTACGCTTCCGTCGCTCCCGACTCGTTTTTCCAGCAAAAGCGGCTGAAGCGGCCGATCGGCTTGAGCGTCGAGATGCTCATCGGCATCTTCGGCAATGTAAAAGGTGTCTTTGAAATCAATGAAAAAACCGAGTTCATCGAATAAAAGAACATATTTCTTGTCCTTGACGACATTCAGTTCGTAGCCTTGGTGCTCGGCAAATTTCAATTCAAAATGTTTGCATGCGGGAAAACCGGGAATACTTTCCCCTTCATCCAAAGCAAACAAATAGTAGCGATAGGAGCTGATCGAATAGACCTCCGAAAAAAAGGATTTTTTGATTTTATCGGCGGTCATTTTCACTTCATAAATTTTCCTTCCGAGGAGAACCTTCTTTCTTTTTTGTATTTCACTTTTTCTGTCCGCCCAATTTTGATGAAGATTCCAACTGTCATTAAGACGACGATGATAATTGTAAGTTATCTTTTTTTGCGTTTTCGAGCCGCTAAAAACATTGTCCGTATGAGAAATTAACTTTTTGTTTTTAATTTCTTGAGGATCGATATCCGACAAGTAAAACTGAGTAACGGTTTCTTGACGGGGAGGTGCTTCGTTCTTTTTTCCAAAAGAGAGGCTTTGGGCAAGACTGCCTTGATTGATCGAGAATATCAGGCATAAAAAAACCGGTGCCAACAAAATCGTTCTCATGAGACGGCTCCAGCAAGTGAAAAAACGCGATTTGATAACAACAACCGGGCGCTAACGCTTCCGGCTGCTGTTTTTGTCTAAAAAAGTTGCCTCAACCGAAGACGAGAAAAACGTCGAGGACGATTCCCAGTAGGGCGTGCTGCAACAGTCCGGAAAGGAGCGAGCGGGTTCGCACGACGAGGAAGCCCCAAAACAGCCCGCCCAGGATCGCACTGAACACCTCCGCGTTCGGATGCCCGAAATGCAGCATCGTCGAAGCCAATGTCTGGATCAGCACGGCCGTGAGCACGCCGGTTTGCGGCGAAAGTGCTTTCTGCAAAAAACCGCGAAACAAAAATTCCCAGCCGAGATAGTAAAAAACGTAGGAAACGGCGTGTGCGACGAACAGACCGATCGAAACCGTCCCGGGCCGGATTATCGGGTTCAGCGGGTAAACTTCGAGAAACTCTTTTTGCTGCCCGGAAATGTAGCCCGCCAAGAGCATGACCGGGCCCATGAGCACGAACCACCGCACGGCCCGCCGCTTTTCCCCCCAGCAGACCCCGTAATCCCGAAGGCTTTCGCGGAAAACGTATTTGACGATTAGCACCGGCAGCAGCCCGAACAGCAGGAACGCCCCGAGAATCTTGTGGGCACCGAGCAAAAAATCGACCACCTCGGGAGCCGGAAAGAGCGAAGAAAAGCGGACGTGCAGTGACTCAAGCCGTTCGGCGGAAATCGAGAATCCTTTCCAAAACGACCCGGCGAGGCAGACGTACAGGATCGCGACCGTCGGCTTGAACTGGTTTCCGCGAAACAGCCGGACGACAAAATCCGGCAACGTCCAATCGTTCGGTTGATCCCGTTGATTTATCGCGTTGGACATGGGAAGATAAGAGTACTGCAAAGTAAACTGGTAAGAAAAGGAGGCATGTCATTTCGAGCGAAGCGAGAAATCTCACCCTCGCCGAAAGAGACGGAATTCAGCCCCACTCGCGAGGGTGAGATTTCTCCTTACGCTTTGCTCCAGTCGAAATGACCGGACTTTGCGGTCCTCTTGCATGAGCGGCGTCTCATCGGAACATCCTCAATTCCGGTCGGGGCATTCTTTCGGCGAGCGAGCGTTCCGTCGGGGCGACGGGGGTGTCGCCGCGTTTGTATTGGAAATACGCCAACCAACGGTCGACGTTCGGCCCGAAATCCTTGCCGGTGCAGACGGCGAGCGTGTTCATCGCCTCATACCGGACAGCCAATTCCTTGTCGTTCAGGCATTGCTCTAAAACATCCAAGGTCTCAGGGCTACATTTCCGGCCCGCTTTGCGTAAGGATTGAATCGAGGTGAGTCGGACATCTTTGTCCGTATCCGCGACGACCAGATGCCGGAGCGTGTGTTCGGTATCGACGGGCAACCCTTCGCTGTCGGCCATGTTTCGGACCAGCCCCCGGCAGGCGGCAATCCGGACGTTGACGCTCTCATCGGCCAAGGCCGCTTTCAGGTGATTGGCCCGTTCGGGATGCGGGATTTTCGCGATCCCCGCGACCGCTTCTTTGCGAAGATTCGGGTCGGACGAATTCCGATATTCCTCGACAAGTTGGCCGACGACGATCGTTCGATCTTGAGGCGACCCTTCGGCGACATTCTTGGCCTTCTCCTGGATCGCCTTGGACCTGTCCCGCGGCGAGAGAAGTCCGGGAATCTTATCGCTTCGCCTTGAAAAAAGGCA
>JAVBSX010000124.1:0-10111 GCA_031556455.1 Thermoguttaceae bacterium
GTCGAATTCCGAGGCCTGTCTCATGCCCGAATTGAACCTTTCGCCAAATGCGCAACAATGGGTGAACGTGATCCTGCTTTGGATCGGTTTCTCCGTCGTCGTCGGGCTCGTCGTGCGCAGCCTTTTTCCGGGCAAAGAACCCCCCGGGCTGCTCGGAATGCTCCTGATCGGCGTTCTCGGGAGCAGCGTCGGGCCGCTTTTGGTCTCCATTTTTTGGCCCATGGAAAATTTTAACCCGATCGGCCCGGTCGGGTTCTGCGCCTCGGTCGTCTGCGCGTTCGTCATTCTCCTGGTTTCGCGGCTGATCGCCCTGATTTTTTCCAAAACCGACCGCAAAGAAGCACAATAACGCCGTTTAGCCGAGCGGCGAAGACGCCGGTGCCGTTCCGCGCTGCGCGGCTAAAACGCAAGCGGTTGTCAACTCTACTTTCCCGCACTCGCTTTGAGGATGTAACGGAACTCTCCTTCCCGGGTCGTGAACTTCGACTGTTTCAATTCCGAATCGTATTCGATCGGAACCTCGCGGATGGTTTTCCCCTCGCGGTCGACGGCGAGAACGGATTGGATGCCTTCTTTGAGGAGACATTCGAATTCTCTTTCCCCGGGAAGAGGAGTCAATTCCCGATCACCGTTGTTTCTCTCGACATATCGTGCCGCTCCGTTAAAATAAAACAGAAGGACATCTTCCAATTTCGGCTTTTCGTTCGGCAAAAGACGTTCGAAAAGTTCCGGAGCATCCTCCGTCGTTGGTTCGAACGACATCTTGACGACATTATCTCCCTGCTTCTCGACCGTCAGTCGGCCGATTTGGATCCGCGAATTGTCCGGCGTCAACCCAAGCACCGCCGGTCGGGATTGATAGCCGCTCGCATCCCAGAATCCGACCAGCACGTTGTATGTTCCGCTCGGAAATTCTTTCGGAAACAGGATCTCGCCCGAAGAGACCGTTTGGTCTTTTTCCCATTGGCTCGTCGGCAGCGTCGGAAAAACGCTCCCGACCGGAATCATTTTCGGCTTGTGAAACCAGGCGTATTGCGGCTCTTCCAAATGCAGGAAGCAGGCGTAATCCCGCATGTCTTTCCGTTTCGTGAGCGGCCGGAAAACTTTCCAGTTCATGTCCAAGCGAAATCGGTTTTCGCCGAGCGATTCGAATTTTTCGGCAATCGGCAAAACCGGCAGGTAATCCCGCGAGGTTTGGCTTCGCGGGTTGAAATAATCCCCAATATCCCCATTTGGTTTTCGATCAATAGACAATTCAATGAGTTCGCCTTCCAAACGATAAACGCCGGAAACGGGACGGTCTTCTAAAAAACCGTATTGAGGAATCATAAAAATCGACGAATCATCCTTATCTGTAGGATTCCAATCCTCTCGGTCGCGATTGACGAAAATCTTCGTTCCGTCCGACCATTTGATGATCAAGCGGTTGATGTTCCCGTCGGCGAATTCGACCGATTCGATTTCCTGATCGGCGAGCCGTCGCATGAGCGGTTGGAGGAGCCAGTATTTGCGGACGATGTCGCGCAGCGGCGTGCCGATGCCGACCTGCAGGGCATGCCCGGTCAACACTTCGGCGGTGAGATAATCGTCGCTCGCGTACCCGTGCAGGTCGTACCCGCGATTCGCGACATACCGGGAATCGTACCCGACCCCGTGCAGGGCGAGCCGGGTATGGTTGACGGCGTCGAACCAGGGGACGCGCGACCAGTTCTTGCACTTGATCGGGATCCGGAAATCCCCCGAGTGCGGCGAAAGGAGTAGGAATTGGCAGTCCGCCCCGTCGAGATGCCCGATCAGGAAATCGCTCCCCGCCTCGCTGATCGTCGGGTTGTCGTCGCCCAGCCGCTCGCGGATGTCATCGAACGCCCGGTTCCAGGAATCGAGCGTCTCCCGCCGCGAATGCAGCTTGCCGTCGCGATCCCAGTAGTTCATCAAATTGATCGAAGCGAACACGTCGACGAAATAGGTCGTTTGTTCGAGGTTCGGGGACATCAGATCGAAATTCCGCTTCAAGAACGGAAAAATATTTTTCGGCAAAAACTGGTACGCTTGGGCTTCGATCCCGTAATTGTTCCAACCTTTTTTCGGGAGACCGCTTTTTTCAAACGCCGTCAGCCCATACGAAAAATCGTCGGCGTCCGGATAAAAATCGATGTAATTGTCGTGCAGCCCGTACAAAATGTCGTGCTTGCGGCAAAGCTCAAGCGTTTCCTTCATTTCTTCGAGCGTACCGATTCGCGGGTTGGGGGGCCAAATGTCCGGCAAGCGGTTGTCGTACCCCCAATGCTGCCAATTATGGTTAATGACCAGCGCATCGGTGATCCCGTAATCGATACACTGTTGCATGATTTTCGTCTGGTCGGCAAAGCTGCCGCCCCACCAATCGAATGCGAAGCGGCCCGCCTTTTTCGCCGTGCCGGGCGCCGCCTTTTTGTCGTAAATCGGCCGGTACCGGACGGCACAATCGATCGCCCCTTTCGTGCCGGGCAAGAGCGTCAGCGTCGTACCCGGATAGACCGAAAGTGTGTAAAGTTTGATTTTCGGATCGACCTTGAAGTGTTCCGGCGGGAACGTCGTCCCCATCAAAAGCGAGAGGCCGTTCTCGAAATCGGCCCCGACATGGGAGGTCGAGAGACCGTGCCCGCCGTCGTAGGCTTGGAAGGCTTCCGGCTCTTCGATGCAGTAGCCGTGCCCGAAATAAACCCGATTCGCGTGCTGGGTCGTCGGCCCGAATTCGATGTTGGTGATCGCCTCGTCCTTGTCGCATTCGACGGAGAGTTGCACGGCCGGGCCGTTTTTCCGGATCGCGTACCGCATGTTCAATTCCCCGCCGGCGGAACGAACACGCTGTTCGAACACCGATTCGGTCGCGGTTGAGGCAGAGTTTGGAGCAGCGGCGATCGGCGTCCAATCACCGCAAAAATGCGACGACGAGAGCGAGCCGAGCTGTTGCCCTTCGAGCCAAACGCGCAGCCCGTCGTACTGGACCTGCTCCTTCGCGTCGCCAAGCCCGATCACACCGTCGAGAAAGCCGTGGTTCCCGAACGTAACGGCCGCGCGCAGCCCGCCGTCCAAATCGTAGACGAACGTTTTGTCCGACGGCGATTTTCCGGTTTGGATCGCCTTCAGATTTTCCGCGAACAACGCCCCCTTTTCCGCGGCCGGGAGCATCTTCGGTTTGTCTCCGCAAAACAGGAGCGGGTCGCCCCAAAAACCGTTGTCGCAGGTCGTATCCCGCGCCGGGCCGGGATCGCTTTCCAAGCGGAGCAGGATTTCCTTTCCGGCGAAGGAAGAAAGATCGACCTCGACAGGAACCCAATTCTTGTCCGTCACATGCACGGCACTGACGGCCTGGTCGTCGACCCAGGTTCGGAAGGTGATGCCGTCGCTTTCCGGTTCGCCGGGAGACAGATCGCGCATCGCCGCGTAATACGTCAATCGAATCGGTTTCGCTTGCGGCAGCCGGATCCGGTATTCGGCGAAGAGCGTTCCCGGCCCGCCGAACCAGGGCGGGTGCACGGAAAACGCTTCCCGAACGACCCCGCCCCGGGCGATCACGACCGGGACGAACGAAACGCGGGAGGTTTCGTCGGTGCCGGAAAAACCGATCGGCAGAAAATGCGAGGCCCCGCCGTCGAAATTCCAAACGACACGTTGGGCCTGCAAGTTCGGCAGAAACAGCCCGCCCTGTTCCGGCAACGCGAAAACGGGGAGCCGGGCGGCGTCGGTAATCATTTCTCCGAGCTTGACCTCGGTTCCGTCGTCGCTTCGACCGACGATCCGGGGCGATACACCGAGCGGGCCGAAGTCGGTTTCGAACACCTGGACCGGTTGCAGTTTTTCCGACCGGCCGGCAAACTCGAACGTTCCGAAAACATGAACCGGGTAATGAGCCGAAAAGGTCCCCGGTTCGCAAGCGACCTGAAAAACGACCTCGGCCGTCCCCTTCGCGGGAACTTCAACCTCTTTCTTCGCCTCGCCGATGATCTTAACCGTATCGATCGACCGAACCGCGAGCCCGACGCGAACCGGCGTTTCGGCTTCGCTGCGGAGCGTGATCCGGACATCGGTCGGGCTGTCGAACGCGGTGATCTTTTCGATCTTTTCGACCGTGATCCCGATCGGCCCGGCCTTGTCCTTGTTGCAGGTGTAGGCGAACAAGAATGGCCCCGAAAGGAAGGCGGCGGTTAGCAAAAACGGCAAGAGAATTGTTCGAGGACGCATGAGAAGGCTCCTTCGTTGCGGCGGGTAGGAAAATCGTTAATCGATTATAGCCGTTTCAGCCCGCGTTTTGAATCGTCCGAGCCGGAGATGCAGGACGATTCCGGACTCGGCAAGACGACTTCGTTCGGAACCGTCGGCCAGGTGCGACCGGCGCAGCTCATCAAGGAGAACGGCCCGTTCAAGATCGAAGGGGCCTTCTCGTAGCGTTCACGCCGACTTCAATATCGTTACGCCGTAAAACAGGGGCTTCGGACAATAGCAGCCCGAAACGGACAAGGAGCCGCATGTGTAGCGAATCGCAACTTGCGGACCTTGGACGAAGATCGTCGGCAGCCGATCATCCCCCGGATTGAATCCCGCGAGGAATTCAATCCGGCTTGAGGTTGTGGTAAACTGCTCTCTATGGCCCGACCGACAACCGAGTGTTCAAACACTGTGCTCCGCGCAAAAAATGAGCCAAGGTGCTTCCTGAGCGAAGCGACGAAAGCCCCGATACCGCGAGTGTTGAGCTTGAGGCTCCGGTTCAAATTTTTCGCGGAGTGCAATAATAGTCAACATCATGAGCATGCTTCAAACCATTGAAAGCCGTATTCTTGAAATTCGGGGCGTTCCGGCGATCCTCGACAGCGACGTCGCGGTATTTTACGGCGTCGAAACGAAACACGTCAATCAGGCGGTCCGCAACAATCCCGACAAATTTCCGCCCGGTTACATTCTTCCGTTGACAAGTGGGGAATGGGATAACTTGAAGTCGAAAATTTCGACTTCAAGTTGGGGAGGAACTTCCCAATGCCTTTACGGAAAAGGGCTTGTATATGCCGGCGACGATCCTGAAAAGTCCGCAGGCGACGCAGTCGAGCTTCCTTGAGTCGCCGTAGGAGGCAATCAAAGCGGGTCGCGAGATTTAGAAACACGTAAGAAAAGCATGTCGTCATGAATGAACACATACCACAATCCATTGCGAAAAACATTTTGTCGTTTTTCTATTTTTCCGCATGTTTTTTGTCGATTTTCGGTTCGTTTTATGTCGTGTTGTCGTACCGAAGCTATCAACCGTTGCCGGGAGATTATCTTTCGTTACGTGACCCAATATTGATATTGTATGCAGACACATTCCTACTCTGCTGCGGTCTGCTATTTCATGTCTTGTTTTTGTGCTTTTCCAGCAAGGATTTTTTTGAAAGATATCGAATAGGATTAAGTCTGTTTTCACTGTCATGCGTTGCCCTGCAATGGGTTGTCGTCTTGCGTGCAGCATCCTAGAAAGGCTTTTCCAGAGAGAAAACCGTAGAAAGAAGGCAAAAGTCGCCCATGAACAACAAAACCGTTTTGTCAACACTCTTGGTTTTGACATGTTTGCCTTTAGAAATTTTGAGTCTCGGCATACCTTCAGGAATAATTTCTTCCGTGAAATTGATACTTCGCGAATCACCGGCGTCTGCGCCGCTCGGCTAAACGGCGAGTGAGCCGATCGTATCGGCAGCGGTCAGGCGGGCACGCCGGCGAGCCAAATGAAACCGGCCATGCTGAATACCGAAAGCAGCGTGCTGAGAAACATCGTCGAGGCCATTTCCTGCTCCACGAGCCGGTAATGTACCGCCAGGATAATGACGGTCGCGCCGGTGGGGATGGCCAAGGCGATCAAACTGACGCTCCGGATCTCCGGGGCCGCCCCGGCAAGAACCATTCCGAGCCCGATCAGGGCGGGGAACGCGAAATTTTTCGCCAGGACGTTGACGGCGATCGGCAGGCTGAATCTCACCTTTTGGGCGATGAGAATGATGCCCGAGGAAAACAGGGCGACACCGCCGGTCACGCTGCCGAGCAGGGCCAGGGAATCCCGCATCGGTTTCGCCGCGTGAAAGCCGAACATGACCAACAGGAAACCGGCCAACGGCAGCCAGACGACCGGCTCCTTGAGCGCGTGTAGCACCGGCGGCCCCCATTGCGCCTTCCAATTTCGCGGAGGCTGGTCCCCTTCGCGCGGAACGTCCGAGGCGAGCATGATCATGGTGAACGGCGTCTGGATCAGGTTCATCAGGAAGCCGCAGATGGCGATGGCCAGCGTGCTCTGTTCGCCGTACAGATTGCCCAGGACGGAGATGCCGATGAACGAGACCGCCGGGCTGGCGATGGCCAGGGCCTGCAGGGCGGCCGTTCCGCGCGAACGGCGAAACAGGAAGCGGGAGATTCCGAACACCGCGAAGTAGCCGCCGATCAAGGCGAGGAACAGCCAGAAAAACAGCGGGAGGTTGGCGAACAGCGTCTCGCGCGAGATTCCCATCAGGCCGGTGAAAATCGCGAGCGGCAGCGCATAGAGCATCACCATCCGGTTCAGGACCAGGCTTTGCTCCGCCGTGAAATCCTTGTGCCAACCGGCCACGAATCCGAGCGTGATCGTGACGACGCTCGGCAGCAAGGCATCGACGAGTGTTTCCAGCATTTCTTGCGTATTTCCGTTCTTGAGTCGATTGATAAGACGATTTCATTCTAAGCGATTTCAACGTTCGCGCCGAGTACACCAGGAGAATTGCAAAGTCGATCATTTCAGGAAAAATTTCGAATCGGGCAGCAGCCGGAAGCGTCAGCGCCCGATTATCCAATGCGGAAATGCGGGATTAACCCGGCGCTGACGCTTCGTGCTGCTGTTTGTCGCGTTCGACTTTACAATCCTCGTGTCGAGTGCACGAAGAGGGAAATGCTTTTCATGGTTCGGTTGATTTTGCTGTGAACGGAAAGACGATCGAAAAGAGCGGCATCAAAAAAGGTGACGACCGCAAAGATTGTCAACCGTCGTCCCTATTTCCTGAGAATGCCCCCGACGCCGCCGGCGATCAGGATCGAGGCATCGGCCAAGGCGAACAGCAGGCTCTCTCCGCGCGGGATCGCGACATATCGCGACTCCCATTCCGGGTTGAACTTCTCCTTGAATTGGCGCAAGCCTTGAAAATGGTAGAAGTAATCCCCCCGGTGATACAGGAGCGAGCCGAACTTCTCGACCCAAGGCGCGTTGCGGTAGGGAGTGATCCCGGAAAGCGGGGCCATTCCCAGGGCGAGTTTTTCGTAGCCTTGTTCCTTGAAATGTTGCATCATCGCGACGACGAAAAAAGACATGCACGATTTGGGGGCGTCGTTCGAATGCCGCATCAAATCGAAGCTGAGCCGTTTGCGGTTGTCCGGTTCGAACAGATTGACGAAAGCGATGATCCGGCCGTTTTGTTTCAAGACGGCGATCCGGAAATGCCGCAAAAAGTTTTCTTCGAACCTCCCGAGGGAGAAACCTTTTTCCCGGACGTTTTTCGCGGCGAGCCATTGATCGGAAACCGCTTTCAATTCCGACAACGGAGCGGTTCCGGCCTCGTAAATCTCGAAAATCATTCCGTCTTTCAAGCCGCGATTGTAAATTTTCCGCAGTTCCCTCGACCGGGACGATTCGATCTCGAAACCGGGCAGATCGACGATCGCCTCTTCGCCGATCTTGAAGGCGGTCAAGCCGATATCCAAATACATGCCGAGGTTCTCGGCGGCAACCTGGTAAAAAACCGGCCGGCATAAGTACCGGTCGGACAAATCCCGGAATTGCCAAATCAACTCGGGTCGCTTTTCGGCCGGACCGACCGGATCGTACAAGGCGATGAGACTTTTTTGGTGCCGCCCGTACATGATGTAGGCGTCCTCGTCCTTGTTGAAAAGGAGCATCTTGTCCCCGCTGAGCGCGAGGGCGGCATCCGGGCGGTCCGACGCCTTAAAAACGACGGCGGCCTTCGCCAATTCCGATTCGTCCGGGAGCCGTTCGTTGAACGTCGAACGCAACAACCAGCGGACGACGACGGCCAAAACGACGAGGGCGCAAAGGGCGACCGCCCGAAGCGAGCGGGAGACGCCGGCGTCGAAACCGAATTCCCACCAAAGGTCCCCGGCGTATTCGACGTTTTTGTAGCTGAAGAAAACCAGCCAAAACGCGATGATCACGACCCCGCCGAGCGTCAACAGGTAGGACGGCGAAAAGTTCAGTTGCGTCAACCGGCTGGTTCGATAAAAAGCTTTCCGGAAAAGAATCAACAAACCGAAAATCAAAAATAAGAGAACCGCCGTTCCCCATTCCCAACCTTTCAGCAGGGAAAATACGGCCCCGAAAAACAGCAGGACGCTCGTCAGCAACCATGCCCCGGAAAGTCGCCGATACAGTCCCTGGGCCAGGAGTAGGCAAAAAACGCCGATCAGGCACGCGGAAAGATGAAACGTGTCGATCAACGCCGCCGGGAGAAAAAGCCGCAGGAATTTGAGTCGCTCGAAAACGGTCGGCGTCGAGCCGGAGAGAATCAGGAGCAGTCCGGCGAAAAAGACCAACAGCGACATCACCCCCGGAATGAGGCCGGAGGAGGATCGCATCAACCGGCCGAGCCGTCCGCGGCCGCTGTGTAGTTCGTTGCCGAGCAACAGAAAGCAGGCGATCAAAAACGGGATCGCGTAATAAATCAGCCGGTACAACACCAACGCGGCGGCGAGCGTCGCGGGATCGAGCGATTTCGAGAATGCGGTCAAAATCACCGTCTCGAAGATGCCGAGCCCGCCGGGGACGTTGCTCAAAAAACCGGCGGCGAGGGCGATAAAGTAGACCAACAAAAAACTCGCGTAGTCCGGCGGGGCGGGCAACAGGACATACAATGTCGTTCCGGCAGCGATGATATCAAGAGCGGTAATCGCCAATTGCCGCAAGGCGAGGCGGAATTTCGGCAATTCGAGGTGATAAGGTCCGACCTGCGAAAACCAGGTGTATTTCGTGCTTTCGGGTAGCCGTTTGTGGTAAAGCCAACCGAAGAAAACGAGAAACGCGGCAAGCGGCAAGGCGGAAGCCGCGAACACGATCGTCTCGGAAACGTGCAAAAGCGAGGCGGTATAACGGAAGTGACTCAACACGAGCGCGGCAACCAAAAGCGGCAGCGTCAGAAAAAACGCGCCCGAGGAAAAGAGCGTCATTTTCGCGACTTTCATTCCCCTGAGCCCGTGCGGCGTGTAAAGCCGGTACCGGACGGTCCCGGCCGAGAACAGGGCCAAGCCGACGGAATTCGAAACGGCGAACGAGCAGAACGCTCCGAACGCCAAAGTTTTCGGCGGGAGATTTTCCCCGGCGTATTTCGCGGCCGAGAATTCGTAGCCAATCAGCATCAGGAAACTGAACGCCGTCGCCCCGCACGCCAACAGCAGGGAACTTGGGGGAATCTTTTCGATCGCGGCGCGAATCGCGGAAGGGTGCACTTCGATCAAAAGGTGATGACAGGCGATGAGCGCCAAGGCGAAGAAGGCGAAGCCGACGGCCGGTTTCAGGTAAGGTTTCCAAGAGGAAAAATCGCCGGATTGCATTTTTCAGGCTATAGGCTGTGGGCTGTGGGCTGTGGGCTGTGGGAAGATGTTTGATAATATGCTTATGCTGCGCAAAAAAAATTGGATTTTGCTTTCCGTCATCCCCGTGCAGGCGGGGATCCAGAAATTACGGTTTCCCTCTGGACCCCCGCCTGTACGGTAGTGACGAAGGTTATTTGTAAGCGTTCACGGTTTTTCGTTGGAGCGCGGGCGTCTCGCCTGCAAGAGATTTCGTCATTTGAAATTCATTTTCCCTCTCGTATGACACCGTCGCGAAGCGGATTCCAACGATGCAAAGGATTTCTTGCCTCCCACCGTGCGGGCGGGACGCCCGCGCTCCGGTTTTGTCGTGAACGGTTACGGTTATTTTATTATAGACCCGCACTGGTGTCCCAACGTTTTTTGTTGGGGTCGTCGTAACTTTATAACCTGTTTGTGTTTATGTAAAATCCCGACCTGTAACGATTTCATTTTCAAATCCCGGTTTTCGGGAAAATCGAAACCCAAACAGGTCAATGAACCA
>JAVBSX010000027.1:0-6145 GCA_031556455.1 Thermoguttaceae bacterium
AAAGGAAGTCAAAAACAACAGCACAAAAATCACTTTTTCAATAAACAATGTCGTACGGTCTTTACGTTTCCGCCGAAGGAGCCCATTCGCAGGAATTCCGGCTCCGGACGATCGCGAATAATATCGCCAACGTCGACACTCCCGGCTTCAAGCGGGAGTTGGCTTTGCAAATGGCGCGGCATACCGAGCGGATCGACCAGGGATTCGATTACCCCGGCAGCGGGACGATCAACGACATCAGCGGCGGCGTGATCACGGTCGGCACTAAAACCGAGTTCATGCTCGGCAAAATCGAATCCTCGCAAAACCCGGACGATGTCGCGATCGCCGACGACGGGAAAAACTTTTTCGTCGTCCAAGACCCGAGAAGCGGCGAATTGCTGCTCACACGCGCGGGAAATTTCGCGGTGATGCCCGACGGTTCCCTGGTCCAGGAAAGCGGTTACGGCCGAATGAATGTCGTCGATACCGACATGCAACCGATCGTGATCGACCCGGAAGCGGGACATTGGAGCATCAACGACGACGCCGCGATTGTTCAAGAGGGCGGGCTGCGGACGAACATCGCCCTGGTCCGTTCGAACAATCTCGACAATATGCTCAAACTCGGCGAAAACGTTTACCGTTCTTTGGACGGTTACGAGCCGTCGGAACCGAACGCCCGCCGCGTCCGGGCCGGCTGCCTCGAACGCTCCTCGGTCAACCCGGCCGTCGAAATGATCGAACTGATCGTCGCCTCCCGAGCGATTGAAACGAACACCAAAATGATGCAAACCCAGGACGAGCTCACCGCCGGCCTGCTCAACAAAGTCCTAAGCACGAGTTAAAAATTCTTAATTTTTAATTCTCAATTCTTAATTTGAAAAAAAATGGCTTTTCAAACGATTTACACCTCCGGAACCGGAATGCTGGGAATGGAGCAAAAGCTCAACACGGTCGCCCACAACCTCGCGAATATGGAGACGACCGCTTTTAAGAAGCAGCGTTGCAACTTCGAGGACCTGTTTTACGACAACTGGCGGTATCCCGGTTCGCAGGATGTTAACGGCGAGTTTACCGGCACGGGCATCCAAATCGGTCTCGGTGTTCGGGTGACGAGCGTGCAATCACACATGCGGCAGGGAGGCTTCAACGAAACGAACAGGACCATGGACGTCGCGATCGCCGGCGACGGATTCTTTCGGGTGACCGACCCGTTTTCGGGCGAGATTCTTTACACCCGTGCCGGGAATTTTTCGGTCAATCCGAACGGGGCGATCGTGCTCGGTAGTTCTCACACCGGCCGGTTGGTCGAGCCGCAGATCACGATCCCGGAAGATGCAACGCACGTCCAGATCAACGAAGACGGCAGCGTCTGGGTCGCCCAAGCTGGCAACACGCAATTGCAACGGGTCGGCGATTTTCAGCTTTCGACGTTTATCAATCCGGAAGGGCTTTTGCGGCTCGGGGAGAACCTGTTCCAGGAAACCGACGCCTCCGGCCCGCCGACCGACGGCACGCCCGGGCTTAACGGCTTGGGAACCGTCAAGCAGTACATGATCGAAATGTCGAACGTCCAGCCGGTGGTCGAGTTGATCGACATGATCACCAGCCAACGGGCCTACGAATTGAACTCGCAGGTTACCCGAACCGGTGACGAAATCCTGCAAACGGTGATAAATATTAAGCGGTAAGAGGATAGAGGTTAGAGGATAGAAAATCGTTTAGCCGAGCGGCGCAGACGCCGGTGCCGTAACGAGACTGAAAGGAAATTCAAGATCATGAGAAGCTTCATCCATTTTTGCCAAGGAAAACGACAAGCCGTCTTATCGGCGATGCCGCGACTCTTCTCCTGTCCTCTGTCCTCTGTCCTCTGTCCTCTCCTCCTCCTTCTGTCCTCTGTCCTCTGTCCTCTAACCTATTCCGCCGAAATCCGGTTCAAGACGCCGGTTCGCTGCACGGAATCGAGCGTGCGGCTTTCGGATCTCGCCGAGATCGTGCCGGCGGACGAAACGCTCGGCTCGCTGCAACTCTTCCCGGCCCCGGCCGTCGGCGGCCAACGGGTCGTCAGCGTCTCGCAAATCCGCGACCTGCTCGGCAACCAGGGCGTCTCGTCCCTGCATCACACGTTCCGCGGAGCGGACCGGGTCACGATTTACGGTCCGGAAAGCCTGGTCCTCAAAGCGAAAAACGAACAACGCAGCAAAAACATCACGGCGAAAACCACTCGCAAGGCCGAAGAGGAATTGACCGAAGCCCTCACCACCTACTTGAACCGCTGCACGACCGACGGTCGGCCGGAAAACGCGATCCCCTGGTCGATCACGTTGAGGCTCAACGGCGAACAGACCAGACTTCTCGCCGACGGCGGAGCGATCCTCGGAATGTACGGCGGGACAAACCCGCTGGTCGGAGAGCAGGAATTTCAAGCGGAACTCGAAGGGATCAACCCGGCGAACGGCCGACGGACGTTGGTCCGTTTCGTTGCCGAGATCGCCCTGCCGCCGCAGGTTGCCGTCGCCAAACGGAGCCTCTCCAAAGGTAAGGTTCTCAACGAGAACGACATTGAAATGGTGTATCGCGCGGACCTTCGGGGAACCGATTTTTTCCGTGATCCGAACGAAGTGATCGGCAAGTCGGTCGCGAGCAACATCCGCGAAAAGGCGGTCATCTCCTCGGGAATGATCGAGAGCCCGAAACTCGTCCGCAAAGGGGAGGTCGTTACCGTTTACGCCCGAGCCCCGGGCATCGTCGTTACGGGCACGGCCAAAGCGCTCGACGACGGGGCGAAGGGGGAATTGATCACGCTCGAACAACTGCAAAAACCGAAAACCGAACGCGGCCGCAACGCTTCCCGCGATCGGGAAGATTCGACCTTCGTCGCCCGCGTCTGCGGCATCGGAACCGTCGAAGTTTTCGCAACCGCCGGGGGAATCGTGAGGAATTAGGCTTCAGGTTTCAGATCGCATGTCCCTCATTTTCAATTTTCAATTTTCAATTCAAAATATTCTCCCATGTCCAGGTTTATCCTCTCAATCACCATCGTTCTCCTCTCGACTCTCACGGCCGGCGCCCAAAGCGGCGGCTTGATGGGGCAATCGGTTTACGGCACGGCCAATGGGCAGGCGATGTCGCTTCGCAATTCGTCGTTCACCTACCAGCCGATTCCGGAGCCGAAAACGTACAAAGAGCAAGACTACGTCACCGTAATCGTCAACGCGACGCAGATTTACTCCAACAATAATGATTTGCAGCGGCAACGAAAAATGAAGGGCAAGATGGGACTCACCGACTGGGTCCGTTGGCCCGATTGGACGCGACTGCCGCAGCCGCTTTTGGACGAACCGCCGGTGATCGGAGCTGAAATCGACCACCAGTCTCGATCCAAGGGGCAGCTTTCGAGCACGGAAAAACTTTCGTTCAAAATCACTTGCCGCGTCCTTTGGGTTATGGATAACGGCAACCTGCACATCGAAGGGCACGACACTCAAACGGTCGGCGAAGAAAACAAGCAAATTTACGTCAGCGGCGACATCCGGCCCGAGGATATTCGGCCGGACAATACGATCAGCAGCGACAACATGCACGCCAAAACAATCGATATCATTCCGTCCGGCCAGAACTTCGACGCGATCAAGCGCAGTTACGGCCAACGCTTTATCGACCGCTGGATGCCGTTTTAAGGGGGAATTAAGAATGAATTTTCAATTTTCAATTTTCAATTTTCAATTTCCCATGCCTCGTCTCATCGCTATTTTCGTCCTCTCCGCTGCGTTCGCCGTTCCGGCCTTTGCGCAATCCGGTCAGCTGATCGGGTCCGTCGCCCGGGTCAAAGGCCAGGAAACGACCGTCGTGCACGGCTTTGGGCTTGTAACCGGGCTCAAGGGGACCGGCGATAAGGCGTCCGATTTCAAGGAAGTCGGTCGCAGCCTCGGCCAAATGCTCGCCTTGTCCGGGCATCCCAACATCACCGAAAAAGAACTGGGCACCGCGAAGAACGTCGCGCTCGTTTATGTGACGGCGACGATCCCCGGTCAAGGGGCCCGAGACGGGGAACTGATCGATTGCTCCGTTTCCGCCGTCGGTTCGGCCCAAAGCTTGAAAGACGGTGTCCTGATCGTGACCGATTTGATCGGTCCGGTTCCTCAGCATGTCGATCAAACGCAGGTGTTCGCGAAAGCCTGGGGACAACTCACAATCGAAAAATCGGAAACACCGACCGTCGCGAAACTGACCAATGGGGCGAGAATGACCGCCGAGTTCCGCAACCCGTATGTCAAGGACGGCTGCATCACGCTCGTCCTGCCGGAAAAACACGCGACCTGGTTCATGGCCGAAGCGATCGCCGATGCGATCAACTCCAACCTCGCGGACCAAGGCGCCGGAGCCGGTGCTGCCGAAGGGTCGGACGAAACCATCGCCCTGGCCCTGGACCAGCAGAACATTATCGTCAAAGTGCCGCAATACTACCTTTCCAACCCCGTCGAGTTCGTCGCCGCGGTCAACCGTGTTCCGTTGTACGGAGTCGATAAGGTCCCGATGGTGACGATCAACGAGCGTGCGGGGGTGATCGTGATCGACCAGAACGTCGAAATCGCTCCGGTCACCGTTTCGCACAAGAATGTGACGATCCAAGCCGGCGGGCTGGGCCCCGCGGCCCCGCAACCGGGTCAGGCCGAACCGGCCCCGCCGCAGCGGTTCGTCAACCTCGACGTCGAAGGCCGAATGAACGGCATCGACAACGTCAAGCTGAGCGCCCTCCGCGATTGCCTCAACGCAATGAAAGTGCCGACGCAAGACGTCGTCGCGATCATCCAATCGATCGACGCCCAAGGCGCCCTCAACGGAAAAATCATTTACAAATAGCAACTTAGCATCTTAGCGGCTTAGCGAATAGGGTCTTCTAAGCTGCTAAGCCGCTGAGAGCTAAGCCGCAACTCCCTATTTTCAATTATCATTTTCCACTCTCTCACCAATGATTAACGCGATTGATTCTGCGATGTGGACGGCGAAGTCCGGTAAGGCCGCGAATGCGAGCAAGGATTCGGGCGAATTCGACGCGATTTTGCAGAAAGCGTTGAATAATCGCTCAACCCAGGCGGCCGAACCGATCGATACATTCGAAAGCAGTGCCTCGGAAACGGCGGCGTCCAACCGGACGGCGATCAACCGTTCGAGAAAACTCGACGAAGACGGCAACCCGCTCGAGCCGAAGGTTCAAACGGCAGAAGATCAGGAAGAATACAAAAGAGTCTTTCACCAATTCGTCGGGCAGACGCTGTACGGCCAAATGCTCAAATCGATGCGGGAGACGCAGCAGAAGCCGGCGTATTTCGACGGCGGCCGGGCCGAGGAGATTTTTCAAGGGCAGCTCGACCAGGTTTTGGTCGACAAAATGACTGCCGCGAGCTCCTCAACCCTCAGCGATACAATGTTCAAGTTGATGCAAACGAGTAAATAGCAACTTAGCGGCTTAGCAACTTAGCGAATCGTGTCTTCTAAGCTGCTAAGCAGCTGACCGCTAAGCCGCTACTCCCCCACTTCCCACTCCACACTTACCAATGACATCACCCTGGGAAACCGAACTGGCCACGTTTTTGACCGAGCTCTCCGGCGTTCAGCAGGCGACGCTCTCCCTGCTGCAACGGAAGGGGGAATTGCTCGCCCGCTCGGACCTGCCCGGGCTTTCGGGGATCGCCGAGGAGGAGCAGGCGGCGATCAATCGGCTGCAAAACTGCCTCGATAAGCGGGACCGGTTGCTGCAAAGCGCGAAGGACGAGGGACTGCCGAACGATTCGATCGAGTCGCTCGCCTTGCGGATCGACCTGGAAACGTCCGGCCGCCCGTTGGAGGGGAAGTGCCGCGAGTCGATGCACCAGGCCCGGATTTTGCAGCACCAAAGCCTGACCAACTGGGTGATGACGCAGCGGACGCTGATTCACCTTTCGCGGATGATCGAAATCCTCGCGACGAAGGGCCGCCCGCAATCGACCTACGACCGACAGAAGGCCAAAGTCCCGGCTCACGGCGGAACGCTGGTTGACTTGGTCTCCAATTAAGAAACTGTGTAACACTTCAGCGGAATGGTGTTTTCGTCATTTCGACTGAAGCGTAGCGCAAGGAGAAATCTCACCCTCGCGCGAGGGCCGGAATTCCGAGCCTTTCG
>JAVBSX010000395.1:0-6791 GCA_031556455.1 Thermoguttaceae bacterium
AATACGCGAGGGAGACCGGGAACATGAAAATCGTTTCGATCGTCAAGGCGGTGAGCGAATCCGCCGGATTCGAACGTCGGACCAGCCCGTAACAGGAAAACGTCGCTCCGAGAAAGAGTGCCCAGTACGGGATTTGTCCGACTTCCCAAGCGAAAATGACGACCGCGAAAACCGCGATGAGAATGCAAGCCCATTGCATTTTCCGGAAACGTTCGCCGAGGAGAAGGGTGCCGACCAGCACGTTCAGCAGCGGGTTGATGTAATAGGCCAAGCTCGATTGCAGCGTTTGGTTCGAACTGACGACATAAACGAACGCTCCCCAGTTGATGAAAACCAGGAACGAACTGAGGGCGAGGAAGCCGACGCTGCGCCAATTCGTCAGTTTCTGGAGTACGACCTTGCCGCGACCGAGAAAAAGCATGATCGGCAAGATCGTCAAACAAGCGCTGATCGAGCGGAAGGCGAGCACCGCGATCGGGTCGATCGCCTTCAGTTGGTAAACGAAAAGCGGGAACGCTCCCCACAAACCGTAAGCGCTCACGCCAAAAAGGAGTCCTTTCGTGTTCCGGGAGATCATGCGGTGAGGGGGGAAGAGAGGGAAGGGATATGCAAAACGGCGTGAGGCAATAAGTCGAAGTTTTACCACATCGAGCCGGGGCCGTAAGGCCCCGGTTGGCGCCCGTCTTCAATGCCCGCCGATTTTTTGTTCGCGAGAATCCGTGCGCATTGAAGACGGGCACCAACCGGCAGCTGACGCGGCTGGCTCGATGCGGGTTGAAAACCTGAAGCCTGAGGCCTGACGCCTGAAGCCTTACTTCGCATCGAATTCCGACCAGACGACGTGGGTGCGACCAAGCAAATCGGTCGTCGCCGCCCGCAAACGGTAATGACCGGGTCGCGAAACGGGCGCTTTCGCCTCAAGCGTCGCCTGTCCGTCCGCTGAAGGGCCTTCGACGAGCCGACCGGAGAGCGTGCGGTAATCTTCCTCGTCCGGACCGTACAATTCCCACAAGACCATGACGTTCGGATACTCACCTCGCCGGTCCGTTCCGGTCGTGTAATAGATCGGAGCCGATCCTTCCTTGAGATGAGCCCGTGCCGTCAAAACGAACGGCGTCGCCTCTTCCGTCGGAGAAATGTCGACGATCAATTCCGGCGCGGCCCCGGCAGCCCGTTCGGGGATGCGCGGTCCGGGAAGCGTCGTCTTTCGCCCGTCCGCGATTACTTCGACATCGCCGTCCTCACGAATCCGCACGATTTCCGAATATCCGTCCAGCTTGAGCCCGTCCAAATCCCAAAGCAAATCGAACGGGACACCAAGTCGCAGGCAGCGCTCGATTTCCGTGAAAAAGTTTCCCATCACCTGCCGGTACTTGATTCCGAACCGATTCTTACGTTCGAGGTTCAATTCCCCCAGCCCCCAGAGGTTGCCGCGACCGGTCTGTATGTGCCCTAAATCGTAACCGGGCGGCAGGAGGATCACGGTTTCGCCGAGATTTTTCAGCCGCTCCAGATTTCGCTCCGGCCGCTCTTGAACGTGGTTCCAAAGATGCCGCGTCAAGGCGAGGTATTCGCTGCGAGGAACGCAAGCACTTTGGTAATTGTCCCAGAAGTAAAAATGCGTTGCCCCGAGGTCGTAGGCGTGTGTCAACAACCAAGGAGCGTCGGCGCGATCGACGGCCCCATAAATGCTGATCCCCCAACCCTTGCCCGAAACCCGGGCGGCCCCGCGCAGGAAGCCGAAGATCACATCGGCGAAATGGGCCGGGTTTTCCGGGAAAAGTTGACAACCGTAACTCATATTCCATTCCGGAAGGGTGCGCATCGAACCGATCCGGCCCGGCGGTTCGAACACGAACGCCTGCGGCCCGAATTCCGGTTTCGCCGTCAATTCCCAAGCGGACGCCGGGACGATCGTTTCCCAAATGTAAAGATTCCGCTGCGGGAGAATCAAAGCGCCGAGATCGACATCCGGCCGGGCTTGCAACCCTTTCATTAACACGAACGGCGGCCCTTCCGTCGCCGAACGGTGGTAATGCCGTTTGAATTCCTCCAACACGATTTGGGGTGTGATCGCCTTGCGAAAGTCGGGCTCCTTTTCCAAACGGGGCCGAATGTCGTAATCGCGGGTCGAAACGCCCGGCTCGTCGAAAAAGATCACCGGCCCGAGATAATTGCTCCGGAAAAGCGATTCCGGAAACGCGATCTCGCCCCCGCCCGGTCCCCAATAAAAGACGGACTCCTCTTGAATCCAAGCGGCCTGTTCGGCGTCGGTCCGCAGACAGTTCAAGCCGGCCCGGATCATCTCCTCGTAATCCTCGCGGGTGAGCCGCACCATTTCGTAATCGGAGCCGTCGTACCTTCGGGTGTCGTCTTTCGTTCGCGAGTTGCTCGGAACGCCGATCCGGACCTCCGACTGCAACCGGATCGTTTTGATTTCTCCGGGGAAGACAAAGGGCAAATCCTTTTCCGTCGTTTCCAAGACATAAGTCTGTCCCAACCATTCCGCCCTCGCGGGCAGCCCGTTTTGCCCGGCGGTTTCCCCAAGCGGTCGCGGCCAAAGATTTTCCGCGCTCACGATTTCCGGCAAGACGGCCTTGTCCGAGCGGAGATGCGTGTATTCCAAGGGAACGGCGTCGGCTTCCTGAAAGAGATAGCGAGCAACCTCCGTTCGGGGCGGAAATTCGCGGCCTTGGAGCCGAAGCGTAAAGGCTTGGCCGTTCCCCTTTTCGGCGGACAGGGCGTACCAACGGCTTTCATTCCCGTCGCCGGTTTCGACCGGCCCGAACGTCAACGCGAACCGCGTTACGGTATTGCCGGGCAGCTCTTCCCGTTCGAGACGGTAAGCGACCCGGGTTCCCGAGGCAGCCTCAAACCCGACGTCCTCCGCATGAGCCGGAAGCGACGGAAAGAAGAATGCAAAGACGAAAAGACCGATTGAAAATGGAAGCAGGGGTCGCATGTGAGTTTTTCCGGGATTTTGAAAAATAACAGCCCGAAACGAAGCGCAGCGCAGTGAGGGATTGGAAGTTTTCAACCCTCACTGCGCTGCGCTTCGTTTCGGGCTGCTATCGTCTGGTTCAATTTGCATCCGAACCCGTCAGTTGCCCCGTTGACGGCGTTGGGCCGCCCGTTCGGAGGCTTCGAGCAGCATCTTGTATTCGGCGGGACTTTTGATCTCGCAAATCCGGATGTTGCGGAACGCGACCGGATCCTGATGTCCGAGGAATCCGACCAGTCCCTTTTCGTTGAAAACGTGCTCGGGATGATCCGTGTCGAGGGATTTTTTCTTCCCTTCGACGAACTCGGTCATATCCGTATCGACGATGATCTGGTTGTTGCAAACGACGCGAATGTTGTTTTTGTAAACGACGATGTCTTCGCGATTCCATTCCCCGACGGGCCGCAGCGAGCCTTGTTTCGCGGGGACGAAACGATACACCGAACCGTGAAACTGGTACGGGAGCAGGGTCTTGTACTGCTCTGCCGTATCGTCGAGTATCTGAATCTCGTAACCGTCGTAAGCGGCGTTGGCGTTGAGTTTCGTGCGAATGCCGACCCCGTTATTTCCGGCGGGCGGGAGTTTGAATTCGAAACGGAAGACGAAATTATCATACTCTTTTTTCGTCATGAGATTTTTTCCTTCGCAGACGATCGTTCCGTCGACGACCTTGTAATTCTCGATATCCCCTTGCCAAATGTCTTTGTCGACGGTTTTGCCGTCGAAAAGAAGCTGGAAGCCGATTTTCTTTTCCGTTTCCGAGAGCGTATTCGGCTCCCGTCGTTGGCGTCCCTCCTGAGCCGAGACGAAAGAAACGACAAGCAACAAAAGCATTGAAAAGCAGCAGATTTTTTTCATGGTTTTGATTTGTGTGAGATTAAAACGAAAACGAGCCGGGACCTGCGGTCCCGACAACGACCGAAAGCATGGTTTTATCGATCTTTACAAAAAAATCGAATCGGGCAGCAGCCGGAAGCGTTAGCGCCCGGTTATTGAATGCGGAAACGCGGGGCCAACCCGGCGCTGACGCTTCGGGCTGCTGTTTGCCGTGTTCGATCTTTTACATGAGGATCGGAAGTGACGACCAACCGCGTACAAGGTCCGCAAGTTGCGCTTCGCTGCACATGCGGCTCTTTTCCGTCAATGATAATGAATGCCAATCGCGAAAACAAGTTCCGACGGTCGGGACCGCTGGTCCCGGCTCGTTGTCGTATTACTCCGAAAACCAGGAACATTTCGCGACGGAAAGTTTTTCGATCAGCCCGAGGTCCGGTTCTGTCCCGATCCCGGGTTCGTCCCAGAGTTCGAGCACCATCCGTTCGTTCCCTTTTTCGTCCGGCTTCGCGACCGGATGCAAAGGCATGCCCGGATCGGCGACCAGAATTTCGTCCAGCCGCAGGTAATCCGCCGGCAAGGTAAATCGCTCCAACGCGGCGAGTGCGGCGACATAACGGTAACCGACCGAGGTCGCCCCGTCGCAACCGGAATAACAGGTGATTTCCGAGGCGCCGCACGCATCGTGTATCGTCTTCGCTTCGGTCAGCCCGCCGACCTTGCCCGGTTTGAGGCAGAACGTTCCCGCCGATTGCAGGTCGATCGCGATTTGCGCCTGGTGTAAGGTCGTGATCGATTCGTCCAAGCCGATGCCGACCCGCATTCCGTCCTGCAACATCGCGTGCCCGACATATTCGCTCGCCGGCAGCGGTTGTTCCAAAAGCGAAGGGAAAAAATCGTCGAACCGATAAATCAAATCGGAGTGCCTTTCCATAAGCAAGGCCCCTTCGACGTCGCATTGAATCATCTGCATCGGGTATTCGTTTCGCACGATACCGAGAATTTGCAAATCCCAACCGGGCCGGATTTTGAGCGTGATCCGCTTGTATTTTTCGGCAATCGCCCGCTTGAGGTCTTCGAGAAACGGCGGCAAATCATCATACCGGTCGAAGCACAGCCCCAGCTCGATTTCCTTGCGTGTTCCCCCGATCGCCAGGTGCAGCGGCTTGCCGAGACGTTTCGAATACAAGTCCCAGTAGGCGAGATCGAGAAGCCCTTTCGCGTGCCGGTTGCCTCGGATTTTTTCCAGTTTTTCCGACAGCTGCGGGCCGGAATCGATCGAAAGGGTTTTGCCGAGCTGCGGGAGAATACATTCTTGAAGTGCATGAAACACCCCCGCCGACCAGGCCGCGGTCAACACCGGTTTGTTGCCCGGAAAAACTTCCGCCCAGCCGCAATTACCCTCGCCGTCTTCGAGCCGGAGAAAAACGGTTTCCATTTCCTCGAGAAGCGTATCGGCGAAGCGAAACGGCTTGCGAAAAGGAATCTGCGTCAAATAAACGTCGATCTTCGAGATTTTCATTGGTTGTTGGTCTAACGGTAGAGCAAAGGATTTTTAGGCTTTAGGCTTCAGGAAATACGTTGCAAATACAAGCCGAGCACACAAAAACGAAAGTTGGCGTTTCGGTACGATTCGAGAAAGATTTTGAACTTCCGACCTGAAGCCTGACGCCTGAAGCCTCAAAAACTACTTTTGTGCATTCAACATGATCATGAAATTGCGGAGGAGCATCGGCAGTTCGACATGTCCCCGGCCGGTTACGAAATGCCCGTCGACGACGCAGGTTTCTTCGGGATAGGTCCCGCCCCCCTGCTCGACATCGAGAGCACATTTCGGGACGGTACAGATTTTCCGCCCGCGAATCACATCGGCGGCGGTCAAAATCTCGACTCCGTGACACAGCGAGGCGATCGGCTTTTTGGCGGCGTCGAACGCCCGGACGATCCGGAGCAGGTCCTTATCATACCGCAAATACTCCGGGGCGCGGCCGCCGGAAACGTAAAGCCCGACATAATCGGTCGGATCGACGTCGCGAAAGGCGAGCTTCGCTTGAATATGATAACCGGGCGATTCGCGGGTGATATCCCAGGGGACGTCGGAATTCGGTGGGATTTCGTGCATCACGGTATGGTACAGCCGGGCTTCCGGTCCGGCGACGACGACTTCGTATCCGTCTTCGGCGATCCGGAAATACGCATAATACGTGTCGAGGGTTTCCGTCGCATCCCCCAGGGGCATGAGCACTTTGCCCCGTTTCGGCGGAACGCTGAGTTCATAACCCAAGGCCGGGGTCGCGGCGGTCGTCCCGAAAGCGGCGGCAACCGTTCCGGCGGCCAGCAAGCCGCAAAGTTCCCGGCGATTGAGATGGTCTTTCCTTGTCATTGCTTTTTCTCCGTTGAAGGAATAGGGTTATTGCGGCGTTTTATAGGATATTTGTAGTGCTTCAGCCGTTTGGAGTTTTTTGTCCCACCCCTCAGCTCGTCATTTCGAGCGGAGCGAGAAATCTCACCCTCGCCGAAAAGGTTGGAATCCCGGCCCTCACGCGAGGGTGAGATTTCTCCTTACGTTACGCTTCAGTCGAAATGACGAAAAACACCATTCGGCTGAAGAGTTATCTTTTTTTGAAAAATCCCTTATTTCGCGATTTCCGTGCTGCGGGTTTCGCGGATCACGGTTACCTTGATTTCGCCCGGGAATTGGAGCCGTTCGGTCAGCGATCGGACGATGTCGCGACAGATTTTCGCGGCCGATTCGTCGGTCGTTTGGCCGGCGTTGACCAGCACGCGGACTTCCCGCCCGGCCTGGACCGCGAACGCATGATCGACGCCGGGGAATTCCGTCGCGATCGATTCGAGCTCTTCCATTCTCTTGACGTAATGTTCGAGCGTTTCCCGCCGGGCTCCCGGCCGGGAAGCGCTGCACGCGTCCGCCGCCGCGACGATCACGGTGTAAGGG
>JAVBSX010000263.1:0-7047 GCA_031556455.1 Thermoguttaceae bacterium
AGAGGTCGTCGGCGTAACCGGGCTGTTTATCGAAACGGGCAACGTGGTGATGACCAAGGACATCGGCCAGCGTTCGACCCCCTTGGACGACCGGGATCCGAGCGTCGATTGGACCGGCCCGCTCGTCGTGATCGTCAACAAGCTCAGCGCGAGCGCGAGCGAGATTTTCGCCGGGGCGATCAAAGATTATCATCGGGGATTGATCCTCGGCGATTCGACGACCCACGGCAAAGGTTCCGTGCAGGAATTGAAAGACATCGGCGATCTGCTGTTCCGGGGCAATCCGAACCCGCCGGACTGGGGCGCTTTGAAATTGACGGTCAGCGGCTACTACCTGCCCAGTGGGGTCTCGCCGCAGCTCAACGGAGTGACATCGGACGTCGAATTGCCGTCCTTGACGAACTGTTTGGAGGATATTTCCGAAAAGGATTTGGATTACCCGCTTTCTTTCGAAAAAATCCCGGCCAACCCGAAGTGTCCCAATTTCCCGTATGTCAACGAAACGATCATCAAGGAGGTCCGGGACAAATCCGCTCCTCGAATTCAAGCGGATCCCGATTTCCAAAAGACTTTGCGGGAGAACCAGCTTTATCTCGAATTCAAGGCGAAGAAAGCCCGGACCTTGAACGAAAAGAAATTTTTCGAGGAACACGAGCGTCTCCGTGCGGAGAAAATGGAATCCGACCGGTTCGATGAGATCATGAGCGGAGAGAATCAAATCAAGCGTGATTACTATCTTAACGAAATCATGGCCGAAACGGTCGATTACATTCAAGCCTTGAACGGGGCCGGAATCGCCTTCCCGAAAGAACGGGCGATCAAGGCCGGCGGGTTCGGCTCGATTTTCGGAATCTGAGAGCGAGTCGGAACATACGAGCGAGAACATACGAGCCGGGGCCTGTGGCCCCGGTTTCGTTCACGACCCAAAAACGTGGCCGTCATTTCGACTGGAACAACGCGCAAGGAGAAATCTCACCCTCGCGCAAGGGCCGGGATTTCCAAGTCTTCGGGCGAGGGTGAGATTTCTCGCTCCGCTCGAAATGACGAGATGGGGCTCGAAATGACACCGTATTTCATCCCTTTTCGCGACACCCGGTTCGCCGACTTTGTATTCCCATGCTTTCGGTCCGTAATCTGCACTATCGATTCGGTTCGCGTCCCCTCTTTCGCGAGCTGTCGTTCGATATCCGGCAAGGCGAATACGTCGGGCTGATCGGCCCGAACGGGGTCGGCAAAACGACGCTCTTGCGCTGCATCCTCCGGATTCTTTCCGATTGGACCGGCTCGATTGAGTACGGCGGCGTTTCCGTCCGGAACATTCGGCGGAAGCAACTCGCCCGCAAAATCGCCTACGTTCAGCAATCGCTGAGCACGGTCTTCGCCTTTACGGTTCGTCAAGCCGTTGAAATGGGCCGTTACCCTCACTTGAGTCCGCTCGCCCCGCTGTCCCGGGACGATCGCAACATCGTCGAAGAATCGCTCGAAGCGATGGGCGTTCGTCATTTTTCCGAGCGGATGATCGATTCCCTCAGCGGCGGCGAACGGCAAAAAGTGTTGCTCGCCGCCGCCTTGGCCCAGGAACCGGACCTTCTGCTCCTGGACGAGCCAACCACGTTTTTGGATTACAGGCACCAGGAGGAAATTTGTCATTATTTGCGGCGGATCAATCGCGAGCGGAAACTGACGATTTTAGAGATCACGCACGACCTGAATCGAGCCGCCCTCGACTGCTCGCACATCATCGCCCTTGCGGACGGACAAGTCGTTTTCGACGGGCCGCCCGATTCGCTCATGTCCCCCGAACGGTTGCGAACGATCTTCGGCATCGACTTCGCTCTCGCCCAGCACCCGCGACTGGGGACGAACATGATCCTCCCGCGCGTTTGAGGAATCCCTCTTTAGCGGCGTCGTTTTTTCCGCTTTTTTCGTGCAGACCGTTTCGCTTCCGCCCGGCGGGAAAAGATGCTTTCCAGTTCGCGGCCGCCGAGTTTGAAAAAAACGACGACGAAAACCAGCGACCCGACCCCGCCGGCGGCCGTGATTCGGAGGATATCGGAAAGCGAGGAAGCGCCCGGAATGCTTTCCATAACCGTCTTGATCACCAGCCCCATCAGGCAGGAAGCGAAAAGCGAACGGGCAATCGTGGTCCCCAACCGGCGAAAATCGAGCAAACGGTGCTTGAGCGAGAAAACGATCAGCAATAACAGCGCTTGCATCGTCGCCGCGTACGCGGCCGCGAACGCGAGGCCCTGTTCCGACATCACCCAGATCAACGAAAACCCGAGGACGAGGTTGACCAGGGAACAAAACCCGCCGATGAGGACGGGCGTGCGAATGTCCCCGATCGCGTAAAAGGCCCGGACCAACAACGGGATCGAGCAAAATCCGCTCACCCCGAGGCTGAACCAAAAGATCATGTCCCCCGTCCGGTACATATCCGAGGGGGTAAAGGCTCCGCGTTGATACAAAAGATGGGCGAGGTTGTCCGAAAAAAACATCAAACCGACCCCCGAGGGGATCGCGAGGGCGAAAATCACCCGAAGCCCGAACCCCAAATCATCGGCGATCGCCGCATAGTCCTTTCGGGCGGCATGCCGGCTCAAGAGCGGATAAATCGCCGTCGCGATCGCGAGCCCCAAGAGCCCTTGCGGAAATTCGTAAAGCCGCTCGCTGAAATAAATCGACGAGGCGGAGCCCGGTTGCAACGGGTAATTCGCCTGCCGCCCCAACCACCAAATCGCTTCTCCGACCGGCCCGGAAAAGGCCCAGGCGATACCGCTCGCGACCAGAATGTTCAACTGCGTCGCGGTCAAACCGAGCATCGTCGGAAAAAACGACCGAACGACCTCGCCCGCTTCCTTGCGAACCGAACGCCAATGGTTGCGGCATCGAAACCCGGCCTTTCGCAGGAGCGGAATCTGAATGCCGAGTTGAATGCAACCGGCGAAAACGATGCAACCGGCCAGCAAATAGCAGCGTTCGAGCGGATTCTCGGTGATGCGCGGGGCGAGGATCAGGATGCCGAAAAGCCAAACGATGTTCAAAATCGTCGGGATCAGCGAGGGGACGAAAAATTTCCCGAGCGTTTGGAGCGCCGCCGCCGCGATCGCGGCCATACAAATCAAAATCAGGTACGGCAGCATCACCGCGGTCAATCGGGCGGCGACATTGACCTTGCTTTGCGGCGGGAAAGCGAAAATCGCCCAGGTACAAAGCGCTTCGCCGATCAAAACGATCACGAGAAGCAGCAGGAAGATGCCGACGAGGGCGAAGGAAACCAGCTGCCAGGCTTTTTTACGGTCTTCGTTCCAAAGCCGCGCGAACTGGGGAATGAAACTGACCGAAAGAGAGCCTTCGCCGAACATCCGCCGGGTCACATCGGGCAGCCGAAAGGCGAGAACGAACGAGTCCATGATCCCGCCGGCCGACATCCCGAGCATCGCCGCCGTCGCGGCATCGCGAAACATCCCGAGGATGCGGCTCAAAAGCGTACCGACCCCCATGATGACGGTGCTCTTCAAAACGGTTTTGCGGCGGGGTTTCATGGGCGGAGTTTCGATCGATCATCCTCGATGATCGGAATTTTCGGGTGAGCGAAAGTCGGGTTGCGAATCTGGAAAACTTCGTCCTCGTCATTTCTCCCTACGCTCGAAATGACACGCGGTCGGCTGAAGGATATTATACTCAAGCCGGTTGAAAATTCCCGTCTTCAACACGGCAGCGGCCCAACAAGGCCGCGGTTTGACAGAGGGCGAAGCCTACCGCACATACCGGTTACGGTATAACAGACAAATATAGCCGACGAAAACCAAACCGCAATCCAGTAACGCACGCGGAATGCAAAGTCGAACGCGGCAAACAGCAGCCCAAAGCATAAGCGCCGGGTTGGCCCCAACTTTCCACATTGGATAACCGGGCGCTGACGCTTCCGGCTGCTGCTCGGTTCGAAATACTTTTCTGAAAATTCGACTTTGCAATCATCCTGGGGTGTAGCGCTGCGCACGGGGCCTGCAAAGTTCCACTATTTTACCAAAATATTCTTTATTTTCTGAACAAAAATGATTGACAGGCCAAATCTCCCGGTTATAATGCAACGAAATTTATGTATTGGCGCGATTGTGACGATTATACATAATGATTTTAGTTCGCAATAATTTTGAATCACGAACCAGTCAAAACGGGATTTGGCCGTCTTTGTCCTCCGTTTTGTTGCAAAACGCAACGAATTCTCCTGCGTTCTGTGTTTTTCGTATCGCTTATTATCGTTTCTTTATTTAACCCGTTACGGAGTTTTTAAACTATGAAAAATCGGTCGCAAAAAAAATCGCAGCATCTCAACAGCCGTTCCCTTCGTTTCGAGCCGTTGGAAGCCCGGCAAATGCTCAGTGTTTCTCCGCTTTCGACGGACGACACCTTCGCCGCCCCTATCACGTTCGACGGTATCTCGGATAACGTCGCCTCGACAGGCTCCCTCGAAAACTCCGCCCTGCTCTCGTTCGCCTCGCAAAGCGCGCCCATGGTCAAGGCCGCCGGAACTGAAAGCATCAACCTCTTCGCGGTAGAGGAAGAAGGGGCTACTCTCATTTATGCTTACGCCGTTGGGAGTAAAGTTGAAATTTCCTTTGACGCCGAACCGAATCAGGATTATACCATCGTCGTCACACCTGCGGTAGGAAAACCGACCTACAAGATCGTTAAGGATACGAGTGGGGAAGGCTGTTTCTATGCCTATTCCGGAAAAGTCGACGCCTCGTACACCGTCGAGGTTTATAAAGGTAAGTTCACGGCCGCGACCATCGGAACCGCCCCGGAAGAAAGTAAGATCGGTGAAGATATCATCGTCAGCACTCTGCCGACACCGAAACTTAGCGTCAGCAAGGACTATCCGCCCACTGAGAATTCCATCACGTTCAAATATGACAAAATCGCGGATGCGATTGATGGACTCCACTTTGAAGGGACCATTAATGGCGTAAAGAAATGTTTCGGTTCTGTCGATTTTGCGGACGGGTTCAAGACCGGGGATGATTTCAATCTTTCGGTCTATGACTCCTATGGAAATGATCAAGCTTTGACATTGAAAATCGATACCGTGGCGAAAACGATGACAATTTCCGGCCTGAGTAGTTACCAGAAGAATTCATTCAAGATATCGACCATCAAGACATCGACCATGTCAAATGGCGACGAAGTGGATTCCAGTTCCGTGTACTCCAACACGATTTCGCTTTCGACCACGAAGGTCCCGTTCGAGAATGTTGACCCCGCTTCCATCAAAGTGAAGCAAAACGACTTGAAACCGACCTCGGCGATCGACGTCCAATGGGACGGCGTCACGAGCAAGGAAGATAACGGCACCCCCGCGAGCTCCTACACCGTCGTGATTTATCAGGTCGCCTCGGAAGGAGAAGAAGGAGGGATCGTTCTGGGCAAGAAGGCCAAGACGGTTGTTGTCAAAAACGGCGCTACCGGAGTGACGGTCGCGGGGCTGAAAGACGGAACGAAATACACGGCGGTCGTTTACGCCAACAAGACCTCGGCCTTCAATGCCGGCACGGCCGCGACCGCGGAGGAGACCGTTACGACGAAGGGAATTCTTCCCGCCGCGAAACTCAAGAACACCGCGCTCTACGACGATGCCGCCGATGTGACGGTGACGAACTGGATCGCGATGAAGGACAAGGGAGCGGATACGCTCACCGTGTCGCTTAACGGCGGCGAGACCGTGGACCTTAAGGCGGCCGAGGAGGCCGAACCCGGCGATCCGTGGGTCAAAGGTGATTTCTCCTTCGATCCGACGCAAGGCGTACTCTCGATCAAAGGTTTGAATTCGAGCACCAAATACACCGTGACGATCGGCTCCAAGGGGGCCGATGCCGTCTCAACCAAGCTGACCGCGTCGAGCTTCACGACGAAAATCTCCGCCTATGGCGAGGTGAAAGACCTTAAATATACGGCGATTTCGGAAACTTCGGTGACGCTTTCCTGGAGTCAGGAGACAACCGAGAAAAATTCCAATACCGCCGCGAACTATACCGTCGTCGCAACGCCTAATGACGGCAGCAAAGCCAAAACCTTTACCGTGAAAGCCGCGAATGCGGCCAACGCAGTGCTTACCGGCCTGAAGTCCGGCGTGGGGTATACGTTCTCCGTCGTCGCCAAAGCCGACAAAAAAGGAAGTTCACCGACGGCCACCTTGCTTGACACCTCGGTGAAAACAACCAGTAAGATTACATTTGATCCCGTCGTGTATACGGATCGTTGGGCCGTCGATCTGGCGTTCAAAACAGGTTACGACTTGAACGAAATGGCAAGTTTCACGATCAATTTCAAGATGTCCGGTTCCGGTAGCGGCAGCGGCTACAGCGATTCGGCGGCGGCATCGGATTCGTTTACTGAAACCAAAAATGCATGTCATCTCATTGCCATAACGAATAGGTGGAAAGAAACCGCCGGTGCGGAAGCGAATTTGACTTTGAACTCGACAGGCGGAGTCATCGATGCCAATGGCTGGTTCTTTGATGAAATCGCGGATGCCTATGGTGGGAGAGGTTCTGGGAACCTGACGATCACAGGCATCACGGCAACGGATGCCGACGGCGTCACGTACACTTGGACAACCGCGGCGGTTTCTCCGAAGGTGTCTATGCCCAGCTCGGTTACCAAGGATCCGGGAGAAGAGGATTTTGCGTAGTCATCCCTGGGGTTCATTATTGACATTTCGTCATAAGGAACGGAGGTTGTTTCGCCCGTTGCGATGGGGGAGACGACCTCTTTTTTTAGATCGCGATTTCGTGCCGCTATTCGATTTCGGCTTCGATCAATCCCGGTTGGTTTCCGTCTTCAAAACCGCCGGACAAGAGCCAATGTCTGCGCCGCTCGGCTAGAACGCTCAGCCGCCCAAAACCAGTTTTTTGATCCGCGCGACCGAATCATCGAGCATCGCCTGGTCGGAGACGGCTTGCTGCAAATATTGTTCGATCATCGGCCGCATCTGGATCGCGTGGTCGATTTCCGCGTTGCTCCCGGCCCGATACGCCCCGATCG
>JAVBSX010000296.1:0-6992 GCA_031556455.1 Thermoguttaceae bacterium
CCGTTGGAAGGAATCCCTTACCGCAATGTCGGGCAGGGCTATCTGATGCGGTACAATGCCCAGGGAGAGCCCGTTTGGGACAATCCGGTCTCGATCGAAAGATGGTATTTCGTTCCGCGACCGTCCGGATTGCCGGTTCTCCTTTTCGGAGCGACGATTTTCGAACAAAGACGGAATTCGGAAGTGCAAGTGTATCCGCTGATTTGGGGGTTGGACAAAAAAACCGGCCAACGTCGTTTCGAAGCGAAGTTGATCGAGGAAAAAACCAACAGGTCGAACCGAGGGCCGTTTTCGGGGTTCCGGATCGTTTCCGACCCCGATTTGTTTCAGTTGAGACTGATTACGAATCGCCGGACATTTGTTGAAACGTTTACGGAAGAAACCGAAGAGTTGCCGGAAGGCGAAAATCGAACGGACGAAGCCGCGAAAGAAGCCGCGTCCGATTCCGTTTCGCTCTCGAAAGTTCTTTCCGCGCTCGGTCGCGGCGTGATTCGGCAGATTGAAGAGCAATACATGCCGGATTTCGAAGACGCGATGTTCGAGGGAATGCAGGACGACTTGCCCACTTTTGAAGAAACGACGCCGGACGAGGACGAGCAGGAAGCCGCCGAAGAGTGAGTGCCGCCTGGGATGGTTGTGTCAATTTAAGATAAAGACCTTCGAGAAAAAAATACAAAACCGTGTCATTTCGAGCCCCACGCTCCGCTCTGGGCAGGCTCCGCGAGAAATCTCACCCTCGCCCAAAGACTCGGAATTTCCGCCTTTTTCGCGAGGGTGAGATTTCTCCTTACGCGTTGCTCCAGTCGAAATGACGTTGTGTTTTTTGGCGAAGGCCATTGATACGACTTTGGCCTACAGCATCTTTATTGAAACGAAAAACTGGCCGAGGCTTCGTCGATTTTCAGGCTCATCCGGTCGGGATTGACGGTTTTCGCCGCCTGCTCCCCTTGAGATTGCTTGGCGTAAAGGGCCGCGAACATCGACATCGGCGAGCCAGACTTCTCTCCGGAGAGCGATTGCAGGGCTTGCGAGAGGCCCGCCATTTTTGAAATGTCCTGAAATTTTTTCGCCAAATCCTCGTCTTGAGCGAGCAGTTGCTCGATTTTCGCTTTGTCCGGATGATTGTTCGAAACCAGCAACTCGCCGGTTTCCCCCTTTTTCAACTCAACCGGTTGGGTCGTGTCGATTCCGGCCGTTTTCGCCTGATTGATAAAATCGCTTTGAAAAGATTGCAATTTCATTTGCAGGACTTGCGAAAGCATTTCCCCTCGGGATTTCAGGTTTTCAATCCCGGAAAGATCCATTTCCGGGGCCTTGTCCCCGGAATTCTCCGAATTGAGCAATTCGAGGGCCTGTTGCAGGGAAACCGAAAGGGTGAACTGATCCGTTCTCGCGGTCTGAGTCGACTGCGGAATCGCGGCTTCGTTGAGGCCGTCCGCGGCTTTCCCTTTTTTCGACGACAAAAGACCTTGCATCATTCCGACGATTTGATTTGCTCCTCCAAGCATAATCCGGGTATCCTTTCCATTGAATGTGAAGAGAAAGAGTGATTTTTTCAAAGGATAGCGATTTCGCGGATGCGAGTCCAGATCAATAATTCGAGGAATAGGGCATCGACAGCAAATTTTTCCCAAGAATATTGTATTTTGTCTCAAATGTAATAAAATGATGCCTTGTCCGGGAGGGGTGAGCGTGTCCCGGCAATTGTCGCAGGTTTCTTCTGGCCCGCGATTGGGCTCTTTCCTCGACATTGAAACGGCATTGCCGGTTTCGGAAATGCCCTCCAAACAACAGAAAAATGCCCGAGACGAAAGGCGGCAAGAGTGATTCGCCGTGTTTGCCGAATTTCGATGTCATACTGTAAGAATTTCAGAGAGTTAAGAAAGCGAGGATAGAACTTTGTCAGAGAACGCAAACGAAAGCTTGCCGATGGACGTCGCCGTTCTTTTAGGACAGGTCGGAGGAAGTGCGGCAACGGCGGAAATGGTGTTGGATGAGTTTATCAACCAGACGCCGACCGATATCCAAAATATCGAAGAAAATCTCGCGAAAGCCGACCTTTCCGCGGCCGGTAAAGTCGCGCACAGTCTCAAAGGGACGTCCGGGGTCTTTGGAGCCCATCAACTTCGCCAATTGGCCGCCGATATGGAAACCGTCTGCCGCGCCGAGGAAGCCGACAAGGCCGCCGAACTGTTTCCCCAACTCGCTTCGGAAGCCAAACGTTGTTTGGACTTTATCCCGCAATTGAAAGCAAGCCTGAATCAATAACTCGGTTTGCCGAAAACGGAATGTTTGGCCGCGATCGGCCTTTTCAGAGTCTTTTTCCTATTTTTCCGGACAGGAGGTTCCCATGTCTTTTTTGGTCGTTGGATCGGTCGCGATTGACAATATTCTCACTCCGACGGATCGGCGGGACGATGTTCTTGGCGGTGCGGGGACGTTCGCCTCTTATGCAGCGGGATTTTTCGGCCCGGTCCAACTGGTTGGCGTCGTCGGGGACGATTTTCCCAAGAAACACCTCCAAATGCTCAAGGATCACGGTGTCGACGTTTCCGGTGTCGAGATTCGCAAAGGGGAAAAAACCTTTCGCTGGACCGGACGTTATCTCGAAAACATGAACGACCGGGAAACGATCGAAACGCAGCTGAACGTTCTCGGTTCCTCGCTTCCGAAGCTTCCCGAGGCCTTCCGCCGTTCACAATACGTTTTTCTCGGCAACGCTCCCCCGACCTCGCAATTGAAAGTGGTCGAGCAGCTTCAAGGCGCGGACCTGATCGTCGCCGATACCATGAACCTTTGGATCGACATCGAACGCGAAGGGCTCCTGGAGCTGCTGCGAAAAATCGGTGGGCTGGTCCTCAACGACTCCGAAGCAAAGATGCTGACCGGGGAACTGAATGTGATTACGGCCGGGCGAAAGATTCTCGAACTCGGCCCGAAATTCGTCATGATCAAGAAAGGGGAACACGGAGTGATGTTCCTGAGCCAACACGAAATTTACGCTCTTCCGGCGTTCCCGACGGAAGGGGTCGTCGATCCGACCGGGGCCGGGGATTCCTTTGCCGGGGGGATGATGGGCTACATCGCCGCTCACGGGCTCACCGATCCCGAATCGATCAAGCGGGGAATCGTCTACGGAACGTTGATCGCGAGTTACACCGTCGGAGGATTCGGCTTGGACCGCCTTCGCGAACTTTCTCTCGCCGATTTGGAGCAGAAGTTCGAAGTGTTTCGACAGATGGTCGTCTTCTGAAAGAGCGATTAACCAAAGTGCATAAAAAGAGCCGCAAGTGCGGTCGGTGTTCCGGCGCGACTTGCGGCTCTTTTTGTCTGTCGTGCCGAGCTGCGGTTGACCGCGCTTTGCTTTTGGGACAACATTTACAATTGTCCTTTTTTTAACTACGGAATACTCGGAATAACGGAATAGACGGAAATGTAAAAATTCCGTGTTTTCCGTTATTCCGCGTGTTCCGTTTTAAAAAAACCTGCAATGAAAATGTTTGATTTTCTGTGCCGTTATAAAGGTCGTTTTGATACGGCGCCTTAAAGAGGAGGTGTTTCCGAGACGCTTCCGCTCGTGTCGGGGGATTCGGTCTCCGGCGTGGTCGTGGTATCCGTCGATTCCGAATCTTCCGTTGCCTTAACATAGGCTTCGGCTTCGGCAACGGCTTTTTGAGCGATCCGCATCTGTTCCGGGGTAAAATAAGAAACCAGTTGCGGAAGCTCGACTCTCGGCTTAAACGTTTTTTCCGAAAGTTCTTCCCAAGTCATGTCGTTGCCTACATACCAAACGGCGGCTTGCCCCGCTTTCTGGTCGATTTTTCCGGTGCCGACCAAGGCACAAATCATCGCGACTTCGCTTTTGGGAGCAACCGATTCGATCGGCTTGATTTCATATTTGACCCGCGAATTAGGGTCTTCTTTTCCATGTTCCAGACAAACGGTCTTGACTTTTTCTCGGATCGTCCTCTCGGCAGGGATGTTGAACATCCCGCCTCCTCCCATCCCGCCGCCGCCGCCGCCGCCGAAGCCGCCGCCTGAGCTTTGATTGCCGCTCGAAGAGGAGCCGCTGCTTCTACTGCTCCTGCTCCTGCTGCCTCCTCCTCCGCCTCCGCCTCCGCCGCCGCCTCCGCCGCCGCCAAATGAGAGTCCTTGGGCGACAACCGGTACGGCCGCGTAAGCGTACGGTTTGTGAACCTGAAGAGGTTGATTCGTTTTATTTTTGATGACGATTTTCCCGCCGAAAGAATCCTGGGCTTCAAGGCTCGCCTCAATCAGCCCTTGGTCGATCGCATCGAAGAATTCAACCGTTTTCGTCGGAATTTCCTGTTTTTTTTCCGCACCGCGGGATTCTCCGGAAGCAAGGAAAAAACAGGCGAAAAATGCGAGTAACACCTGCGGAATATATTTTTTCATAACAGAAATCTCCGGATTATAAAATCGAGGACGTTGAAAACCGTTTGGCAAACGGCAAGAAAACGCAAACGCCGGCCCCAAAAGACACCACGCGAAAGGATAGATTACAATACACCTCTTGTCTAATGAGAAATGCCGATTTCCCGGAAAACATCCCTGTCCCACTTCCAATTATAGCGGCAAAAGGGGGCAATAGGGCGGAAAACGGCAAGAAAATTTTGCGAAAACGAATCAAGCCGGGACTGTAAGATCCCGGCTCTCCGTATGCAATCGATAATCGCGATTCGCAAGACGTCCTACTTTTTCGGGGTCGGGGAAAAGTTGACCGCGTTGCCGTGAGAATCGAAGCATTCGATTTCCATATATTCGGGCCAAACATCCGCCTTACCGCGAATCGTGATTTCGGCCTTGCCGTCTTCTTCGATTTGGGTCAGCTCGTGCCGTTTGCGATTATTCAGATATTCGGCGACCTCTTCGACGACGGCGATTCGAACCCGGGCGATATCCGGCCGTTGGGTCGAAAGGACCAGAATCCGGATCACTTCGAGCACCATGCTCTCGGTCGATTTGACGACCCCGCCCCCATGACAGCAGGGACACTCCTGGTAAATGCTCCTTTTCAAAGAAGGGCGAATCCGCTGTCGGGTCATTTCGATCAAACCGAAAGGGCTGGTCCGCAGGATTTTCGTCCGCGCCCGGTCCCGTCGGACGGCATCCCGAAGAGTTCGCTCGACGTTGCGGCGATGGGCCTCTTTTTTCATGTCGATGAAATCGTTGACGATCACCCCGCCGAGATCGCGCAGCCGGATCTGTCGGGCGATTTCCTTGGCCGCCCGCATGTTGACCTGGTAGGCGTTTTCCTCGGCGTTATCTTCGCCCCGGAAATTACCGCTGTTGACGTCGATCGCGACGAGGGCTTCCGTCTGGTCGATTACGATCGAGCCGCCCTCCTTGAGATTGACCCGGCGGTGATGTATTTTCGCGATTTCCTGGTCAAGGTTATATTTGTGAAACAACGGTTCTTTGCCGTCATACAGATGCAGCCGATTGACATAACGCGGCATCACCTGTTGCAGGAATTCCTTGGCCCGTTCGTAGGCGGCCTGCTCGTCGATCACGATCGTGTCGACATTGCCGGTAAAAATGTCCCGAATCGTCCGGATGATCATGTCGCTTTCCTCGTAAGCGTCGATCGGGGCGGGCATTTTTTTCATTCGTCGGACGATTGCCTTCCAAAGCCGCATCAGGTAGGCGAGGTCGCGGGACAGCTCGCCCCGCGTTTTGTCGGCTCCGGCCGTTCGAACGATAAATCCGAGCCCTTTCGGCGGGTTGAGTTCGTTCATCAAATCGCGGAGCTTCCGCCGGAGCGGTTCGTCTTGAATTTTCCGGGACACTCCGACCCGGCCCAGGGAAGGCATCAGGACGAGGTATCGACCCGGAATGCTGATGTAGGTCGAAAGGGTTGGCCCTTTGTTGCCGAGCCCTTCCTTGATCACTTGAACGAGCACTTCGTCGCCGCGGCGAAAAACCTCTTGGATCGGCGGTTTGAAGCGGGGCCGATTGTACCCGAAACCGTCGTCGGGAACCGAAGAGCGAAACCGATCGCGATCATCGCGGGGGTTCTTTTTTTCCAGTTTTTCCATTTTTTCGGCCCAGCCGGGCACTTGGGCGAAATAATGAGGCTCGACGTCGCTGATGTGCAGAAAGCCGTTGCGACCGACGCCGAAATCGACGAACGCCGCCTGAATGCTCGGCTCAAGATTGGCAATCACCCCTTTATAGATGTTGCCGACATAATTGTCATGGTTCGTTCGCTCGACGTAAAGTTCTTCGAGAACGCCGTTTTCGACGACGGCGATCCGGCACTCTTCCTGCTGCCGGACGTTGATAAGCATTTCCTGTTTCATTATTGAAATCGCGTTTTTCTTTCCCGACAAACAAAGGGCGAAAACGAATTTCAGCTCTCCAAAACGCACGCTTTTCTTACGGGAAAGATGCTGCGAAACATCTCTTTCCCGAGATCGAGTGCGTCGAAAAGTTCGCGAATTCCGGCATCCGGACCCCGGGTACTCAAGAGCTGCGCCCGGAAGAGACCGCTTTGGGAATCCAGGCTCATTTCAAGGATCAAGGGACGCAAATCGACCGTTTTCCCATTATGTTTTTCAACGGGCCAGGTCGCTGCGGCAAGGACTCGGGCAATACGGTCGCTTGTTTGCGAACGGAGTTCCGGCGGGAGGCTTGCTTCGTACACGGACGAGCGGAGGATAGCTTTTTTTTCTCCTTCCGCTAAAGGGCTCGCGGTCAAAAAGGCAAGTCCCTCGACGGTGCATCGATTCAGCGTTTTCAACAGGGAATCCGGATCGATTGATTCCCGGAATTCCAGTTCCAAAACCTCGTCTTCTCCGGCGACACCCAAGGGGAGCGCCGAAGGGAAACTCATTCGCAATTTGGGATGAAAACCCTGGCTTCGGGCGATCGGGAGACGGGCGCGACGGAACAGGCGTTCCAAGGTCGTGAGCAGATCCCGGTGTCCGATAAAGCAAAGATTTCCCGTTTTGCTGAAACGTATTCGTATT
>JAVBSX010000239.1:0-7663 GCA_031556455.1 Thermoguttaceae bacterium
GCAAAATTTCCGCGAAACGTTGGATCAGCAGCAAGAATCGCGGTCCCGGGATGCTCGCGTAATCGTCCGACAGGGAGTAAATCCGGTCCTCGCGAACGGCGGCGATTCCATCTCCGAGCGTTTTCCAATCGTCCTTCCCCGTCGGGTCGGTGTTTTGCGAAACCTTGGGACAAATGTCGATGATCACCTCGGGATTGAAACGGAGGATTTCCTCGACCGAGACAAGTTGGAACGGGCTAAGGGCGTCTTTCGCGACATTCGTGCCGCCGGCGACTCGGATTATCTCTTCGAAAAACGGATTCTTGCCGGCGACGAAAACCGAGAGCAACTTGCCTGTTTGACGCTCGCGGTCGATCGAAATGAGCGTTCGAACCGGCTTCGTTTTTTCCGTCCGTTCGCGGATCGCGTTCATTTCCCGGAGCAACCTTTCGCGAAGCGCGACCGCTTTCTCGAAGTGCTCCCCTCCCAGTCGATCACCGATCAGGAGAAACGAATCGAGAATCCCCTCGATCGACTTGTGATTGACGGTCAGCACCTCGATTCCGAAATTTCTCAGCGTTTTGCACGAATCGAGATTTTCCTCCAACTCGATCACCAAATCGGGCTGAAGCCGGATGATCTCTTCATTGTCCCGATCGAGCAGGCCGCCGATCTTGGTAATTTTTTCAACCTCCTCCGGATACTCGCAAAACCGGCAAACGCCGACGAGCCGGTCGCCCGCCCCAAGCTCAAAAACGACTTCGGCGATACTCGGGGTCGTCGCAATCAGCCGCTTCGCTCCGGAAGCGGGAGCCGCGGCCTCGGAAACCGGGGCTTGCGGCTTTCCGCACCCGGAAAGGTTGAACAACGAAAAAACTGAGACGAACCAAAGGAACGCGAGCGGATTCTTTTTTGACTTCGATTCCAAGGCAATCGGTTGTATAATATTATTGAAGCCGATATAATGCGGCCAAAACGTCGGGATAATTCAATCGGATCAACAGGCTTCAGACCGCGAACAGAATTCCAAAACTAGCCCCAAGCGTAAGCGCGGGGGATATCGCGTTTGCAAAGGTTTACTGATCCCCACGCAAAAAATCGAACACGGCAAACAGCAGCCCGAAGCGTAATCGCCGGGTTGGCCTCGTGTTTCCGTATTGGATAAACCGGGCGCTGACGTTTCCGGCTGCTGCCCCTATCCGGAATTTTATGTAAAGATCAGTAATCCCCCCGCGCTTATGCTTGGGGCTAGTATAAAAAACGCTCCTCGCCTAGAGCCTCAACCATCATACCAAACACGTACCATTTCGCAACGTCAAAAACGGAATGCACTGTACTCCGTACAAAGAATGAGCCAAGGGGCTTCCTGAGCGAAGCGACGAAAGCCCCGAAACCGCGAGTGTCGAGTTTGAAACTCCGGTTCATTTTTACGCGGAGACCAATAATAACGCGAGAATGTCGACCCCGTACAATCAAGAAATCGGAAATCTGGTCATCTCCCAAGAGCAGCGGAATCGCTTGCAGCAGTTGTTTGAAAACGGCAACAAGCAGATGAGCCTCGGGGCTTATGATTACGCGACCGAAATGTTCGCGGCGTGCGTTCTCGGCGATCCGAGCAATATCATCTATCTCCAATCGTTTTTGGCCAATCTCCGAAAAAAATTCGGCGAAAAAAAACGCAAGAGCATGTTTTCGATGCTCTCTTCCGGAGGAATCCGTTCGGCCGAGATGCAAAAAAAATGGAGCAGCGTCCTCAAAAGCGGCCTTGAATTGCTCAAATCCAACCCTTGGAACCCTTCCGCCCTCTTTTCGATCGGAAAAGCCTGTCTCGAAATGGGCTACCAGGATGCCGGACTCGCTTATTTGAAGCATTCGATCGACGCCAATCCGAACGATATCGAGGTCAACCGCCTCGCCGCCCGCGTTTTGGGAGAAGCCAAAAAATACGACGACGCGATCGCCTGCTGGGCACGGGTTAAAAAATTGAAACCCAGCGACACCGAACCCGACAAGCTGATCGGTGATTTGATGGTCGAAAAAACGATACACCGTGGCGGTTACGAGGGAGCCGAATCCTCGCGCGAAGTGCACGCGAAAGGGGTGGCCGATAAGAACAAAGGCTCGCAGGTTCCCGAAAACGAGGATGTGCTCGGTCGCATTCTCACGTTTGAAGAGCAAATCGAAAAACGGCTCAAAAAGAACCCGAACGACAAATCCGCTTATATCGAACTCGGAGATTATTATTTTCAAAAAAACCAATTCGAGGAAGCCGCGAATGCGTTCCAACGGGGACTTGAAAAAGATCCGGAAAATCACGAAATGAACGGAAAGCTCCTGGAATCCCAAAAACATCGGCTTCAAACAGAACTTATCAAGCTAAAAAAAGAGTTCGAACAATCGAAAACGGCGGAAATTCGCGACCAATTCAACCTTAAAAAAACCGAATACGACCAAAAATGCCTCGAACTTGCCCGGTTTCGCGTTGAATCCGAGCCGGGCAGCATTGGAAACCATTTCGAATTGGCGACATTGCTTTATAAAACCGGGGCCTATAAAGAAGCAATCAGCGAGTACCAGCTTGCGAAAACCGATTCTCTTCGCACGGGCGAAGCCTTGCTCGCGCTGGGGCAGTGTTTTCAGCAAATCAAGCAATATAAATTGGCGATGCTTCATTTTCAGGAAGCCGTTCTAAATATTACTGATCAAGGAGAGAATAAAAAAAAGGCCCTCTATTTTGCGGCGAAGCTCTCCTTGGGTTTGAAAGATTATGAAAAAGCCGATGATTATGCCAATCAACTGGCCGCAATCGATTTTTCTTACAAAGATGTCGGGGAGCTCCTAGACAAAATCGCGAAATGTCGTAAAACTAGTTGATTCAAAGGAGATTTCCGGGAAGTACGGAATCATTGTTTTTCCAGTTCTCTGCTAATTTTTGTAAAAGAATGCCGAATACGACAAGCGCCAAAAAAAGACTTCGACAGAACAAAATTCGACGTGATCGCAACCGTTCGCTCCGGACTTCGGTCCGCAACCGTTGCAAAAAATTGATCAAAACGGCCAATACCGGGAACCTTCAGGAAACGGAATCCCTTTTTCTTGACGCCGTCAAAACACTGGACAAGATGGGTGCGAAGCGAATCATTCACAAAAACGCAGCCGCCCGAAAAAAATCCCGTCTTTCGGCCATGCTCAAAAAGATGAAGGCCCAAAACGCCGGTTCTTGATCTCTTGAAACAAAACAAGGGCATCCCCGGACGGTTTTTCTTTGTTGAACCGCCCAACGGATTGCATTGCCTCATCAAATCGGGACCGCAAGGTCCCGGTTTTGTTTCGCTGAAAATACAACGCGCAACGGAGCCGCGTGCTGTGCATGCGGAGTGCCTGCTCGGCGTTTCTGTCTTACGCGATTCGTTGTCTTCAATCTTCTCCGGCTTTTTTCTGCACTCGAAATGCCGGCTTTTTGGCCAAGAGGATTGCAAAGTCGAATTTTCAGAAAAGATTTTGAATCAGGGCAGTAGCCGGAAGCGGCAGCGCCCGGTTATCCAATGCGTAAATACGGGACCAACCCGGCGCTCACGCTTTGGGCTGCTGTTTGCTCTTTCGAATTTGCGATCCTCTTGACTTTATGGTAAGAGGTTATTCCAAACGGCGAAGATTTTGTTTATACTCCGATCTGTTACACTCTGCAAAGGTACGCATTTCATAGCTCGCTAAAGGAGATATTGATGAACCAAACGCCCAACGATTCGAACCTCTCACAAACTCCTTGGTACAAGACGATGTCCCGGTACCATTGGTTCGTCTTTATTGTCTGTTCTCTTGGTTGGGGGCTCGACTGCTTCGACCAGCAGATTTTCAACGTGATGCGAAACGCGTCGCTCGGCAGCTTGATGCACCTGCCGCAAACGGATCCGCAGGTCATTGCGATGGGGACCTACGCGACCTCGCTCATGCTCCTCGGCTGGGCGGTCGGCGGAATCCTGTTCGGCGTCATGGGGGACAAATACGGTCGCGCCAAGACGATGATCATCACGATTTTCGTCTACGCGATTTTCACGGGTCTTTGCGGTGTGGCGACGAGTTGCTGGGATTTCCTGCTTTACCGTTTTCTCACCGGAATGGGGGTCGGCGGCCAGTTTGCCGCTGGGGTGACGCTCCTCGCCGAGTCGATGCCCGATAAGGCGAGGCCCAAAACGCTCGGACTGCTCCAGATCGTCGCCGCCGCCTGTAATCTGTTGGCGGCCTCTTTGGCGATGACGTTCGGGCTTTTGGAGCAGCACACGAATATGTTCGCCTCGATGCCGGTTTGGCGAGTCTTGTTCCTGATCGGCTTCCTCCCCGCCTTACTGGCCTTCTTCGTCATGCGAAAATTGGAAGAACCCGAAGCGTGGAAAGCGGCGATCGCGGCCGGCGGTGTCAAAAAAGCGGGTTCGATCGGCGACTTGTTCAAGGACCCCCGTTGGCGGTATAACGTGATCGTCGGAATGCTTCTCTCGACCTGCGGCGTGATCGGACTTTGGGGAATCGGTTTTTTCAGCGTCGATTTGATCCGAACGGCGTTTCGGAACACACAGAATCAGGAAGTCCGGGAACGCGGCGATGTCGAAAAAATGGATTTCGAATTCACCCGGATGCTCCTTCATTCCCCGAAGGAATTCCTGCCGATCGCCCAGGAAAAAGGGATCACGCCGCAAAGTTTGATCGGCAATGACACGAAAGTAAATGATCCCGGCGCAATCTATCAAATCATTGCCGGAAAACGAGATGCGTTGAACGATCTCAACGCGGAAACCGTGTTGGCGACCTTGCAGGATCCTCCGATGGGTGATGACAAACGAGTCGCGACACAAAGGCAACGCTGGAAAGAAATCCTCGAAGTAACTCCTCTTTCCACGGACAAAGCGGAATTTGAAAAACTGACCGCCGGCATTGCCGATCGCGCGAAAAAGATCAACGGTTCCGTAACCTTTTGGGGCGGAATCGCGGCAATGCTCTTCAATCTTGGTGCGGTGTTCGGAACATGGGGAATCACGGTCGTTGCCGAACAGTTCGGGCGCCGGATCGCCTTTACGCTGTTCTTCGCGGCGTCGTTTGTGATGACAATCGTCGTCTTCCTGACGCTCCGGACCCCCGTCCAGGTGTTCTGGATGCAGCCGGTGCTCGGATTCTGCGTCCTATCGATCTTCGGCGGGTACGCGATTTACTTCCCGGAGCTTTTCCCGACCCGATTGCGAAGCACGGCGGTTTCGTTCTGCTACAACATCGGCCGGTTCATTGCCGCGACGGGCCCCGCCGGACTGGGAATCCTGACCCATTACGTTTTTTACGACGCTGCAGAGCCGCTCCGTTATGCTGGTGCGACTATGGCGGTGACGTTCATTTTCGGGATCATTATCACTTGGTTCGGCCCGGAAACCAAAGGCAAACCGCTGCCCGATTGAATCAGTGGGAAGTGAAGAGTGGGAAGTGGGAAGATTCAGAAATCCGAACCTTCCCACTTCCCACTTCCCACTTCCCACTTCCCACTCTCCTATGAAAACCGCCGACCAGCAGGTGCTGTTTTTCCTGTTGTGCGTGGGGCTTTTGTGCCTCTTGCCGTCGGCCTTTTCGCGAAATCAGCGGGAATTGGGGGAGCCGACCGCTCGGGAACCGATCGTATTTTCCGTCGATCTGAACGCCGCCGGCGAAACCGAACTGCTGTTGCTCCCCGGAATCGGCCAAACGCTCGCAGGCCGGATCGTCCGGCACCGCGAACTCGAAGGGCCGTTTCAAAAACCGGCGGATGTGATCCAAATCAGGGGGATCGGCCCGAAAAAAACGGCCAAAATCCTCCCGTTCATACGCCCCATCCCGGAAGTACAGACCGCCGCGACGGTTCCCTAACGCGGCGATTTTCAAATAACCTTCATAAAATGGAAACGTCATTTCGAGCAGAGCGAGAAATCTCACCCTCGCCGAAAGACTTGAACTCTCGGCTCTTTTCGCGAGGGTGAGATTTCTCCCTGCGCGTTGCTCCGGTCGAAATGACACCAAATTTTTGTACGGTTTTCACCCTACACCTCCCCCCATGATCTCGCGTCAGGAAATCGTCGATCGGGCTATCACGTTTCGTTTCCCGCCCCGGGTCCCGATCTGGTTCGTCAACCGCGACCAGACCGAGGGGGATGTGATGGTCTATCATCTTTCGCTCAATCGTGAGGAAGGCTCCGGCGACAACGAATGGGGCTACCACCTCGAATCGATGAACGACGGCACGATGGGGCACCCGGTCGCCCCGTTCATTCCCGATTGGAACGATTTCGGCTTCTTTTCCCCGCCTCCGGTCGCCGAAGAACGCCGGATGCAACGGCTGCCCGATTTTTTGGAGGAGTCCGCCGACCGGTATCGGTTGGCTTCGCTCGATTTGAGCGGCTTTACGGTTTATACGCTTTTGCGCGGCTTCGAAAACAGCATGGTCGATTTCCTGCAGGAGCCGGACCGTTTTGCCGTTTTAATGGACCAAATCATCGATTTCGAGAATGCAATGGCCGATTTGGCCGCCCGTCGCGGCTTTCACGGAATTCATTACGCTGACGATTGGGGAACGCAAACCGGCATGATGATTTCTCTGGGGCTTTGGCGAAAACTGTTCAAACCGCGATACCGGCGGCAATTCGAGCACGCCCATCGGCTCGGGCTGCACGTTTGGTACCACACTTGCGGCAACGTAACGGCGATCGCGGAGGATTTACACGAAATCGGGGTCGATGTCCTCAACATTGCCCAGCCGAACGTCGTCGAAATCGACACGATCGCCCCGAAACTTCGCGGCAAACAGTGCTTCCTGATGCCGATCAGTTACCAAACGGTGTCGGTTTCCGGAACCGTTGAAGAGATTTACGCCGAGGCCCAACGGCTGTACGATTTTCTGGCCGTCGAAAATGGCGGCTTTATCGGCTACGTCGAGGAATACGGCTGCATGGGCATGTCACCGGAAAACTACCGGGCCTGCTCCGAAGCGTTTCGCCGGCTGCGCTAAAACGGCAGCTTAGCGGTCAGCGGTTTAGCAGCTTAGAAGACCGTTTTCGAAGCCGCTAAGCCGCTATCCGCTAGCATTCCTACAACCTGCAATCTTTACCGGGTGTTATTAAACTAAACATCCTCTTTATTTCCTGTAATCCCTACAGGTCTACCGCACCCTGCGGCTTTTTCACTTAAATACTTTGGTGAATTCCGGCTATTTAGGTAAAAAAAATAATTTTATCTTGTCAATTAAACTTTCATGCTCTATATTTCCGTAAACTAATTGCCCAGTTTTCTCATTTCCTCTAAAGTCACATCAGAATTCAACCGCAGGGCGAGTGTTGGAGATTTGGGCAATTGAAAGTTGAACGAAGAGAATTGAAACTTTTTCGTTGAAACGAAAAACCACCCCTTTCGTGGATTTCACACCGAAATCGCAGAGTCCGTCATTGCGAACCGCGCGAAACGAGGTGTGGCGTCCCCCCGCTGAGGTTGCGCGCGAAAAGTCTCGACTTTCCCTGAAATTTCAATTTTCAATTTTCAATTTTCAATTTCCCGTAATTTCCCACCTAATAGACGAAACCCCCTAATCCCAGAAAGTAGTGAAATCCCATGACAGGACTTTATGTTGCTTCTAACACGCAAGCGCTTGGTGCGCAGATTACACTGCAAAGGAACACCG
>JAVBSX010000098.1:0-9205 GCA_031556455.1 Thermoguttaceae bacterium
CCTGAAGCGATCGTCCTCGACCGGACGATCGACGTGCACGTGGCTTCGCTTCGCAATAAACTCGGTACGGCCAGGGAAATGATCGAAACCGTTCGCGGCATCGGCTATCGAATGAGATTCCCGGACGAGGGCCGAGGTTGAACGGCGCAAAAAATCAGAGCCGCCCCTGTTAGGAAGCAGTACCGAACGAAACGGTTCAAAAGTTTCAGAAACTCAAGAGCGAAAATCACAATGCTTAAGCCGTTTGGAGTTTTTTGGAATAAAACCTCGCTGTTCGTCATTTCGAGCGAAGCGAGAAATCTCACACTCGCCGAAAGACCCGGAATTCCGCCCCTCGCGCGAGGGTGAGATTTCTCCTTGCGCTACGCTTCAGTCGAAATGACGAAAACATCATCTCGCTGAAGTATTATAGAAAATCTTTTTTTCAAACGCTTGAAATCAAAAGAGAAAAAATCGATAATCGAGTTATTCTATTGACCTGACATTTTCTATCTCATTCCGGAGACGAATCACGATGCTGCGAATAACCACGGTTTTTTGTCTTGTCCTGTTGCTTAACGCGGCCGAAGCCGCTCAATACCGATCCCCTTATCAGCTTGCCGCGAACAAGGACGGCGGCAAGGTGTTCGTGCTCAATCACGAGTCGAACGAAATCGCCGTGATCGACACCGCGTCCGGCACGCTTGCCGCTTCCTGGCCGGTCGGCGTCCAGCCGAACAGCATGGTCCTTTCGCCTGACGAAAAGTCGATGATTCTCGCGACCGGCGGGTATCGGGGCAAGCTGCAAATTCTCAACCTCGAAAGCGGCAAAATCGAAAAAGAAATCCCGGCCGGGCATACGCCTTGCGGTTTGTGCCTTTCTCCGAACGGCAAACGGCTGTACGTTTGCAACCGCTACACCGACGACGTCGCCGAGTATTCGTGCCCCGAGCTGAAGGAACTCCGTCGTTTCGCGGCGATCCGCGAGCCGCGCGGTTCGGTGATCACGCCCGACGGCAAGAGCGTGTTCGTGATCAACTTCCTGCCGAACGATCCGGCCGATTCGTTCGATGTCGCGAGCGAGGTCACGATGATCGACACGGCGAGCGGCACGACCCGCAACATCCGATTGCCCAACGGCAGTTCCTCTTTGCACGGAATCTGCATCTCACCGGACGGCAAATACGTTTATCTGACCGAAATTCTCGCCCGGTACCAGATGCCGACGACGCAGTTGGAGCGGGGCTGGATCAACACCAACGCGATCAGCATCATCGATGCGACCGGCGGGGAATACATCAACACCGTCCTGATCGACGATGTCGATCTCGGGGCGGCCAACCCTTGGGGAATCGCGATTTCCCCGGACGGCCGGCAATTGTACATCGCCGTCTCCGGGACGCACGAGCTTTGCATGATCGATGCCGAAGGGATGCTCAAAAAACTCTCCGCCCTCCCAAAAACGCAGGAAGAAGCGAAAGCGGCCGGGGCCTACGAAAACCGCGGGAGCTACTCTTCCGCGACGGTCGCCGAAGTGCCGAACGACCTCGCCTTTTTGGTCGGGCTCAAGAAACGGATCAAGCTCAAAGGGAACGGGCCCCGGGGAATCGTCGTCTGCAACAACAAGGTTTATCTCGGCATGTACTTTTCCGACACTGTCGATCAGGTCGATCTCTCCAACCCGACGGTCCCGAAAATCAGCGAAATCGCCTTGAGCCCGGCTCAGGAACAGACCGTCGAACGCAAAGGGGAAATGTATTGGCACGACGCGACGGTCTGCTTCCAATCCTGGCACAGTTGTGCCAGCTGTCACCCTGATGCCCGGGTCGACGCCTTGAACTGGGATTTGCTCAACGACGGGCTCGGCAACCCGAAAAACGCCAAGAGCCTGTTGCAGTCGCACCTGACGCCGCCCGCGATGTGGCACGGCGTCCGAAAAACCTCGGCTTACGCGATCCGGACCGGCTTCCGCCACATTCTTTTCGCCGTCCCGAACGAACAGGTTTGCGACGAAATCGACGCCTATTTGCAAGCTCTGGTCCCGCTCGAAAGCCCCCGGCTGGTCGATGGGCAACTGAGCGAATCGGCGAAGCGGGGCAAAGAGCTGTTCGAAAGCAAACGGCTCAATTGCATCGAGTGTCATCCGGGGCCGTATTACACGGACATGAAGCTGCACGATGTCAACACCAAGGCTTCGTTCGACCGGCGGCCCGATTTCGTCACCCCCGGGCTGGTCGAGGTTTGGCGGACGGCCCCCTCCCTGCACGACGGTCGATACGTCAAGATGCGGGACGTTTTCGCGGTCGGCAAACACGGCGAGGTGAGCGGCGACGTCGAAGGACTCTCGGACCAGGAACTCGACGACCTGACGGAATACGTTTTATCGTTGTAGGATAACCGCCGTACGGACCTTCAAAAAATTTCGAATCGGGCAGCAGCCGGAAGCGTGAGCGCCCGGTTGTCCAATGCGGAAACGCGGGGCCAACCCGGCGCTGACGCTTCGGGCTGCTGTTTGTCGCGTTCGATATTTTATGTAAAGATCATTAAATCCATTTTCTGATCGCTTCGAGCAATTTCTTTGCTTCGGTCGGTTTACCGCAAAAAGCGTCCATTCCGGCCGCCAGGCACGCGTCCTCATCCCCTTTCATCGCATTGGCCGTCAGTGCGATGATCGGGATATGTCCGGCATGTCCCGGTTTCCGTGCGTCGGTTCCCGCTTCCATGTTCCGAATCGTTCTCGTCGCCTCGAAACCGTCCATCACCGGCATCTGGCAGTCCATCAGAACGAGCGAAAACTTTTTCGTGGCGATCGCCTCGCAGGCGATTTGGCCGTTTTCCGCGAATTCAAAAGAAAAACCGGCGTTTTTGAGGATTTCGCCTACGACGATCCGGTTGATTTTATTGTCTTCCACGACCAGGATCGCCGGATCGCCTTTCGAAATATCGTTGCCGATATCGCCGGGAACCGTCGAACTTCGCGGCGATTCGAGTGGTCGCGGCACGGCCTTGCGAGCGGTCCATTCTTTCGATTCAAGGTAAGCACCGCCGTCGATCGGTAGCGGAACGACGAACCAGAATCGCGAGCCGCCGTCACCCTTCCCGGTATCGACCTTGCTCTCGGAGTAAACGGCTCCCCCCATCAATTCGGTGAGGTTCTTCGCGACGACCAGGCCCAGGCCCGTTCCGCCGTATTTCCGCGAGAACGAACCGTCCCCCAGTGTGAACGATTCGTAAAGGTGTTTCATTTTCTCCTCGGAAATCCCGACTCCCGTATCGATCACTTCGACGCGGAGAATGCAAGGTGTCCCGACGTCGTGGGATTTGCGTCCGTCGTCCGAAACGATCAGCGTAACCTTTCCCTGTTCGGTAAACTTGATCGCGTTGTCAAGTAACGTGTCGATAATCTGCTCCAGGCGTTCCATATCGCCGATGAGGTAGCGCGGAATGGCCGTCGCGTACTCGACGTCGAATTCAATCCGGCCTTCGGAGTCTTTTTCTTCGAGCCTTTCGGTCGCCTGGGCGATCACGGAATAGATGAGCCCGGAAACATCGAACCGTGCGGGATGCAATACCATTCTCCCGGCGTTGATGTCCGAAAAATCGAGAATGCCGTTGACGATCGCGAGGAGTTGCTTTCCCGACGACCGGGCCATATCGACGTATCCTCGCTGTTTGAGGTCGAGCTCCGTTTCCGAGAGCAGGGTGGTCATTCCGAGCAGTCCGTTGAGCGGCGTGCGGATTTCGTGACTCATGTGGTCGAGGAATCGCGATTTCGCCCTCGCCGTCTGCTCCGCCTCGATGCGGCGGACCTGTTCGGTCATGTCGCGGAAACAGGCGGCGATCAGGGGTTTGCCGTCGAGTTCGATTCGGTCGGCGACGACATGCGCGGGAAATTTTTCGCCGTTATTCCGTTTCATCACGGTTTCGAAACGCAGGGTCCCTTCCTTGTTGATCCGCTCGAAAAATTCCGGCCAGTTTTCCGGGGAAACGGATGTATCAAAACTCCAAATTTTTTCTCCGAGCGGAGGGGCGGCGATGTCGTACCCGAAGAATTCACTCCCCGCTTCGTTAATGTAGCTGATTTTTCCGTCCGGGCCGACCCAAACGATCGGCTCGGAAATGTTCTCGATGACATTGTGCATCGTCCGGAGCGAACGTTCGTCCAGGATACGGGCGGTGTCATCGGTCACGAAAACCGCCAGCTGGTCCGTTTCCGTCTTGAAAATCGTGGTATTGTGATAAGAGTTGTTTTTCTCGAAACAGGCCGTGTAGGTTCCCGGTTCGCCTTCCATCGCCATGACACATGGTACGAGAAACGGTTGTCCATCCAATTTTCCGGAATCAATCCGGAGATGCGCAAAAAACTCCAACAGGTTATGGCCGATCAATTGTTCTTTCGTCATCCTGTTGATCTTTTCCAAGGCGGGATTGACGTCGACGTACCGGAAATCGATCGGCTTGCCGTCCGGCCCGGGAATGGCGTCGAACAAGGCCAGGCCGCTCGGAGTGGCGTTGAAGATCGTCCGGAATTTGAGTTCGCTATTTTGAATGGCCTCGGCCGCCTTGAATCGCTCGGTGACATCACGATAGGTCCAGATGCGAGTCAATCCGGTTCGGCCGCCGATCCCGAGCATGACGGGGACGATCCGCCAATCGTAAATCCGTCCGTCGTAGAGTTGAAGCGTTCCCGTTTGCGGCTCGAGCGTTTTCGTGGCGAGGAGCCGGGCATCGTTGATTTCCTCCCATTGGGGCGAAACATTTTTGTGCAGGCCCAGAATCTTTTCGGTCGTGAGGTTCTGCCGGAAAGTCTCCGGGTCGCCCCCCTCGAACATTTCGATGAACCGCGTGTTGACGTGGCTCTTGCCGTCGATATCCGAGACGGCGATGATGCCGTCGTTGGACGCTTCGAGAATCGCGGCCAAATACTTTTCCCGTTCCCGGAGCGTGCTCTCCCAGTTTCGTTGTTCGGTGATGTCGCGCGCGAATTCGAGAACGCGAACGACTGCGCCGGTTTTCAGATCGTTGATCGGGAAACTGGAAACCTCGACCCAGTGGTTCGTGTTTTCGAAATAAAAGTCATGAACATGTCTTTTCCCGTCCTTCAAGGTTTCAACGACCGGACAATTCGGACAAGGCTTGTCCCGTCCATGAACCCGTTTGTAGCAAGCCGTCTCCGAAGGATCGGCGATGGGAATGATCCTTCCCATCGCATCGTTGGCTTTCAGGATTCGCATTTCCTTATCGTAAATGACCATTCCGTCGCGCATGGCCCCGAACAATTCGTCGAGGAACTGCTCCTGGATTTCGGCCTCGTGCTGGTCCGTGATGTCCTGGAGACACGACATGAATCGGTGTTCACTCAGCCGGTGTATGTAGCGGCGGTAATATTTTTCCTTGCCGTCGACGGAAGAGACGACCTTTTTGTCCTTCACGATGAAGTCGAGTCCCTTTTCCTTCATTTCCTTCATGTCCCCGGCATAGTCGTCGTACAGGCTCCAGCCGAAGGCGTCGGCCAGTTCGTCCATGGAACAGGACGGGCCGCTGAAATTCAGGCCCCACTGCCGGAAAAACGGATGGTCCCCTTTGCTGATGAACCAACGTTTTTTCAAGTCGCCCCACGCCAGGTCGAAAGTCTGTTGCCGTTGGATCAAAGCGCGGACCTGGCGGTCGTATTTCCTGAATCGGTAAAGGCTCGTGATGATTCCCGCGGCCAGTGCCGTGACGACGGTCCCGACGGCGAGATAGACCTTATGCTGAAAATCGTGGACGCGGATCAGGTCGGCCTTGAATTTTTCCGCCTTGAGCTCCCATTCGACGCGGGCGTGCGGATTCATCGCGTGATGAAGTTTGATCGCCTCGTCCATGAGGCGGTTCAGTTCGGGATTTTTCTCGTTGTAAAGATATCGCAGGAAAGCGACGGCGGAAACATCGCCGAACGCATGCAATTTGTAGTCCTTGAGGATCGAATAATGATCGTTGAACGACATTTCACTGATGAAGGCGACATCGACCTTCCCCTGCTTGAGTGCCGAGAGAAGGGCCTGCCGCGATTCGAAAACCTCCGGTTTCGTACCGGTCAACATATCCCAACTGAAGAATTCGGCGCAATTTTTCGTCGTTCCGGCCTTCATTTCGCTCAAGCTCTTCCCGGTCGAACCGTACGTGTAAGCCCGAATGGTGTCTTGCCAAACCGGCGCCGAATATTCGAAGTCCCGGCTGTTCCAAATCTCGCTCCGACTGTACTGGGACGCGATGAGTTGGCATTGGCCGCTCCGCAGAATTTCCGAGGCGGTCGGATGGTTTCCGCGGAAGTAATCGACGTCCAGCACTTCGATGGGAACACCGGTCAGTTCGCGGAAAACCTCGTGGATTTCCGAGAGCATTCCTTTCCGTTTCCCGTTTTCGGTGTAGCTGAGCGGATACAGCGAGCCGCTGTCGAAAATTTCGACGGTCTTGAATTTCGCCTGAATCGCCGCGATGTCGTCCGCCAAACGGACCTGTTCGGCGCGGATCATCTCTTTGCGTTTGGCGGCTCGGGTCGCGGGGATGATCTTTTGCCCTTCCGGCGTCCGCAAATAGCGGTTGATGAGAGCGACCAACGGTTTCAGCCTCTCGTTTTTGCCGAGGAATCCCTGCTCGATGGAAAAGTTCGGGAGCAACTGTTCGTAGTCGATCGCCGGACGACGCATGATTTCCAGTTCGGCGTTGACGGTCGTCGCGAAACAATGGATCTCACCGCTTTCCAACGCCTGCATCATCGCGTCCAGCGTCGGATAGAAGATTACGCTCCCCTCGGGAGGGAGGTAAGAGGCGAGCGGTCGTTGTATGGAGGCGCGATTCAAGAGGCCGATTTTTTTGTTCGTCAGATTGACGAGCGCACCGAGTGGATCCTTGATCCGCGTCACGATTTCGGCGTCTCCCTTGAAGATCGGGTCGATCACCACGTACTCCGTCCGTCGCCGCTCGGTCAGGCTGATCGGACCGTAGAAATCGATTTCGCCGCTTTCGATTTGATTAAACGCTTCCTCCCAATTGAGTTTTCGGAGCTCGATTTTCAGGCCGAACCGATTTTCCAGCAGATCGATGAACGGGGCGATCATTCCGCCGCGCGACCCGTCCGGCAGTTTGGCGTAAACCACCTCATAGGAATAGCCCATGCGGATCGGCGTCTCCTTGAGCGATTCCAGGACCTGCTTTTCCGATTCGGTCAGGGTGAAATCGTCCCCTCCGACCGAAATCGCCTCCGTTGCGAAAAAAAGAACGACAAACGCGAACGAAAGGGAAGCGCAAGGGAATTTCATGGTTTGTCCGGATCAATTACGTGAACCGCATGGGAAAGGTGGGAATGAGGGTCCCGATCATCAATTCGGGTTTGCGACAGCGGCTCCAACGAAGCTTTGCGCAGTGAAGGTGAAAGCATCCGATCTCTCACACGGCGGCGGAATGAACGACAAGGGGCGGCAAGTCGGAGAATTTCGGGGAATATTGAGAAATATACCGCTCCACGGCGGTATTGTACCGGGATCGCCGCCGTGTGCATAGGAGGAGCGCGAGAATTGCAAGAGAACTGCAAAGTTGAATTTGTGAGAAGATGGAGAAAAGAGGATGCGTCATTTCGAGCGGAGCGAGAAATCTCACTCTCGCCGAAAATGCAGAAATTTCGGCCCTCGCGCGAGGGTGAGATTTCTCCTTACGCTGCGCTTCAGTCGAAATGACGGGACTTTGCAATCCTCGTGACGAGAATTGCAAATCGGGGCGCTGTCGAACTCTATTCCGGTACCGGCAGGCACCTTTCGTAAACGCCGTTTTCGATTTCGACGACGCGGATTCCGTAAGGGCCGGGTCGGTTCGGCTTGTCCCATTCGTAAACACGAACTTTTTCCAGCTCCAGGCCGTCGATGTGCGAAAAACGAAAGGCCTCGAAAGGTTTCGTTCCCCCGGGAACCGTCAACACGACGTCTTCAAAAGAGATATTGATCAGTTTGTTATCGGGCTGGCCTCCGATCGGACTGGTCGAGCGGCAGATTCCGCTAATACCTCGAAACGAAACGTTGCGGATTTTCGTTTCCGTCGTGGCATGGCCGAGCGTCATCGTAAACGGGGTTTGCACCGACATGACGATGTTCTCGAAACGAATGTTTTCGATCGTCGTTCCCGGACTGTTCGGGGAATAACTCGAATGAAAATTCAAACCGACGTTCGAGTCGTGAATCGCGAGATTCGAGAACGTGCAATGCCGGATTTTGCCGTCGCCGACGCCGACCCTCACCGCCTGACACGCCGATTTCAAAACGCAATTCGTGATCGCGATATTCTCGCAAGGCCGTTTCATTTTGAGCGGTTCCTCGTTCGCCCGGAGCGTGATGCAGTCGTCGCCCGATTCGATGTTGCAGTTGCTCACAAGGCCCCGTTGGCAGCAATCGATGTCGAGCCCGTCGCCGTTGGCCGTGTCGAGCCGGTTTTTGATGCGGACGCCGTCGATCAGGAAATCCTCGCAACCGTGCAGGAAGCAGGTCCAATACGGCGTGTTGAAAAGTTCGACGTCGCGGATTCTGACGTTCCGACATTCGCAGAAAAAGATCATCTGGGCCGGCCGCCAAACGACTTTGTGCTTCGGGAGAAACCGGTCGCTTTCGGGATCTTTCAAAAAAGCCTTGCCGTTGCCGTCGATCCGGCCGGAACCGGTGATTGAGACGTTTTCCTGTTCGACGGCGGTGAGCAAATGGGCTCCGCTCATGAAATCGGTCGGAAAAACACGATTCTGCGGGCAGAAATCGGCGGCGTTGTAATCTTCTTTGTCGGGGCTGCCGAACAGGATCGCCCCGGCCATGAGATGAAAGTCGACGTTGCTTTTCAGGTGAATCGTCCCGGAAAGATAAGTTCCCGGCACCAACAACACGCGACCGCCGCCGGATTCCGAAGCGGCATCGACCGCTTTCTGGATCGCCGCGGTGTCTTTCGCCGTGCCGTCGCCGACGGCGCCGAAATCGCGGACGTTGAAAACGGGCCCTGTCGGTGTTTCCGAGGCGACAAGAATGGTCGAGGCCGATAAGAGAACGCTCAAAAAGAGAATCACGGAATTTCGCATGGTCGTTTTTCGCGTGTTGGGTTTCAGGGAAAAGGGAGCTCTTTAGCAACCGTCGCAAGAAAGTTGTGAGATCCGATTTCGCCCTGAAAGGGCGGCGCGTAACAGCCCAGGGCAGAGCGAAGCGCCGCCCTGGGAAAA
>JAVBSX010000048.1:0-17501 GCA_031556455.1 Thermoguttaceae bacterium
AACTCTTCGATTCAAACCGGCCACAAGCTCGGGATGCAGCTTTTGGACGACCACCTTTTCAAGCTCTATTCCGAAGGGGTTGTAACGCGGGAAGACGCCTTGGCCAAGTCGAACATGCCCGACATGCTCATCGCGAAAATCATGCGTTGGGAAGCCGGTCTCGGAACGGACGACGAAGACGACGAAGACGACGACGGTGCGAAAAAGAAACCGTATAAAAAATAAAAAAAGGCCGCTACTACAGAGTCGTGAAAACAGCCTTCGCCAAAAAACACGACGTCATTTCGACTGGAACAACGCGTAAGGTGAAATCTCACCCTCGCGAAAAAGGCGGGAATTCCGAGCTCTTTGGGCGAGGATGAGATTTCTCGCTTCGCTCGAAATGACACGGTTTTTTACCTTTTTCGCGAAGCCCAATTCGACGGCTTTGTACTACAGCCTACGGGCTATAGCCAAAACAGATCATTGACGTTATTTTACGCTTGAGTCCATAAAATATCATGGCCGTTCGCAAATTTGGACAGGTCCTGGTCGACCTCGGTTACATCGACGAAGAGCAACTTGAATTGCTCCTTGAAGATCATCAAGCCCGACATGGGGAGAAGATCGGAGAGGTCGCGATTTCGCTTGGGTTGATTACGGACGAGCAATTGGCCCAGGCTCTTGCCGAACAGCTCGGGATGCAGATCATTCATCTCGCGGACATCACGATTCCGCCCGAGGTGTTGTCGCACTTGACCGAGCCGATGGCCCAATTGTACAAAGTGATCCCGGTCAGTTTCAAGAACGACATCCTGACCGTCGCGATGTGCGAGCCGCAAAACCTGATCGTCCTCGACGAACTGCGGAATTTTCTCGGCTACCAAATTCGCGCCGTCGTAACAACGGAAAAAGATATCGCAACCGCTTTGGGGCGGTATTACGCCTCGGATACCGAGAGCGTGGAGACGCTCATCCACGCCATGGAAAACGACAAAACCTTGCAGGCCGCCGCCGAGGGGCCCGAGAGCGATGCACTCGATTTGGCGAGTGTCGAAGCCTTGAGCGAAAGCGCTCCGGTTCGGAAATTGCTCAACATGGTGTTCCTCCTCGGCATTCGCGATCACGCGAGCGACTTGCATTTCGAGCCGTTCGAAGACGAATTCAAGATACGGATCAAGGCGGACGGGACCCTTTACGAGATGGTTCCGCCTCCGCGGCATTTGGCTTCGGCGATCACGACCCGGATCAAGGTCATGTCGAAACTCGATATCGCCGAACGCCGCTTGCCCCAGGACGGTCGCATCCGGCTGACGGTCGGCGGGCACCCGATCGACTTGCGGGTCAGCGTACTGCCGACGCTGTTCGGGGAAAGCGTCGTCTGCCGGATTTTGGACAAATCGGTCGTTATGCTCAACCTCGACAAGGTGGGGATGGACCCGGTCGTCTTGAAAAATTTTCGCAAGGTGATCGAACGCCCCAACGGGATCGTTTTGGTAACCGGCCCGACCGGGAGCGGCAAAACGACGACGCTTTACGCGGCCCTGGCCGAATTGAACGTCATCTCCGAAAAATTGATGACGACCGAAGACCCGGTCGAATACGATATGGACGGCATCGTGCAGATGCCGATCGACGCCGACATCGGCAACACGTTCGCCCAATGTCTGCGGTCGATCCTCCGGCAGGATCCGGACAAAATCCTGGTCGGCGAGATTCGCGACCAGGAAACGGCGGAAATCGCGGTCCAGGCGTCGTTGACGGGGCACTTGGTGTTCAGCACGTTGCACACGAACGACGCCCCGAGCACGATCACCCGTCTTCGGGACATGGGCATACCACCGTTTTTGATTACGGCGACGCTCGAAGCGATCCTCGCTCAGCGGCTGGTGCGGAAAGTTTGCAGCGAATGCCGTGAAAAATACGTTCCTCCCCCGGAACAGTACTACGAGTTGGACCTGTCCCCCAAGGATGTCGAAGGCAAAACGTTTTTCCGCGGCAAGGGGTGTATCACCTGTAACAACACCGGCTATAAAGGCCGGACGGCGATTCATGAATTCATGGTCGCCAACGACGAAATTCGTGAGTTGATCAACCGCGGCGCTTCCGCCGCCGAACTCCGGACCTCCGCCCAGCGGCACGGAATGCTGACCTTGCGCGACGCCGGGTTGACCAAGGTTTACGAAGGAACCACGACGATCGAAGAGGTCGTCCGCGAAACGGCACTGGATTAAGATAAGGTTTACAAATTAAGAATTAAAAATTAAGAATGAAGAATTTCGGGTTGAAAGTGTTTGAACGATATTCTTAATTTTTCATTCGCAGTTTCTCATCAAAGAGCGTATCATGCCACAATTCAAATTTGAAGCGATTGACGCCAGCGGCAAGGAAATCAAGGACATCATCGAGGCTCCGACCGAGGAGGAGGCCCAGGCGACGATCCGGCAGATGGGTTATCATGTCACCCGGCTGGTTGTTCACAAAGAGCGCAAGGTCAAGAAATCCGACAAAAGGAAAACCGGGAAAACTTTTTCCATCGGTCGGGTTTCCACCAAGATATTGACCACCTTTACGCGTCAGCTTTCGATTCTCCAGGATGCGGGCATGCCGATTTTGCGGAGCCTGAATATTCTCATGTCCCAATCGAAACCCGGGGTCCTGCGCAACAGCCTGATCGATGTCTGCCAGGAAATCGAAAGCGGCTCCAGCCTCTCGGAGGCGATGTCGAAATCGCCGAAATGCTTCAACCGCCTTTACGTCAACATGATCAAGGCGGGCGAGGCGGGTGGTGCTCTCGAAACGATCCTCCAACGTCTCTCGGAATTCCTCGAGCGTTCCGAACAGTTGAAACGCAAGATCAAATCGGCGATGACCTATCCAATCGCGGTCGTTTGCTTCGCGGTCGCCATTTTGGCGTTCATCATGATCATGATCATCCCGAAATTCCAGGAAATCTTCGAAAGCTTCGGCGCGGAACTGCCCTTCATGACCCAGTTGTTGATGACCGGCTCGCGGCTTTCAATCCAATATTTTTACCTTTTCCCGGCGATACCGATCGCGATTTGGCTCATGGTCAAGTTGACGACGAGTTTCGAGTTCGGGCGTTTCGGTTGGCACCTGTTCTTGCTGAAACTACCCGTTTTCGGCCAGTTGTTCGAAAAAACGACGGTCGCTCGAACAACCCGGACCTTGGGCACGCTGGTGACCTCCGGGGTGCCGATCCTCGAATCCCTGCACATTACGAGGGAGACGAGCAGCAACGCGGTTTTCGAACGAATGTACCAAAAGGTGCTCGAAGCGATTCGTGACGGGGATACGATCGCCAACCCGATGAAGCAGTATTCGACTCCGCCGTTCCATTTCGGGGCTTTGCTCTACTTCACCTTTTTCCTGCCGGTTTTCGGAGCCGCGATTTACTTGCTGAAGCTCCGGGGGAGAATCCTGGACGACATGGTGGTCAACATGGTCGACGTCGGTGAGGAAACGGGCGAGCTGGACGTCATGCTCTACAAGGTCGCCGATACGTTCGACGACGAGGTGACGACGTTGACGGAAGGGCTCATGAGCATGTTGGAACCGCTGTTGATCATGTCGCTCGGGGTCATGGTCGGGTTCATCGTCATCGCCTTGTTTATGCCGATGATCAAGTTGATCACGGAATTGTCCGCCGGAAAATCGTAGTTTGGCGGCTTAGCGGCTTGGCTGATAGCAAATAGATTTTCGTCTTCACACTCATTTTAGGAGATCAGACATGCGGAAACGGAAAGAAACAACCTTGGGGTTTACGTTGACGGAACTGTTGATCGTGATCGTGATCATCGGCGTATTGGCGGCCCTTTCGACGGTGGCTGTGATGGCGGCCCGAACGGCGATCATCAACTCGCTCGTCCGTTCCCAAATGAGCCAGATGGAAATCGCCCTGGAAAAATACAAGGCCGATTTCGGCGAATACCCCCCAAGCCTGGCGGACGAGGCCGCGACCGTCCGGCACGCGCGAATGCGCTGGAAACGAGCGAACTTGAGTTATGTCGATATCATGAACTACGCCTTCGCCCAACCGACGGACGATCTTCGTGATACGGTTCCCGACAGGAGCCCTTTCAGGGTATCAGGCACTGATCCTGACGATTCTTACCTCAAATCTCGAGCCAAGATCGCCGATTTTTTGGATCGCTCCGAAAAATACCACTACTATGAATCCGTGCAGCTGCGTTCGTTGACGTTTTGGCTTAGCGGAATGTATGATCCGATCGCGAAAAAGTTCGTCGGCTTCAGCGTGGATCCGGCAGATCCGTTGCAGAGCCCGTATGATCCGATAACGGGCACACTGAGCAACAAGCAACGCGAGCAGCCCCGCTATGAATTCTCCCCCGAGAAGGCCAATTTCGCTCTGTATGAGTTCAGCGATCCTCACTACACCTACACGGACGCCAATGGTAAAACCAAACAAGAATACCCGTTCCAAGTGCCGTACTTTGCGGTCCGTGAACTCCCTGTCGCCTATTTCCGGGCGAATACCGCCGGTGGCTCTCTGGCTTATACAACCAAAATTGCAGTGGGGTCTTTGCCAAGCCCGACGACCTATGACTATGGCCTCGATATGTGCGACCTGACGAGAGTGAATCCTCATTATAATTTCGGCATCGCCGTTCCCTACGCCCGCTCGGGGGAACCGATCGATACGAACTGGCGTGTGACGACGACCTGGGAGGGGACCTCTCCCACTTTTGCCGATAAGGTCGTTTGGTACAACGAGGATAAATTTCAATTGATTTACCCTGGTCTCGACCGGTACTTCGGCGAACCCAAAACAGGCGAGCCCAACTACAGGGAAAAGTTTCCCAAGACGACGACCGCCGTCGACGCTGCCGTAAAATCCTGGTTCACGACGACCGGGCCGCTCCCTTCACCGTCGGCCGGGATTGTGACGAGTCAAGGCATCGCGGTCGAGGATTTGGATAATGTGACGAACTTTTCGAAAGGGGCAACCTTGAATTCCGAGGTGAAGTAATGAAGCCTTGCATTTTTATGAGAAACGCGGTCCGCAACCGGCCGGGATTCACGCTCCTGGAGCTGCTGACGGTGATCGTGATCATCGGGATGCTCAGCTCGATGACGTTGGTGGTCGTCACCGTGACCCAGCGAGAGGCCCGCGTCTCCGCCACCCAGGGCCTCATCGACCGCCTCGACGAAGTCGTTACCGAGATGTACGAAGAGTACGATGGTGATGGAACCATGAGTTTCCCCGTCGACGCAACGGATGTGGGCGACCTTGCATGGTCGTTCTCTCAGACTGCGGATCAGACCGCTCAAAAGCGAGATCAAATCAGCCTCCATTATCGGCTCGACACCATGCGGATGGCGATGCCTTGCAACTGGTACGAGGCTTTGAGTCCGGCGCAGCCTTTTACGGATCCTTCCGGAAATCTCACTGTGGACGCTAACAGTATTCCCTTGGCAACCGGCGGTCGCCAGCTTTTGTTCGAGGCTGATCGACCGGCACTGCATCAGGTCTATACGGCGGCTTTCGTACAGGCGGTGTTGAAATTAGACAGAACCGTAACCGTTAATTATTTGGATTCCCCTGCCAATACGGTCGTCGATTTGACCAACACGGCTCCAGCATTTCTAAATGTGTTGAATGACCACAACGCTTCGGCGAAGCTGCTTTACCTGATGATCATGAACGGCGTGCCGGAGACGCGGGGGATGTTCCACGAGCGATACATCGCCCAGCCGGACGGCGACGGGCTGAATGTGTTCGTCGATTCCTGGGGCAACCCGATCCAGTTCCTGCGTTGGGCTCCCGCCTTTCCGGGCAGTGAACGCCAGCCCGACATTTGGAAATGGACAGCGCAAGATAAGCTTTTGACGCAGAGTGTTGTCCTCACAGATACTGCAACGGTCGATGGTCGGAGACTTGAAGGGCCGGCAGCGTATTGGTGTAACTATATTTCGCCGGACGGAGCCGACGTTTATGCCACACATGCTGCCTATTCAACCCCCTATTTCATTGAAATGACCCGTCAAAGGTACCCGGATCCGTTGGACACTATGGATGTGCGCCGTTACGTCGCCGGCTCCTCTGATGCCGCGTATCCCGGTTGGGCGCTGATCCCGATGGTTTATTCGGCGGGACCGGACAAGTATTTGGGGACGGGCGACGATGTCGGCGGCATATACAATCCGGTTTCGGGCGTTTGCACCGACCCTTTCCGCTACGGCTTGGGCGCCCCGGTCGGTGCAAAAGGTTATTACCTCGACAACATTCACAACCACCGCTTGGGAGGACAGTGATGCAGAGGAAAGATGACAGAGGACGGATGACAGAGGAGGACGGGAAAAGCCTTCGTTTTTCACTGCCCGCTATCCGCTATCCGCGATCCGCTACCCGCTATGGCATGACGCTCATCGAGCTGATGGTCGTGACCTCGATCATCCTGCTGGTGATCGTCATGAGCGTGCCGATCGTCAAACCGCTGCTCGCTTCACGAAAACAGGCGGATGCCGCCCGGACGCTGAGCCTCTACCTCAACGCCGCCCGAATGCGGGCGATCGAAGATGGAACCTCTTGCGGCGTCAGCTTCGAGCGTTACACGGACAATAACCAGGCAGGCGGATCGATTTTTCCGAACAACGATGCCTGTATCCTCGTCCGCCAGGTCAAACAGCCGAAAGATTACCCGGGAATGTCGACCGTCACTTCTTCACGGGTTAACGTTTTGAACGGCGAGGATGAAATTTCGTTGGGTACCCCCTATATTTCCGGAAACACCCGGATCAGTCGGCATATTAAGATCAAGACTTTGCAGTTTACTACGCCGGGGGAGCCGCGTCATTGGAACCATAGCGTTCAAGAAGGGGGCAGTATTCGATTCAACGGGCAAGGCCCATATTATGAAATCTATTATGATCCGACGACTAATCCGAAGAAAATCATGAACTCGGACGGGACGGGTGTCAAAATCATCATTTCAAAAATTTTCAGGACCACGGTCACGAACGGCGGCGTGGTGAATACTGCCGATGATAAAGAAGACTTTCCGATTCGCGATATCATCAACAACGCAACGTTCGCAGTGAAACGTGCCCCGCGACCGACCTTGGCGGCGCCGCTCGCTTTCCCGACCGGGATCGTCGTCGATTTGGAATACTCGGGCGTTTCCGACGGGTTTTTAACTATGGATCTGAACATTCCTCCGCAAGCGTCGATGCTTCGGGGGAGCGATTTTCAACCGACCGGGCCGGGCGACAATAATGCCGTGACGATCATGTTTGCTCCGAACGGGGCCGTCGACCGCTATTATTGTGGCGCCCCGGGTACTTTGGTCGAAAGGAACCCGAGGCCAAGCGAAATTTATTATTCCAATTCATACGACGGCAAGATTCCCGAGGGACCGATTCATCTCCTCATCGGTCGCTGGGAGCGGACCGGGGGCGATTGGCAACAAATCGGAGGCGATTGGTACCACCTTGATACCTATTTGCCGGATGACGGGTTGAGAAATTACAAGGACATGTCGAATTACTGGGTGACGATCAATCCACGCAGCGGGCTGGTGAGCATCAGCGAGGTCGCGCCTTGGGATTCCGATTTGAGGGAGATTGCTTCCAACCCGCTCCCCAGCCCGCTTTCTACAACGAATTCCCGTCGTTGGACTAAAACCCCGCAAGTCAATTTGGGAGAACCGGTAAGATGAAAAACGCAGTCCTCACATTCGACCCGCTCTCCGCGGCCCGCCGCGGCCTTTCGCTGTTGGAGGTTCTGGCGGCGACGTTCGTGCTGATGATCGGGCTGCTCGGCATGATCGCGATCATCCCGTTCGGCATTTACCAGGTTTCGCGAATCAACCAGGCCGATTACGGCGGCAACCTCGGCCGCACCGCGCAGCAGGAAGTCAAAATCCGCGAGTTCGACGTCAACGTCGAGCGATCGATATTCGATCCCTACGACCGAGAAGACACCTTCACAACGGTAACGGTCTTGGACGCCGGCGGCAATCCCGTTAACTATAATCCGTTGCTCGGCGTCTCATATACCGCCGATCAAGAGCCTAATTTGACAGGCTCGGGTATAGGTTCGAGCGTAAATTTCATCCGCTGTGACGTGCCGTTTATCGTCGACCCGCTCGCCGTCGAATCGCATTGCGACGACAGTGCCAATCCGAACAAATCCAGCATCATTACCGATCTCGATCCTATAAGTCCAAACTTCAACAGTCTCGGTGTCTATATTACAGGGACAGCTCCGACTCCCGATAGCATATGCTATTTTCCTTACGGCGATTCCAACGGAATGCCGCGTATCACCTGCGAGTTGACGCAGCCGCGGTTACTACCGGAGACAGCGCCAGGATTAAACGACAGTGAGCGAGGCGACAAGCCCGGACCTTACCTGGCCCGTCCGTTCAAGGCCAAGGAGATTTTTTATTCGCACGAAGATACAGTGTTCGCTTCACCGGCGATTCCCAAGGTCAAGACGCCGCGCCCGGTCGGCGTGGTTGATACGACTGGCGACCTTCAAACCTACGGCGGCTACTCCTGGCTTTACATGGTCACTCCGCAAGCCCGGGGAAATCGATATCATATCGCCAAAGATGCCAGCGGAGACTTCGTCTATATTCCGGATACGAATTCCCCTACCCCGCCTCCCGGTCGCCATACGCCGGAAGGGGATGTCATTTCTTCTCCTGATCCTTTCCGCATTGATATCGTCGTATTTTACAACCGGAGCATTGATCCCACGGCTCTTGCGGCGACGGAACGAACGGTCGGTGTCGATATGTCGAGGAGTTCCATCGGTCTCAAAGGGGGAGAATACACAATCGAGTCCTCACGAGCGGAAGAGCTGGATCTGACCGACACAAAATGGATTCTCCTTTCATGCCAGCAGAACGGGTCGAGTGATCCGTTGTTGTTCACGGAATGGTGCGAAGTCGCCAATTCCCGCGAAATTTATTTCGATACAACCACGAACCGATACAAGCGGATTGTAATGCTGAACCATTCAAACGCAGTACCTCAACCGTCACCGGCGGCTAATTACCAAGTCACGATCGCCAAAGGTGTGGTCCGCGTTTATTAAGGATTTATAGCGAAATCGCGAAAGACAATTCAAATTTATCATCCTCACCGTAATCCTACGGAGGTTCCCATGTCTACCAAAAATTCTCCCCGTGGCGTGATTTTGCTGCTGGTGCTCGCGGTGCTGACGCTGTTCGCGCTGATGGCGCTGACGTTCATGTATTCGACCCGACTGTCCTGGCGGATGGCCAACAGTACGGCGGATATCGGCAAAGTCGCCGAAGCTTCGTCCATGGAGGTCGGTGCCGCCGACGCCCAGGCCGCGATCCTGGAAGTGCTCCGCGGCTCCAACACCACGGTTATCGGCCCGCACAGCATCTTGGAAAATCTTTACGGCCAGCCGAAAAAGGGCGGAGACGACCCGCTTTTTGCCACGATCAAGGGCGTGGTTGCCTGCCCGTCCGATCTCGTCCCGTTGGGAGCCGACAGGTTGGCCAACAATGAATTGATTTGCCTTGAAGTCGCCAATATGGACGCCGAGAAACTGGACCTTGCCGGGAACGTCCTCACGATCACCAGCGTCACTCATGCGACGAAACCCAATTACAAATTGGTGGATCAAAGTACACGGATCATCGCCAAGAAAAGTGATCACGCCAACAATAAAAGCTACCTGCTGATCCTGCCGTTGACCTGGTTGAACAAAAGCAACATAGGGACCATGAACGGTGAATTGGCGGGCTGCTATTTCAAGATCAACGGCGCCCCGTACAGCGGGACGGGGGCGGGATATTATGCCGGCCAACCGTGGGCGCCGCAATTGACGATGACCGACGCCGACGGCATGCCGTTGGCCCTGCGGCCGAACCCGCTGGCCCCGGTCGCCGACCCGATGGCGACACCGTCGGACCCGTACATCGTCAACTCTTATATCAATTACTTCAAGAACTCTTTCGTCCGGATGAACGTCGATTACACCGCCCCCGACACGAACAACATGTTCCTGGGGTGGTACGGATTGGACCCGACGGCGAGCCAGACGGTCCAGAGCGTCATCCCCTCGTTTCACCGACCGGCGTTGTTTAGTTCGTTGAGCCATCTGGGTGGAAGCAGGACACCCGCTGCCCAAATCGCCCGACAAGATGAGTTGCGTAAAAAGAGTTTGCGTCCCTTGCCGTTCGATCATCCTGAGTTTTCGGGAAGTAATTCTCACTGGTCATCAAGGTTTAACGCTTCTTCCAAATGGCTTGACCCGACGACCCCGCCATCGGTGACTCCCGACCCGGATACGAATTTGGATACCTTACTTGCTTTATTGGCTCAAACCGATCCGCAATATTTTGATGTCGATAACGACGGGGACAGTGTGAATGACGGAATTTGGCTCGATTACGGTGCCGGGGCCCGGACCGACAAGGAGGGCAGAAAGTACAAGCCGCTGATGTCGGTGACCATCCTCGATCTCGACGGCCGCGCCAACGTCAACGTGCATGGGAATGTGGGGCAGATCAGCGGGGCGGCCCAACTGGAAGATACGGGCGGGTCGACGCCTTGGGAGGATTTCGCACAATACGAAGGCGCCCCCGGCGATCCGCTGTTGGGAACGGCTCTTCCGAAGCGAGGCGAAGGTTACGGCCCTGCGGCGATCCGCCTGGCGTACGCCCTGGATATGATTCTGAATAGAACCCGTACTCTCGCTGACCCATCCCCGGGGGATACGCCAGGCGAGAAGGCCACTTGGCGGCTCATGAGCGGTTATTACGATAAGTCCAATCCGACATTGGCGGAAAAGAAAAGCCTCAACGGTCGCTACGGGTTTTACAATAGCGGCACGAACCCCACGAACTACGCCCGGCCCGGTTCGGACAACAAACTCGAAGGTTGGGTGGACGGGCCGAAGAAATGGTCCGGCGACAGCCGACTGGACACGGTGCTCGGACCATTAGTCGGGTTAACCGGGTGGAGCAACCTGTATTTTCGATATTCCCCCCTGGATGGTGGAGCGCTCTTTCCGATTAACCCACAGACGGACTTCAATAATGTCGGTCGTAACGCTCCGGATTACTGGGATACGGCGGCCGTTTCGTTCGATTATCTCGGCCAGAAAGTTTTTTCGCCGATCGTCGCCGATAACGGTGTCTGGGGGGGCGTTTTGATGGATAATCCTTACGAATTCGACCCTTACCATGCGGCGTCCAATCCGCAGACCACGGACGAAACGCCGGACGAGCCGTTCACGGTGGCGGAGTTCGAAGGCTTGCTGCGACCGACCGATGTCGATGAGGACTCGCTCCCGAAACGGTTGCGGAAGTTGCTGTTCGACGATCCGAGCAGCACGACCCCCGATACGACGTTGGCGGATAAGGGGGCGTATTTCCTGACGACGCTCAGCAGCGACATTCCGCTGCCGAACCGCCGGATGAACGGCCAGCCTGGTATCTATTCGTTGATTTCCAAGTGCGTCGAAGACCAGTATATCCGCGCGGCGGTGACCGCCGGGGTCATCGACCTCTCGGACTACACGACGACTTCGGGGCCCGGCGGGATCGGCGCGACCGGACCGGTCAATTACGGCGTTGGTGTTTACGAGAATATCTCCGATCCTCTCGCCGCTTTGCGACGCGATGTCCGCGTGGAAATCGAGGACACGGTCGAAAAGCTCGTCTCGATCCTGCCGGAAGAAATCCGCAACGGCGAAAAAATCGATCTGAACAAGCTGACGACGCGGCCGAGTTGGGTCAATCCGGCGTTCCATGGGCAAGGGCTCCAGGAGCGGGCCAATTTGGCGAGAGGGATTTACCTGTTCCTGATGACCTTGTCGTACGAACAGCTTTACGGCGTCGACGACGTTGTACTCGATGGGACGGCCCTCGCGTTTTCCTCGACGGCGACGGCGGGAACAACCGGACTTCGTCATGCCGCTCCATATATGGAACCGGCATTTGAACAGGAGCAAAGGCTCCAAGGTGACGGATTTGACGCCGGAACCAACACATTGTCTACCGCGGGTGAACTGCGGCGGCAGGTGATGGCGACGCGGCTGGCCCAATACGCGGTCAACCTGATCGATTACGCCGACGCCGATGCGACGATGACGCCGATGGTGTTCGACATCGACCCGTTCGCGATCGAGTTTAATACGGCTGTAGTACCACCGGTCCTTGTTCCCGAGTCTTCCGGTTGGTTTCAATTGACAAACGGATACGTGGGATACCAAAGCGTGATAAAGGAGCCTTTGGTGCCCACCAAGAATATTCTGGAAAACGATGACAGTGTTCGCGGGACCTCAATGGCGCGAACACGGTTGATCTGGGGGATGGAGCGGTCCGACCTGGTGCTGACCGAAACGATGGCGACGCACGATCGCGGAACGGCGGATACCGATTTGGATAACAATAAAAAGAAGAAAACGGATGACGCGGACGACCCCGATCTGAATTGGGATCAGGTGAAATTGCCGGAAGCCTCGGCTTGGTTCGAATTATACAATACGGCCAACCCGAACCAGCCGTCTCACCCGCGCGATCTGTACGGATATGACACGGTGAAAGGCAGCTGGTATCTCGATTTGGGAAGGATTGTTCCCAATTCCAGCACCAGCACCCCTGTCTGGCGGTTGAGTATCAGCGATAGTACAAATCCAAAGAATCGAAAGGAATCCGGTCCGGTCGAAACGCCGGGACGAAAAAGCAACAACATCGCCGCCCGATTGGCGGATCCCGCGCAACAACCGATCACGTTTTCGCTCCAAAGCCGGCAATTAGTAACTTCCACAACCAATGAGCTGGCCCGGTACGGGAGCATTCTCGGTCCGAGCGACACGGTGATCGGAGACGATGTCAAAATCGATCGGATCGTATGGTTTACTTCAATCGATCCCTACGATCCGGCCAATAACGGAAGCACGGATTATGGAGACACGGATTCAGGGACTCCTTCCATCGACGCGGATAATGCGAGCATTACCGATTGGCAACATGTTTTTTGGAATCACGGCGGCGTTTCGGACAATGGATTACTCAACAATCAGCTTCGTCCGAGCGATTATCTGGTTGTCGCTCCTCGAATGACGACATTTCTGGGATCGATGGGTTCAGCGTCGCTCGGCGGCAAACGGGGAGTTCCTTCGGGAGAAGGTATCGATTTACGGCATAATGTTCCCAACGGGTCGGGCACGGTTTCGAATCCGCTCTTTGCGGGCATGAAGAAACCCAACGTACTCGTTGCCGCGGCGCATGCGCCGTTCCTGAGTACAAGTACACCGTGGACCAATCTCAGCCATACGGCTTACCTAGGGCTTGGTGTCGGTCCGAAACAACTTGGGATTGGAATCAACGTCTCCGCGCCACTTCCTTCGTCGGCGAAAGGTTTTTATACGGAACCGACATATCAAAATACGGCGAAGGATACGAAGTACGCCGACGGTTTCTTCCATACGACCGGAGTCGGCACGATGTACAACATGTACGCGGATTTCACCACCGAACCCCCGGCCCCCTCCGCGACCTTACCGGACGAACCTTTCGATCACCCTAAAGCCAGCCCGAGCAGTGCGGCGACCGGTTATCCTTTGGCGGACGACGGACTTGTCGGAACCGGAACCGTCCCGATGTATCGGAGTGTGATGTTGCAACGGCTTGCCGATCCGAACCGGGAGTTCGACGCGGTGATCAACCCCTACATCACGGTCGATTGGAGCATGTTGGATTTATCCGTTTTCTCCGGTGAACAAGCCGGTGAAGACGGGGATTACGGGGAAATAAAAAGCGGTTTTCCGAGCGGTTCCGATGTCGGAATTCGTCTTTCCTCACGGCAATGGGAGCGAACCGCCCGACCAACCGGCCTGGCGAACGTTCGTTATCCCAATCCATGGGCAAGGGTTCTTGATTCGTCCATGGTTCCGACCGCCGCCAATTCTTACAAGCAGGATGCGAGACAACTTGATCCCAGTGCATTGCTGGGCGATTCTCCGAGTTTGACGAATTTTAGCGGCAATGCCTCGCTCACGGGTATGAACCTGACACATCGTCCTCAACACACTTTGGGGCGGTTGAATTGGATCGAAAGTCCAGGCGCCTTGCAGATTGAGAAAGCCGATTTGGCGGGGGCCAACAAATGGAAATTTGATGTTAATGCGACCACGGAACCCGAGAAGACTTTTGTCAACGCGATTGCGAAGAACGTTTATCTCGGCGACACCGGAATGCTGCGGCGTAATATTGCGATTCCCGCCGACTCCCAGGCCGCTTCGGAAATCTATCTCGGAGCACCGATTACGAAACGAGAAACAGTAGCCCCCCCTTCCCCTCCGTTCACGATAGGCTACGCCCCGTTCCTCAACCTGGCCTGGAACGATTCGCCGTATGCGAACCCGTATCAGGCGATGAGTGTTCCGGCCAGTGCCCCGGGCCGCTTCGGGCTGGAATTCGTCGATACCGAAAAGGAAAACTATACGTTCACGGCCGATGTGCTGAAAAATGGGACAACCGATGTCGGCTCGCTCGGCAGTGCGGGGCGGTTCGGTTATCCGATCGTGACGACCTCGTCGCAAGCAGGATTGGGACACTTGTTGAATTTCTTCCATACGGCGAGGAATGTCAATTCCACAGAAACCGGGGCCGCGAACCATTCGATGAACCTCGGGCAGTTCCTGGATCACGTTCAGGTTCCTTCCCGGTTCATCGGGACGAAGCAATGGCTGGACACCGGGAATTTATTTCCCGCCAACACTACGGACTACCGCGATCCGTTCGCCGTTTCGCTGTACCGCGAGCCGGGCCGGATCAACGTCAATACGATGAGCGAGCCGGCATTCCGGGCACTGATGAACGACCGGACCTTGCCGGATGACGGGCAGGCAACCGCCTATCAGAGCGCCTATAATGAATTCAACACCAACCGAGGAGTCGGTACGCCTAGTATGGCGTTTTACCGCGGGCAGAATGCGTTCAATCTCGTCACCGCAATGCCGAGTAGTATCGGCTCCTTGCCTCCCGACCAGTCCTTGTTGCGCTGGGATGCCGACGGAACCAATATCGTTCCGTTTTTGACACCTAAGGGGCTTCCCCGCAACACGACGGAGGAGCTGGAAGGGTTGCAGCGGCTGAGCAACATCGCGACGACGCGGTCCAACACCTTTGCCGTCTGGGTCACGATCGGGTACTTCGAAGTGAGCAATGCGCTCGATGCGATCAATCCGGCGACCGGGAACCTGTATTCGGTCGACCTCGCGAGCCCCCCCTCGGGGATGACCGTCAATCAAATCCGCGAGCGTTACAACGCGATTTATCCCGACGGCTATCAACTCGGGGCGGAACTCGAAGGCTCGAAGCGGCACCGCTCGTTCTATCTCATCGACCGGACCGTGCCCGTCGGCTTCCGCCGCGGGGTCGATATGAACGTCGAGAACACCATCATCCTCAAACGGAATATCGAGTAAGATCAAAACGCTCCTACGAGCCGGGACCTGCGGTCCCGACCCGTTCACGGCGAGAAACTTATCAACTCGAATACGGGCAGTCGGGGGCACAGCCCCCGGCTCGTTGATTGTTTGTCTTCCCGGAAGGCTAACAGCGTTTTTCTTCCAGGGTTTTGATCTGTTGCTCGATTTCTTCAAAGGCCGGAACCAGGCCGAGCCGTTGATCGGTTTCGAACTGCTCTTCCAATTCCCAGAGCTCTTCCCGGATTTCCGCCAACGCGGTCACCGAAAGCCGATCGACGAACGACACTCCGAGCAGATGGTCGATTTCGTGCTGTGCCGCCCGGGCCGGCAGCCCTTTCCATTGGAAACGCTGCAACTGCCCTTCGAGCGAAACCCCTTCCAGTTCGATCTCGGTAGGGCGGACGACCCGGGCATGTATTTCCGGAAAACTCAGGCAACCTTCTTCATCCTCTTCTTTCCCTTTTTTCTTGCGAATGACCGGGTTGATGAAGACATATTCGTCTTCCGGTTTTTCCCGGTCGCCGGACGAATTCATGACGAAAAGCTGGTACGGCAAGCCAACCTGGTTGGCGGCGAGGCCGATGCCGTCGGTTTCGTACATCAGTTTGAACATCGCGGCAACGATTTCCTTCAGCTCGGCGTCGATTTTTCGAATCGGTTTCGATTTATGTTTCAGAATCGGGTGGGGATAGAGCAGAATTTTGAGGTTTTCCATAGTATTTCAAGAGCAGGCGGGACGGGGCTCTGTTTTTAACCGTTTTTCCCGCTGCTCCCTGTCATCGATTGTATTTTGTGAAGAAGGCGGGGGTCTTGGTCGATGCGTAAAAATGCAACTTCACTTTACTCGATTCTCTTTCGGATGACAAGACCTCGAGGTCGCGCGAAAAATAGGTTTTTGTGATTCAATCACAGACGCTTGGGGGTCGGTTTTGAAAATTCGACCGTGTGATCCTCATACGTCGAATCGGGACGATTGCAAAATTGGATTTTTAGAAAAAACTTCGAATCGGGCAGCGCCCGGTTTATCGAATACCGAAACGCGGGACAAACCCGGCGCTGACGCTTCGGGCTGCTGTATGCCGCGTTCGAATTTGTGATTCTCCTGCGCCGAATCGGCGCTCTGTTTTTTGTGTGCAAAATCCAGTAAAATTTGTAAGATGGGACGTCCAGATAATACTGATTTGTGAAAATAATCCCTTTAGGGCACCGCTAATAATTTGAAAATCCAAAGATGATGAGCGCTTATATCCTTGTTTTTCCGAAGCCGGGACCACAGGTCCCGGTTGGTCCGCGGAATTCTTGAGGTTGACTTTATGATTATCGATCTTCTATACGATGCGAAAGCGATGCTCGGAGAAGGGCCGTTTTGGCACCCGGCCGGAAAACGACTCTATTGGCTCGACATCGAAGGGCTTCTATTGCACCGATTTTGTCCGGTCCGGGGGTGGGACGAGACCTTCGCCCTTCCCTCGAAGGTCGGTTGCGTCGTCCCGGTCGCGCAGGAGCCGGGCGAACGGACACGACTGCTGATCGCCGAGCAAAAGGGTGTTTTCGAGATCGAAATTGCTTCTCCGACCGATCGATCGCCGGGGGGCGAGCCGGGGGCGATTCTTTCGAAACGGTTTCTCCTGCATCCGGATTTGTTGCGAACGGGCAACCGTTATAATGACGGCAAATGCTCCCCGGAAGGCCGGTTCTGGTTCGGTTCGCTCAGCATGGTCAAAAAGAAGGACAACGCTTCACTTTTCGTCTTGGAACGAGCGATCAAAGAGGGACGTGAGACGCATTCGGCGAAAAAAGTGATCTTCCCGGCGACGAATTCGAACGGCCTCGGCTGGTCGCCGGGAGGTGAGACGTTTTACTGGACCGATACCCCGACGCTGACGGTTCGGGCCTTCGATTACGACCGGACGAGCGGAGCGCTGAGCAACGGCCGGGTCGCCGTCGCCTTTCCGGCGGAACCGGGATTCGGGCGGCCGGACGGTTTGACGGTCGATGCCGCCGGAATGCTTTGGATTGCCCATTGGGCCGGGGGAGCGATTTCCCGCTGGGATCC
>JAVBSX010000206.1:0-4921 GCA_031556455.1 Thermoguttaceae bacterium
GAGGACGATCGCTTCAGGCCCGATCGCCTCTTCGATCAACCGGTTGCGCGTCAAGACCCGCCCCGCCGCCGCCGTCAAAGCATAGAGAATGCCGAATTCCGTCCGCGTCAAGGCAAGCGGTTTCCCGTCGAGGACGACTTGAAAACGCTCGGCATCGATTTCGAGCGAGCCCCACTGCAACGAATTCGATTCCGGTACATTGATCGCACGGGAACGTCGCAACAGGGCGTTGATCCGGGCGACCAGGACCGACATGTTGAACGGTTTGGTCACATAATCGTCGGCTCCGAGTTCAAGGCCGACGATCACATCGCTTTCTTCGCCCCGGGCGCTGACGATCAAGACCGGGAGCTGTGCGGTCGGAGGATGCTCGCGAAGTTTCCTGAGCATCTCCAAACCGCTCATGAGCGGCAGCATCAGGTCCAAAAGGATCAGGTCCGGCTTCTCGGCGGTCGCTTTTTTCCAACCGGCGGCCCCGTCGGCGGCTTCGAGAACCTCAAACCCCTCTTTTTTTAACCGCATCCGAAGCATTTCGAAAATGTCAGTTTCATCTTCAACGATCAAAATTCGTTTTTGGGACATATTGTCATCTTGGACTGAATCTATTCAAAAAAACGCTCTTCTTTTTCGCGTTGTCTCTCACGTTTTTTCCTTGACATTACCCTTTGTTATTTATACACTTAGGAAAAATCAAAAGGAACCGTAATTCCAGGCTCCGGCGTCTGCGCCGCTCGGCTAAACGGGTTTTGTCGACGGAAACTTTCAACCAGTTTGAGTATAACAACCATGACGAAAAAAGAAATCGTTCGAATTATTTCCGAACAGCTCGATTTAACCCAGCTGCAAACCAAGGAAATCGTACAAAAAACTTTTGATGTGATTACCGAACTTTTGGCGAACGAAGGTCGCCTCGAACTTCGAAATTTCGGCGTCTTTGAAGTCAAACGCCGTCGCCCTCGGAAAGCCCGCAACCCGAAAACAGGGGATCCAGTATTTTTGCCGGAAAAATTCGTGGTCACTTTTAAACCGGGAAAAGAAATGGAACAGTTAGTAAATGAGAAAACATTAGAAAGGGCACAAAATTAATTGCTTTTTCCTTTTCAATTTCCTAATTCAACACAATGTTAATGTGGGTTAAATATTACTTTTATACCAATAAAATTCTTTGCGTTATTTTAGAAGTTTTCTCTAGTTTTTCCGTTTATTCTGCCGATACTCATTTTGACGAGTGATCTCTTTGGAAGGTTCAAAGGTGATGGTACCCTTGCAACTTCCACTTTGCACCCCCCTCAAATTAGACGTCAGTACAATGCGGAAAATCATTTTGGCAATACTCTTGGGCTTCACCATTTTGAGCGGTACCGGCTGCCTTTTGCCGCTTTACTCCAATGATCCGGTTCATAGACACCAACAATTGATCTATACCGGAGAAAATTTACGCCAAATTTATGGAGAATGGGAACGCTTTTGGTTGCTGGATCAACCTGTCCATATGACACCTTACCAGACCAACGGTGGTATCATCTAAGGATATGCCTATGAAATTGCGAAATAATTCTTGGCAAAAGGGAAAAAAAGCTTAGAAATAGACGTTTTCAAATTATTTGAGGGAAAAAAGAGTAATCTTCGGAAGTCCGGAGATTACTCTTTTTATTTTAAAAATATTTAGTAATTGTAATAATGAGGAGGGAAGTTTTGTTGGTAACCGACAATAATTTTATCTAAAGGATTAATTTTTAAGAAGTTATGAAAATCAAAAAGGGAGAGAAAACGATGCGATAACATGTCGGTCGGGCTGTTGTCAGACGTTCATAATCACATGAGAAAAAAGGAAAGATCGGTTCAGTGTCGGCAAACGGCAGGTTACCGACAAAGGACAATGGAGTTATCAACGGGTTTTGCTCTTTGAAAAGGGTATACCGTAGTCGGTAGGGGCGGGGACCTGCAAAGAGTTTTGGGCCTGTCAAATCGGGGCCGCGTTGGGCCGCTACCATACCGAAGATGGGAATTTTCAACCGGCTTCAGTATAAAAGTATGAAAAAGGAAGTTAAAGACGTTATATTAGGTATAACATATCTCTTGAGTCGGTTTTTAGCAAAAAATTGGATTTAGCAGACTGTTGCGAAACCAAGTTTTTTGGTATAGTATAGTGAATATTGGAATATCTCTTGAGCGAGCGAATTTTTGGGTTTTGCCTTTCCGGCGGGATTGATTTTTGGCGAATAGATGTCGAGAGATGCCGCTTTTGATTTCCTTTGAGAAGAAGTTGGGGGCTTAACGAAGTTTTAGGCCTCTTACGGCTACGGTATAAAATCACTAACCCTATTTCTTCAAGGTAGCACACTATGTCAGGTGATCAGGTCAATTATCCGTTTGTCGAGCGGCGAGGTATGAACCCGCAGGGCGGCCCTCCGCCGGGAGTCGAACGTCGTCAGTTTTCCAACTGTTACGACGGGCTTTCGCCGGAAGCCCAGGAATTGGCTGGAGCGATCGATCAATACAAGCTCAAGAATCGGCGTCGGTTCATCACCTACGAAGAAATGCTCAGCGTCATTAAATCCTTGGGTTACTCCAAGTAACGAAAGTGATCGTTTGAATTCCGCGAATATTCAAAGGGGTTTGAACCGAGGTTTATAAACGAGGCCATAAAATTTGATCCGTTGTCCGTGTCGCGATTTGACATGGTCCGCGATATTTTGAACTTCGTTACACTTCGTACAAAATACCGCTCGGTTCACTTTTTATCACCAGCACAATAATGTTCCCTTGTCGTAGCCGGTCGAGCAAGGGACCGTTGTTCAGGCACAGAACTTTCCTTCCGCCTGCGACGAAGTTACATTCGGAGTTTTCTTATTGCGAATATCGCCGGTATGTGTCTGAGAGTTGCCTGAAATGCGAGGGGATCTGTTTTTATTTTTCGGCATTTTGGCGGTTGGTTACATCGTCGGGCAGTTCTTGTACCTCCGGAATTCGTATCGGAATCTTCAACGGTTACTTTCGACGGATTCCAAGGAAGCCGTTTTCTTGCGGCGACAATTCCGACGTCGGATCCAAATCGCCGTTCTGTCCGGCCTCGGCGGAATATGCATGATCGCGGGAATGCTGTTTTCGCCGAAAGCCTATCCGAGTTACTTCGTTTTTTCCTGGGTGTTGGCGGCGGGATTTTTGATTTGGACGATTCTCCTGGCCCTTGTCGATTTTTCTTCAATTCGCCTCTATTATCGTCAGATTCGCAACAGAAACATCGACGAGGAAAATCGGCTTCGCCTGAAATTGGAACAAGAATTGAAAAAGAAAATGACGGACGAATAACGCCCGCTCATAGGAACGAACGATCCCATGTCGTATGAGGAAACCGATTTTGCGTTCGGAAAGGAACCGGACATTCTTGCCTGTTCCGAGCCGTTGCTCGAAGAGACGCTGCGGCTCGCCTTTCATGCGTTGGGCCCGGAAGAGAGAAACATACGGGTTCAGGGACTTCTTGAGTTGCACGCTCAAGGGAAGCTCGCACTTGACGGCATCTTCTGCGTTCGACGGGATGCGCAATTGCTTGGGGCGATGTTTTCTCAGGCCCGCGACGAAAAAACCGTCTTGATTTGGCCGCCCGGAATCGTTGCCGGGGAAGAACCCCGGATTCGGACGCTTCTTTACGAACGGATGAACCGGCATCTCGAACAAATCGGGGCCGAAATCGCGATCGTCTTCGTCGAAAACGGAGAGAGTTCGGCCGATGTCGATCTTGAAAATGCCGGCTTTCGGCATCTTTCGGACCTTCTTTATCTCGTCGCGGAAGAGACGGTCTTTCCTATGGAACCCGGCCGGTCGCTCCTCGCCTTCGTTCCGTTGGCCTGTGCGGAATTGCCCGAACCCGGAGAAATCGATATCCCGAACAAAGCGTTCCGGGAAATGACCGAGCTTGTCGGGCGGACCTATGAGGGAACCCGGGATTTTCCGGAACTTTGCGGCGTTGTCCCGACGGAAGAAATTTTGCGAGGTTACCAATTCGAGGGCGTTGTTCGACCGGAATTATGGTTCAGCGTCCGGTTCGAAGGGAAGAACATCGGCAGTCTGATCTTGACGGATCAGCCGGACATGCAGCACTTGGAACTGACCTATATGGGAATCGTGCCCGAAGAACGAGGCAAACGGTATGCCCAGGCAATCGTCCAATACGCCCTGTATACGGCCCGACGGTTGAACCGGCGGTTGCTGATTGTTTCGGTCGATGCGCAAAACGAGGCGGCTCTTCGAGCCTATCTTCGGTCCGGATTCCAGGTTTGGGATAAAAAACGCCTGTTCGTCCGTTTTTTCCAAGAGGAAAAAGAAAGGGCCGGTGTGCAAAAGCCGGAATCCCCCTTACAATAGGGGTTGGGCGGTTAGTGGCTTCGCCGATCGCGTTTTCGTTTATACTAGCCCCAAGCGTAAGCGCGGGGGGATAGTTCGTCTTTAATCACCCCCGCGCTTACGCTAGGGGCTAGTTTGTTAGAGCAGGAATTAAAAGAGAAGATGCCGTATCAATTTTCAACCATTGAAGAAGCCGTTGCCGCGATCCAAGCCGGAGAGATCGTCATTGTTATGGACGATGAGGAACGGGAAAACGAAGGGGATTTCATTTGCGCGGCCGAAAAGACGACCGATGCCCTCGTCAACTTTATGCTCGTGCACGGTCGGGGACAAGTCTGCATGCCGCTGCTTCCGGAACATTGCGTCCGATTGAACCTTTCGCCGATGGTTCGGGACAACACCGCTCCGCTGCAAACGGCGTTTACGGTTCCGATCGACCATATCTCCGCGAAAACCGGCATCACGGCCCAGGAAAAGGCGACGACGATCCTCGCCGCCGTCAACCCGCAATCGAAGCCGGGCGATTTCGTGCGGCCCGGGCACCTTTTCCCCTTGGAAGCGAAAGAAGGGGGCGTTT
>JAVBSX010000377.1:0-3756 GCA_031556455.1 Thermoguttaceae bacterium
AAAATGGGCAGGGCCGGGATTGAACCGGCGACACCTGGATTTTCAGTCCAGTGCTCTACCAACTGAGCTACCTACCCTGGAACGGTTCAATTTTTACTGTAGGCCGAAAACGCTCGTTGGAAAGCGACCAACGGGAGCGATAAGGGCTCTAGGATTTATTGAACGGTCTAAAACGGCCCGTTGAAAACGACGCCGACCTTCTCGCGGCAATCATTCCGCCCCGAATGGGCCGGGAAACGAAAAAACTTCCGCCCCTCTTCAACGAACTTGGAAAAAAGGATTATAATGAGACCGCGCTGTTTGTCAACCGGCTCCCACCGGCCTTTCCGTTTCTTTCCGCGAACCCATCATGCCGCATAAAATTATCGCGATCGGCGAAATCCTCTGGGATTTGTTCCCCGAAGGTGCGAAACCGGGCGGCGCCCCGGCCAACTTCGCCTACCACGCCCAATCGCTCGGGGCCGAGGCCGCTCTCATCTCCGCCGTCGGCAACGATCCGCTCGGCAACGAACTGCTCGAAGTCTTTCACTCGATCGGCCTTTCGACCCGGCTTGTCCAACGCTGCGAAAACCGGGAGACCGGAACCGTCAAAGTCGCGGTCGACGCCGAAGGGGTCCCGCATTTCACCATTTGCGAAAATGTCGCCTGGGACCGGATTGCCGCAAGCCCGGAAGCCCTCGAAGCCGCGAAAACCGCCGATGCCCTCTGTTTCGGCTCCCTGGCCAGCCGCGGCGAATTCTCGCGGAACGCCGTCCGGACGCTGCTCGAAAACGCACCGCCCTTTGCGCTCAAAGTCTTCGATTTGAACCTCCGCGCTCCGTTTATCGACAAGGGGGTAATCGCAAGTCTGTTGCCTCTCGCCGATGTCCTGAAGCTGAACGACACCGAATTGCCGGTCCTCGCCGACATGTTCGACTGCCCGGAAACCGATCCGCGGCGGCAAGGGGAATGGTTTTTGCAGCACAATAAACTGCGGCTCCTGATGTTAACCCGTGGGCCGCAGGGAGCACTTTTGCTGCGAAAACAAGAGCCGAACGGCGACATCGAAGCCTCGGATTACCCCGGCTTTTCGCTTGATGCCGGTACGATCGCCGATACGGTCGGGGCCGGCGACGCCTTTACGGCGGTCGGCGTGCTCGGCTTTCTCGCCGGGGAGCCGCTTGAACGGATCAACGCCTTCGCCAACGAATACGCTGCTTACGTTTGTACGCAACCGGGAGGGACGCCGGAGATTCCGGAAAAGTTTCGGGGAGTGTAGAGTATAGCACACAGTCGTCGAAAAAACACAAAACCATGTCATTTCGAGCGAAGCGAGAAATCTCACCCTCGCCCCAAAGGCGGGACTTCCGGCCCTCGCGCGAGGGTGAGATTTCTCCTTGCGCGTTACTCCAGTCGAAATGACGTCGCGCTTTTTGGCGAAGGTCATTGCGTGACTTTATACTACGGCCTACAGTCTATAGCCTATTTGTTTGACTTCAACTTTAAATTTTCAGGAGAAAATGACATGAAATACGATCACATGGGAATTCCAACGACCGAAGAAAAGAACTGGTCCGCCTTCGTCGAAGGGGGCAAGGTTCATATTACCGATGCGGCGACCCATCCTTACGGCGTCGAATGGTTGAAGTTCGAACCGGATTCGCCGATGCCGGAGCTGATCCAAAAGGTCGCCCATGTCGGCTTCGAGGTTGACGATCTCGACCAGGCACTCAAGGGAGCCAATGTGATCGTCGAGCCGTTTTTTGCAATGGAAGGGCTCCGCTGCGCCTTTATCGAGGAAGGCGGCGCTCCGGTCGAACTGATCCAACGGGTGAAAAAATCCGGCTGCCCCTGTTGCGGCTAAAAAACGCCAAAAACGAAATGCACCAACAGAGCCGCGTGCTGTGCACGCGGAGTGTGCGTTCGGACTCATCGAAAACCGTTGCACCCCTGCGAACATGATCCGCGTCGAGAACCTGAGCAAGATTTACGAAGAAGAGTCGGAGACTCCTTTCAAAGCGGTCGACCGGATCAGCTTTACGGTTCGGCCGGGGGAGATTTTCGCGCTGCTCGGACCCAACGGGGTCGGCAAAACGACGACGCTCCGGATTCTCAGCACGGTTCTCCGTCCGAGTGAGGGAACGGCCGAAATCGCCGGGTTCGACGTCGAAAAGCAGCCGGACGAAGTGCGGAGGCGGATCGGTTTCGTTTCGGCCAACACGTCGGTTTACGATCGGATGACCGCCTGGGAAATGGTCGAGCATTTCGGCCGGCTTTACGGTTTGGACGAGGACGTGCTGCGTTCGAGAATGGACGAACTGTTTCACCGGTTGAACATGCAGGAGATCCGCGACCGATTCGGCGGCAAAATGTCGACGGGAATGAAGCAAAAGGTTTCGATCGCGCGGGCGCTCGTGCACGACCCGCCGATCTTGATTTTCGACGAGCCGACCGTCGGGCTCGACGTGCTCGTCGCCCGGTCGCTCTTGCGGACGATCCGGGAACTTCGGGACGAGGGGAAGTGCGTCATTTTTTCGACGCACATCATGCGCGAGGTCGAAAAGCTCTGCGATCGGGTCGCGATCATGAACCACGGTCGAATCCTGACGGAAGGGACGTTGCCCGAGCTTCGCGAGAAGCACGGGGAAAACGACCTTGAGGAACTGTTCTTCCGGATGCTTTCCGGCAACGAACCGCACAATAACGAGCCGCGTACTGTGTACGCGAAGTGAGCGGATCGCCCCCCCCGCGTACGTAGTACGCGGCTCGTGGGCGTTGTCGGAAAGCGTTGACGCGGTATAATACTCGCTCTTGGTCATTTTCCTTTTTCCTTGCTAATCATTGATGCGAACACTTTCAGGGATACAGCCGACGGGTCGGTTTCATTGGGGCAACTATTTCGGGGCGATCCGCCAATACATCGACCTGCAAAACGGGCCGGATTCGTCTTACTACTTTATCGCGAACCTGCACGCGCTAACGACCGTCCGAGACAAGGAAACCTTGCGGCGGTACACGCTCGATGCCGCGATTGACCTCCTCGCCCTGGGGCTCGATCCGGCCAAGGCGACGCTGTTCGTCCAGTCCGACGTACCCGAAGTGTCCGAGCTCTGCTGGCTGCTGATGACCTCGACGCCGATGGGTCTGCTCGAACGGTGTCACGCCTACAAGGACAAAAAGGCGAAAGGGCTCAACGCCGACGCCGGTTTGTTTACCTACCCCGTGTTGATGGCCGCCGACATTTTGGCCTACGATCCGGACTTCGTCCCGGTCGGCGAGGACCAGGTCCAGCACGTCGAAGTCTGCCGCGACCTCGGCGGAGCGTTCAACCACACGTTCGGCGAGGTTTTCGTGATGCCCAAGGCGAAAGTGCTTGCTTCCTCGGCACGGGTTCCGGGGACCGACGGCGAAAAAATGTCGAAAAGTTACGGTAATACGATCGAAGTGTTCGAGGCCCTGAATGTCCAAAAGAAGAAAATCATGGGGATCAAAACCGATTCCCGGCCGATGGAAGAGCCGAAAGACCCCGAGGGGGATTTTCTGTTCGATCTGTTTTCGCTGTTCGCGAACGAAGCCCAACGGGAGGAGATGGCCGCGGTTTACCGTCGCGGCAATTTCGGTTACGGCTCGGTCAAAAAGGAGCTCGTGCAGCTTGCCGAGCAGTTCTTCGCCGCGGCGCGGGAAAAACGCAAAGCCCTGGAAGCCGACCCGGAAACGGTGCGCGGCATTCTCGCCGAAGGGGCGGCCCGGGCGAGGAAAAAAGCGGCCGAGGTCCTG
>JAVBSX010000264.1:0-8603 GCA_031556455.1 Thermoguttaceae bacterium
AACGTCCTGGACCACAAGCTGTTCCAAATGAAGCGGCACAGTTTCGTTTTGGACGGCGATAACGTCCGACACGGGCTGAATGCCGGGCCCGGAATGTTGAAGGATGTGCACGGGGACGAATTCGCGAAACGGTTCGGGCTCGGTTTCTCGGCCCAGGACCGTGAAGAAAACATTCGCCGGATTGGGGCCGTCGCCAAACTGTTCGCCGAGGCCGGGATCATCGCTTTGACCGCGTTTATCAGCCCGTACCGATTGGACCGTGACCGGGTCCGGAAGACGATGGCCGAAGGGGATTTCATTGAAATTTTCGTCGACACGCCGATCGAAATTTGCGAGCAGCGGGACCCGAAGGGGCTTTACAAAAAAGCGAGAGCGGGAGAGCTGAAGGGCTTTACCGGCATTGACGATCCGTACGAAGCGCCGGCCCAGCCCGAACTAGTGCTACAAGGGGGCGAAAAAACGCCCGAGCAGTTGGCCGAAGAGGTGATCGCATACCTCAAGAAGCAGGGGAAAATTTGAGAGATGCGCGGAAGTGAGCGGTCATTTCGACCGGAGCAACGCGCAGGGAGAAATCTCACCCTCGCGAGGGGGAAGGAATCTGACTCCTTTGGCGAGGGTGAGATTTCTCGCTCCGCTCGAAATGACGTTTGGAGTTATGAAGGTTAATTGAGTATCGTTGCGGCAGTTGGTGCTTGAGGAAATTTTCTCTCACGAAGGCACCAAGAACACAAAGGAACGTTCGACCAATCCAACGCCTTTGTGAGCTTTGTGCCTTGGTGAGAAAAACAACCCTGAATTTAAGAAGGTGTGTCCAATTGTCGTTCAATTGAAACACGCAATTCCTTATTTGTCGCAATGAACGAAACCGAAAATACGACAACCGTTGAGGCGACAACCGAAGCCCCTGCTCCGGTTCGGCTCCGTCTTTTTTCGGCGGCCTTGAGCTTGGCCTGTCCGGGACTCGGGCAACTGATCCAAGGTCGGAAGGTGTTCGCCCTGCATCTGGGATTGTTTGCGCTCACGCTTTTCATTCTTTTTTTTGTTGCCGGAGCGGGAATCGATTATTGGGCCTCCAAGGATTTTTTCTATTTCCGATCGTCCAATGTCGTTTGGGTTTTTTGCCTCCTGTTCGCGATTTTTCCGTTTCTCGCGGAGCTGTTTTCCGCGTTGGATGCGGCGGTTTGGCAGCCGAACCGGCCGTCGCCGCTCCGAAAGCCTCTCCGCGTTCTCGGCAAAGCGACCGTTATTACACTGGTGTTGCTCATAATCGTTCTCCCCGCGATTTCCATCGCGAGGGAAGCGGCCAGGAGGGTGCAGTGTGCCGGCAATCTCAAGCAAATCGGCTTTGCTTTTTTCAAATACCACGATGAGCATAAGTGCCTGCCGCCCGCCTATACGGTCGACGAAAACGGCAAACCGCTACATTCCTGGCGGGTTCTGATTCTGCCTTATTTGAATGATAAAAAATATCACGACCTTTACAAAAAAATCCGGCTCGACGAACCGTGGGACAGCGAGTACAATCGGCAGTTCCATTCGGCAGATATCCCGATTTTCCGTTGCCCTTCCTCGCAATGGGGAGGCATCGCCGGCCGGATTTTGCCGAAACTGAACACCAAAAAAGAGGGAACCTGCAATTATTCGGTCGTGATCGGTCCGGAAACCGCATTTCCGGGGAAAGAATCGGTCCGATTTTCCGACATCACCGACGGGACAAGAAATACGATCCTCGTCGTCGAACGGCCGGTGCCGGTCTGTTGGATGGACCCGAACAACGAAATTCCGTTCGACACCGCCGCCGAAGGGGTCGGCTGTAACTGTCTCGGGATCGGCAGTTACCATTCCGGCGGTACCGCCCATTATGTTTGTGCTGATGGTAGGGTCGGTACCGTCTCGGATGTGATCGACCCGAAGCGGTTGCGGGCGGCCTTAACGAAATCCGGCGGCGAAAAAAGAGAAGGGTTATAGATCAAAGTCGTGAAAATGGCCTTCGCCAAAAGACACGACGTCATTTCGACTGGAGCAACGCGTAAGGAGAAATCTCACCCTCGCGTGAGGGCCGGAATTCCTTCCTTTGGGGCGAGGGTGAGATTTCTCGCTTCGCTCGAAATGACACGGTTTTGTATTTTTTCCCGAAGCACAATTCGACGACTTTACAATAGATCATGTCAAGCGATCCTTTGGAAAATACGCTCGTCCTTCCGAAGCGGAAGACGAAGAAGAAAAAGAAACCGAAGCAGTTTCCGAAGTTCAACCTGATTCTTTGGAACGACGACGATCATTCCTACGAATACGTGATCCTGATGCTGCGGTCCCTGTTCGGTTTCGAGCCGGAAAAAGGGTTTCAAATCGCTCAAACCGTTGATCAAAGGGGTAACGCGATTTTGCTGACGACGACGAAGGAATACGCCGAATTGAAACAGGAGCAGATACACGCTTTCGGCCCGGACAGCATGATCCCGAACTGTGCCGGCTCGATGAGCGCAACCATCGAACCTGCGGAAAATGACTGAACAATCCCTGCCGCTGTCCGGTCGGACGGTCCTGCTGACCCGGCCGCGAGAACAATCCGAACCGCTCGGCTCGCTGTTTCGCGAGGCCGGGGCGAGGGTCGTGCATCAGCCGACCGTTGAGATCCGGTCGCTCCGCTCCTACGCGGAGGTTGATGCCGTTTGGCGGGAGATCACGGAGTTCGATTGGCTGGTCTTCGCAAGCGGCAACGGCGTTCGCTTTTTTTTGCCGCGTTGCCCCGAGTATCGGAATGCCCTGCAAACGACCCGGCTGCTCGCGATTGGCCCCGGAACGGCCGCCGCGCTGCGATCGTTCGGCTTGGAACCGGCGATCGTTCCGGAAGAGCATACCGCCGAGGGGGTGGTCGAATCGCTCTTGCCGGAAGTTCGTAGCGGTCGCCGCGTTTTGATCATCCGGGCGAGCCGGGGCCGCGAAATCATGCGGGAACGGCTCGCGGCCGCCGCCCGGGACGAACGGGCCGTTCGCGAAGTCGCGGCCTACGAAAATGTCGATGTTGAAACGCCCGATCCGGAAATCACCGCCTTGTTGCGGCAAAACCGGATCGACTGGACGAGCTGCACGAGTTCGGCGATCGCCGCTTCGCTGATCCGGATGTTCGGCCCGCTGTTGCACGGGACGAAGCTGCTGAGCATCGGCCCGATCACGAGCCGGACGATCCGCGAGCACGGCTTCGAGGTCGCCGCCGAATGTCCCGAAGCAAGCTTAACGGCGATGTTTGAAACAGTGTTGTTAGAGGACAGAGGACGGGGAGTAAAGGGCAGAGAACAGAGGACGGAGGACAGGATATGATTTCTTGTGTCTTTTGGCTGCTATTTCTTGGTTCTTTACACTTAGCCTTTTATCCGCTGTCCTCTGGCCCCCCACCTGCGTGCGAATGACGAAGGTCATTTCATTAACTTCGTACTGGAAAAATCCTTGTCGACCATTTTCGCGAATTACACGCCGGCCCTGATCGTCATGTTCGGGCTGATGTTCCTTTCCGCCTTTTTTTCCTCCGCGGAAGCCGCTTTTTTTTCCCTGAACCGCTTCGAGCGCAAACGGCTCGCCCAGGGCGGTCGCTTTTCGCCACTGGTGATTAAACTGTCCGAGCACCCCGAACGGCTGCTTGCCGCGATTCTTTGGGGCAACCTGCTCGTCAACCTGCTGGTTTTCACGATTTCGACCGTGATCGTTTTTCAACTCCAGCAACGGCAAGAGTACGCGACGGCCGGTTTTTTCGCGTTCGGTTCGCTGATCACGGTCATTCTTTTCTGCGAAATGTTTCCCAAAGATCTGGCCGTGCTCAACCCCCGGTTTTTCGCCGTGCTTTGGGCGCTGCCGCTATCGGTCATCCTCCGGTTTTTACAGCCGGTTTTGCCGCTCTTCGAAACGGCCAACCTGCTCTCCCGGCGTGTTTTTTGGCCTGATTTTCGTCCGGAACCGTATTTGCGGCTCGGTGATTTGGAGCAGGCGATCAACCTTTCCAAAGACGATGCGACACTGCTCCGGCGCGAACAAAACGTCCTTCAAAGCATCGTCCGGCTCTCCAACGTCCAGGCCGAGGAATTGATGTGGCCCCGGGCGGCGCTCCATTTTTTCAAGCCGCCGGTCACCCTTGAAGACGTCGTCGCCGTGTTCGGAGCGGAGTTGCCCAAAACGGGATTTTTGCTGATCGCCGAAAAAAACGGCGAAGAACTCGCCTCGGCCGTCCCCTTGCGACGGTTCCAGCCGGAGGCCGAAAAAACTCCCCCGGCGGGAAACCTCAAAAGAAAAACCGCCCCCAAATCGACAACTCGGGTTTCGACGCCGGAAAAAGAAAGCGTCGTCAAAACCGGCTCGCCCATGCCGGTCTATTCCTGGGACGAAAACTCCGCGCCGGTTTGCCTTGTCCCTTGGTCTCTTTCGGCGGCCGAGGTGCTGGACCTTCTCGAAGAAAACGACCGCGAGGTCGCCGCCGTGCTGAACGAATACGGCGAGACCGTCGGTGTGTTGACGCGGGACGATCTTTTGGATTTTCTGTTCGGGCGGCAGCGGGGCCGCTCGCGAAAACTTTTCAACCGTGCTTCGATCCGGCAGGTCGGTCCCGATCTTTGGCAGGTGACCGGGCTGACGAGCCTGAAGCGGTTGGAGCGGCGTTTCGGCATCGCGCTCCCATCGCAGGCGAGCCTGACCGTGGCCGGACTGTTGCAGGAGCGATTGGAGCGGCTGCCTTTGATCGGCGATGTGTGCCGATTCAAGAATCTGGAATTCCGGGTTATCGATTCCTCGGACGAAGAAGGCCTGGTCGTCGAAATCCGAGGGTTGCGCGGACATGCCCCCACTCAAGAGCCGGGGACGGAGACGTACCCGTCGCGGTCGCCGGACGATCCCGTTTAGCCGAGCGGCGCAGACGTCGGTGAATGAACAACCAATCCGGGGGTTGCGCGGGATGATAAAGACAACCCGTCCGGGGGTTGCGCGGGTACGCTTCACCCCCGGCTCTTTGCGTTGGCCTGTTTTTTGGTCGTTTTTTGCACAGGTATGACAAATCTCGTCATGCCAAAATTGACGCGAAAAAACTCCCGAGTAGAATGAAATGCGTTAAACAAAACAGGGGAGAATTTCATGAACGCGAAAAAATTGAATCAGGCCCGCTGGCACGAGTCGCAGGTCTTTACGGAGCGGAAGGACGGCACGACGGTGACCGAATTGAAGGTGCAGCTGACCCCGGATTTGAAGAACCGGCTGATCGGCCTCGGCAAAACGATCGAGGACCTCCAACCTAAGTCGCTGCGGCAGGAGATCGCGGCGGAAATAAAAGAAATGGCGAAACGATACTAACAACGCAACTGATTTTTAACAACAATGAAAAACGAATCCGCATAACCCCAAAAAAGATCCAAAATGAGGAAGAACACTAAGGATAACGTTTTGAGTAACTTCAAAAAAAACCTCGAATTGTTGAAAGAGAAAATTCGGGAAGACAGCGGGCTCTTGGATCGATCCTGTGACATATGGAAAGGCTTTGGTCATCCCTCGGCCTTTTTTCACAAAGAGGCGATCAGAGAAGCTACTGTGGGGACGTTTTTAGGAGAAGAACATCTGAAAATGATCTACGCGGTACTCATTGCCTGGGGAATGCACCGAATGGGCAACGAAACTGACACAAAACTGGTCTCCTTTGAAGAGTTTTGCAATAATTTCGACGCCGAGAAAAAGCCAGAAACCCTCAAACAATTGCGACAATACAAGAGGGATTGCGTGACATTGGACAAAGCAACCCCCAATATCCTTGAAGACATTGCGAAACTGATCGTCAGTCTCAAAATATCGAGCTCCGGCTCGCAGATCGTTTCCGGCGCGAAAACGCTACACCATATTCTGCCCCGCCTCGTACCGCCCATTGATCGAGCGTATTCAATCAAGTTCATGAAATGCGACCCGCCATTCAATAAAAAGGGCTCACCCGGCATGAACAACGACGAGCATTGGTACGCCCTGACTTTCATGGAGAAAATGCAATCATTCCTCACAGAAGATAAATGCCAAAACCTGCACATCATCGAGGACTTTCTCAAGAGAAAACACACGGACGAGAAAAGCGTTTTTCTGACAAGTATTCCCAAGGTCCTGGATAACCTGATCGTCAAGTTTGTCCAAGAACGGTCAAAATGACGGCCTTCTCATTCGAGGACATTTTTTACATTCTTTTGACGCTGCCATGCCAATCACCGAACCACTGATCGCCGAAGAGCAACTCCGGGAGTACGAAGTCCGGGATTCGTCTGAAACGCCTTTCCTGCCCGGTGTCTTGCCGGAACCGACGCTGCTCGAACACCTGGTCCGGATCAGCACGCTGCACGGAAAGCTCACCGGGTCGTCGGACGATCCCGTTTAGCCGAGCGGCGCAGACGCCGGTGAATGAACAGCCAATCCGGGGGTTGCGCGGGTACGCTTCACCCCCGGCTCTTTGTGCTGGCGGTTACTTTTCCGGCGGCAAAGGCTTCAGGTGCAACTCGAGCTTGATCTCCTTCTGATCCGTGACCTTGATGCGCTGCTCGTCGCCGAGGCGTTCCTCCGGCTTCAGTTTCTGCATTCGCTCGTAGGTCGGCTCAATCTTGATCTCGAATTCCCCGGGCGGCAAGGTCGATTGGAATGACGCCTTCTTAATATCTCCGGCTCCGGAATCACTGCCGGTCACCACCATGTCCGAGGAGATCGAGGTCACGCCTTGAGGCGTGATATGCTCGAAACCGATTTGCTTCACATACAAGCGATAGTTTCCTTCCCAAGCGAACGGTTGGCCGTCCGGTCCGTAAACCGTTCCGAACACTTTCGCTCCCGGTTGCAACATGAGCACAAGCTCCTTCTCGCGGCTGCCGTCGCCGACCTCGAAACCATGAATCGTTTGGAAGACGAGATTGTCCGCCTGACTTCCGTAAGAGGCGAAAGCGTCGAACCGGTCGCCGGCGTTCGCGAAAATTTCAGCTTCCCCTTTCTCATCCGTCGTGATGATCCAACCCATGATCCAATTGGTTTTTGTTTCCCACTCGGTGAGAATTCCGTAATGTGCGGCCGGAGTCCCGTCGGGTTTGCGAACGTTCAGCTTCACTTTCGCGCCTCGCGGAAGCGTGATCGTGACAAGCTTTTCCTGCGGATCCCAGCGTTTGGTGCCAGGATTGCCGAATAATCGGGAGGTCCCATCCGGCAGGGCGACCGGTTCTTTCGGTGCCTTGGCCGTAAAAAAGAGATTCTGCAAATCCTGCGTCGGAATCCAATTAAACCTCACGATCCCATCTTTGTCTGTTTGAGGAAAAAAAACGGATGGGAGGAGATTGTTCGGTCGAAAAACCGACTTCATGTTTCGCTCTTGCTTTTTTCCAACTTCGATATCAGGACTCACCGTCGCTCCGGGAATCGGATTCCCTTTTTCGTCGACAATCTTGACCTCGACGGTTTGCACTTCGCCCAAAACCAATCGGAACGGCCCGTTGGAAATTTTCTCGGCCGGAGTTTTTCCTTCCCAGGCATACTGTTCTTCCGTCACGACATAGGCGAAGCCGAGCCCCGGTTTGACGGCAAAAACCTGGAAGAGCGGAGCATTTTCGGGAAAGAGAAATCGGAATTGACCTTCCGCGTCGGTTTTAACGGTCGATAAGCTACATGCAACTTCGCCTGTTCCGCCAACGGCGACTCCTTCAACCGGCCGCCCGGTCGCATCGACGACAGTTCCGGTGATCGCACGGAATTTTCCATGTTGGGGAAAGAGCCGTAACTTCACCTCGCCCGGGGCTCCATTCATTTTCAAATATTCCCAATTCCTGAGATAAGAATACATATTCTCATCCTCGGAAATCGCAGTGACATGGAGCTGCGAAACGTCTTTTTCCGGGCAGGAATACCGGAATTTTCCCTGAGCATCCGAGACGACGCTGCTTTCGTCGCTCGAAATTCCATCCAACGAGAAATAGAGCCGTGCTTTCGGCACCGGTTTCCCGTCCGGGTCGACGGTTTGCCCCTGAATGAGGATTGCACCGTCTTGTGTCTGCTCCGGCGTTTGTTGCCGGCTGAGCGGTTTGGCATCGGTCAAGCCGGTGATCGCGAGGCCGAGGACCAACGCGATTCCGAGTAACATGGCCGAAAATGTCGGTTTCTTCTTTTGTATAATCATCGTGATACGCCTTTCTAAAAATTGGCCTTGGCTTTGCACCCCAAGGAGGTTCGGCATCGGAAGCACCAAAGCGTAATGTCGGACCGTTTTGAGAATCACCCCGCCGTACAGCGGAGCGATCCCCGATCCGGTCCCGCGAACGATTCGTTCGTCGACGGCTAGTTCCCGTTCGTTGCGCAAGCGGCTCACCGCCCACCAAGCTAACGGGTTCGGCCAATGCACCGCACGGGCGAGCTGGGCCAGACAATGCGTGAGCGGGTCCAGTCGCTTATGATGCATCAATTCGTGCAGGAGAATCAGCCGCAGTTCGTCGGAAGAAAAATTTTCCTCGATATTTTCGGAAAGCAGGATCGCCGGTCGCAACACACCGCACGAAGCCGCTCCGAGTTGATCCCGGGTCAGAAAAAGCCGAACCTTTCTCCGGATCCCGAGTTGTTGCCGA
>JAVBSX010000415.1:0-7452 GCA_031556455.1 Thermoguttaceae bacterium
CTCCCGCCGGAAGAACTCAAAACCCTGGCTTGGGAACGACTGAAGCGGATTCTCGATCGGGCCTACGCCAACATTCCGTATTACCGGGAAACCTGGGACAAGGCCGGGGTTGCTCCAAACGACGTCAAAACGGAAGACGACCTGCTCAACATCCCGCTGCTTGAAAAGTCGGACGTTCAAAAAAATTTGGAGCGGCTCGTCGATCCGAATTACCCGAAGCAGTGGATGTCGCTCGACCAGACCGGCGGCTCGACCGGTTCGCCCGTCAAATACTACGTAAGCAAAGACCGCCGTTGTTCCCGGGCGGCGGCGACGATCCGGCACGACCGTTGGACGGGACACGACATCGGTTACCCTTTAGGCTGCATTTGGGGCGCGGCTCGGGACATTCCGGCGCCGACGTTCAAACAAAAACTTCGTCGGCTGGTTTTTCGCGAAATGCCGCTTTTCAATACGGCCGGGTTTTCCGAAACGACGATTCTTGAATACAACGAAACGCTCAAACGGTATCGCCCGCCGGTGATTCTCGGCTACGCCAATTCGCTCGCCCTGTTCGCCGCGGTCTTGAAAAAGAAAGACGCGAGCGTGTACCGACCGCGAGGAATCATCTCATCCGCCGAAGTGCTCCGGCCGGAAGATAAGGTCTTGATCGAAGAGGTGTTCGGCTGTCCGGTTTACAACCGGCTCGGCTGCCGGGAGGTTTCGCTGATCGCGTCCGAATGCGAGAAACGAGACGGTCTGCATATCATGGGGGAAGGGCTATACATCGAAATCCTGAAAAACGGCAAACACGCCGCTCCCGGGGAACTGGGGGAAATCGTGATTACCGACATGCTGAACGAGCCGATGCCGTTGATCCGATACCGGATCAAGGATACGGCGAAATGGGTGCCGGGCGTCTGTTCGTGCGGCCGGGGGCTGCCCCGGATTGCCGACGTCGCCGGCCGGGTTACCGATTTTCTCGTTGCGGCCGACGGACAGCTCTGTTCCGGGGCGGTGTTGACGGCGACGATCATCGCCTACCGCCCGAGTTTGGGACAAATTCAAATCTTGCAGTCGGAAAAAGGGCGGATCACCTACAAGGTCGCTTGCGGGGCCGGAAAGACGATCGTCCCGGAAGACCGGGATTACCTCCGCGAAAAAACCTCGCTTTATCTCGGCAAGGATACGGAAATCGATTACGAGTTCGTCGATCACATTCCGAACGAACCGTCGGGCAAATACCTTTTCTCGAAATCGACGATCGCGGGGAATTATATTTGAAGGCAAGAACACGCGAGTGCACGAGCCGGGACCTGTGGTCCCGACTGTATGCCCGCGAGAAAAAACAGCAACTCAAGAGTGAGGCAAACCGGGACCGCAGGTCCCGGCTCGTTGTCGTTGTTTTCCGGAAAAGTTCCCTAAAAAACTTTACAAGGGCCGATCCCCGAGCTAAAAGAATCTTGACCGGGTGTTTTTCGACCGTTCCCCTTCCCCCTTTTTCAAGGAACTTTGCCCATGAGTCTGCCGCTTCTCTTTGCCGTCGAGTTTAGCATGTTTTGGGCGACGCTCGCCCTGATTCTCGCCGTTTTCGCGATTTTGGGGGTGCTCGTCCTCGCCCTGCTCGTCAAACAGTACAAACGTTGCCCGAGCAACCGGATTCTCGTGATTTACGGTCGCGGAAGTCAGGGAACAAGTTCCGAATGTATACACGGCGGAGCGCGATTCGTCAAACCGCTGTTGCAGGATTACGCTTACCTCGGTTTGGAGCCGATGCAAATCGAGATCCCGCTCCGGGGCGCCTTGTCAATGGAAAACATCCGGGTCAACGTCCCGAGCGTTTTTACCGTCGCGATCGGGACCGCGCCGGAACTGATGCAAAACGCCGCGATCCGTCTGCTCGGGCTTTCCAAGCCGGAAATTTCCAAACAGGCGGAAGACATCATTTTCGGGCAACTCCGGCAGGTGATTGCCTCGATGAATATTGAGGAGATCAACCGGGACCGCGACGCGTTTTTAAGCAGCATCACGACCTCGCTCGACCCGGAACTGCGGAAAATCGGCCTGATCCTGATTAACGTCAACATCACTGACATCACGGACGAATCGGGTTACATCGAAGCAATCGGCCGGAAGGCGGCGTCCGAGGCGATTCAAAAAGCGCGGGGCGACGTCGCCGACAACGAACGGATGGGCGAAACCCGCGTTGCCGAAGCGGAACAGGCCAAGGCGATTCAGGTCGCCAACGCCCTCAAGTTCCAAATGATCGGGACGCGCGAAGCCGAGCGGGATCAGGCGGTCCGGCTCGCCGAGTTGCAGCGGGAGCAGGCGGTCCGGCTCGCGGACTTGGAGAAGGAGCAGACGGTCGGGGAGCAATCGGCCTCGTTCCAACGGGAATCGCAGGTCAAGCAGGCCGAACGGGATATGCGGATCAACTTGGCCGATGCGAACGCGACGGCGATTGAAGGGGAAAACAAGGCGAAGGCGGTGATCGCCGGTTCCCAAGCCGAATTGCAGGTCAAACAGGCGGAAGCCTTCCAAATCGGGGAAACGAAAAAACGGCAAGCCGATGCCGCGGTTCAGGCGGCCGAACACGAAGCCCAGACGAAGGCGGCCCAGATGCGGGCCTTGCGGATCGAGGCCGAACGGCTCGCCGAGCTGGAGGCTCCGGCCAAAGCCGAAAAGGCGAAGCTGATCGTCGATGCCGAAGCGTTCGCCGAGCAACGCCGGATCGAGGCCGAAGGGGAGGCGAAAGCGATTTACGCCAAGCTCGAAGCCGAAGCCCGCGGGCAGTATGAAATTTTGGCCAAGAAAGGGGAAGGGCTCGGGGAGATCATCAGGGCGTGCGGCGGCTCGCAAGAGGCGTTCCAAATGATGATGCTCGAACACTTCGACAATTTGATCGAGGCTTCGGCCCGGGCGATCTCGAACATCAAGTTCGACAAGATCGTGGTTTGGGACGGTTCCGGCGGCGGCAAGGACGGCGGGCAATCGGCGACGTCGCATTGGTTGCAAAATATGGCGCGCACGCTCCCGCCGATGATGCAGGTGATGAAAGAGGTCGGCGGCATCGAATTCCCGGAAACCTTCGCGAGCATCGCCGGGGTCGATCCGAAAGAACCGGCCCCGGCTCCGGCCCCGAAAAAGGAAGAGAAGAAGAAGGAAGTCGAGCAGGAACGGGAGTAAGGACGGCAACAGAGCATATCGCAAGTTTGGTTGGAGAGTTGCATGATCGCGGCAAGGTAGGCAACCGACCTCCGGGCGGTTGTGTGCGCCGTATTTTAGAAATACTGGCCGCACTTGAATCAGGGGCAGGTCCGGAGTACCGGACGTTGCCTCCCGGAGGTAGGCAACCTACCTTGCCTGCGAGGCGAGCGGTGGGCGTTTCTTTTGCGGCAATCTTTCGCGCGGAGCCGTTTGTCTTGTATAATACCGTCTTCCGCATTGCCCTTCTTTCTCCCCCTCTTTTGAAAGGAAAACCGATGTTGCGCCGCACTTTTCCGCTTGGTTGTTTTCTTCTTCTCGCGTTTGCTTTCCCGCATTGGCTTCCGGCCGCCGAAAAAACCTGGAACGTCGGTTACGCCCAGCGCTCTCTCGTTCCGGAAGATATCGAAACGAAGACCTATTACCTCGGCGGTTGGGGGGAAGATAAGCCGGTCGCGGGGGTTTACGATCCGATTTGGGTCCGTTGCCTTTCGCTCGATGCCGGCAGCGGGCGAAAAGTGGTCCTCGCTTCGATCGATGTCGTCGGCTTGCGTTACAACCAGGTCGTCAACATCCGAAAATTGCTGGAGGATTGGTCGAAAAAGAACAACGTTGTCGTCGAGGTGATGTCGACACACAATCATGCTTCGCTCGATACGATCGGGATTTGGGGACCGCCGGGCAAAACCGGCCGCGACGATGCCTATCTCACTTGGCTCGAAAAAACGGTCGCCGAAACGGTGCAGGAAGCCTGTGCCGCGGCCAAGCCCGGAAAACTCGTCATCGGCCAGATCATGGCCCCTGGAATGGTAGTTGACGACAGCCCGCCCCGGGTCGCCAACGAACAAATTACGATTTTCCGATTCGAACCGGAAGACAAAAACGTCAAGCCGACCTGGTTGATGCACTTTTCGTGTCATCCCGAAGGGCTCGGCAAGCCGAACTATCACCTTTCGAGCGATTTCGTGCACGCGACCCGGGAGATCATCGAAAAGACGAAAAACTGCAACGCGATGTACATTAACGGTGCGGTCGGTTCGATGCAAACGGTTCCCGCGTTGTTCGACGAGAACGGCGAACGTTCCCGTTCCTATGAGGTGGTCTGCAAGTTCGGCCGGACGCTGGGCGAGTATGCCCTGGGGATCGATCATTGGGACGCGGTTCCGGTCGAGCTCGTTTTTCGGTCGAAAACGATTTCGGTTCCGCTCTACAATTTGAAACTTCGCGCGGCGGCGGAGCACGGGCTGTTGCAACCGTTCATTCCCGGGGAGCAACGGGAATCCCGGCCGGAAATGCTGAAACTTGGACGAAAAGCGACGGAAGATAAGTATCAGCCGACTTCGCTGACCGAGGTTGGATACATGCGGCTCGGCAACGCAATCGGCGTCGTTTTCGTTACGGGGGACTTGGCTCCGGAACAGGCAAAAGGCAAGTATCTCGCCGCCGATGATTGCGTCAACCCGGAGATGCCGACGGAAAAGCCGCTCTTCGACATCCTGCCGGAAAAGACCAAGCTGGTTTTCGGTTTGGCGAACGACGAAATCGGCTACATTTTGCCGGCGAACAACTATTACATTTCACCGACGAAGCCCTGGGTGCCGACGGACGACAAATTCGGGCGCGGTCATTACCCGGAAACCAACGGAACCGGCCCCGAAACCCCGGAGATCATCGCCCAGACGCTGGAAGAGTTGGTTCGGGAATGAGAATGGGGGTTAGCATTTTTCTTTGCCTAAGAGCAACGCTAAGCGGAGGAGCCGCCGGATAAACTTTTCGTGGGTAAAATAGCGCACGACGTGTTCGTGTCCCTTTTCGCCCATCGCCTCGCATTTTTTCGGGTCGTTCCAGAGTTCGAGGATTCGCTCGCGGAGCAATTTCGAATCGCCGGAGGGGACGACGTATCCGGTTTCGCCGTCGAGAATGTAATCTTCCGCCGCGATGCTGCAAACGCCGATCACCGGCTTGCGGTGCCACATTCCGTTGCAGAAGTTCGCTTCCCCGCCCCCTTTCAGGCCGGAACAGATCATCGGGACGACGACGAAACGGCTCGCCGCCTGCAATTGCCCGAACGCCGGTTCCGGGGCGCCGAGCACGATCACATGCGGCAGCGGGTCGATCGTTTTGCGGACCTGCGGATCGGTCGCGCTGATGATCACGGGAATGTTCGTCCCGCGAACCGCGTCGATGAGGCACTTGTAATCCCGCTTGCCGTTTCCGCCGGAAAAAATGAAATTCCCGATCGGGATATCGAACGGCGGGTTTTTGGAATGGTTCGCCTTGAACGGCAGAAAAATGAATTTCTCTTCCGGCAGGCGAAAATACTTCGCGTGCGTGCCGACCTGCTTTTTGGACCATTGGACCGCCAAATCGTAGCCGAGCAACGCGCCCCGGGCGATCGACTCTTTCCAAGAGGTTTTGATTTTAATGAGCGGAAAGAATTTGAGCCGTTTTTCCTTGCCCAGTTTGTATTCGACGAACACGTCCCAAAGCAAGAGCGTCCGGTGTCGGACGAACGGCAACCGATTGAGATAGCCGAGCAACAGCCAAAAATAGCCGGCCCCGCCGTTGACGAGGATCACGGTTTTCGGATCGGCGGCGAAAAAAAGGCGAACCGCGTACAGCAGGTTGAACAGCGGCGAACACCAGCGAAACAGGTTCGCGAGCCGGCCCGGGGCGATGTATTCGACGGCCAGGTCGTCGACGCGGGTCATTCGCTCATGCGAAACGAGTCGCACATCGGACGGCACGGCAAAGTCGTCGGCATCAAGAACCCGGTAATCGTTTCGGACGGCGTTTAGCATAGGAGTAGAAGATAGAAAAAAGAGGATAGAGGAAAGAAGGGGAGAAGAGAAAGAGACAGACCTGGTGATTTCTATCCTCTATCCTCTTTCCTCTACTAAACTACTAAACCGTTCGGCGATGCGGTCGGCGTCGTATTTTTCCTGGACATCGGCCCGGGCTGTCGCCGCCAACCGGCCGGCTTTTTCGGGATCGTCCAACAGTTCGCGGATCGCGGCGGCGAGGGCTTCGGGATTTTCGGGCGGAACGAGCAGGCCGTTTTGTTCGTGCCGGATCAGCTCGCCGTTGCCGCCGACCTCGGTCGCGACGCAAGGGCGGCCGGCGGCCATATATTCGAGCAAGCCGTTCGAGAGCCCCTCGGCCCGCGAGGGCAAAACGGCGACGTCGAGGCTCGCGAGAAATTCCGGAATCTTTTCGAGCGGGCCGAGCAATTGAAAACGGTCCGCGATCCCGTGGTCCGCGATTTGCCGGTTGTACGTCTCGAAGTCGCCGGTTCCGGCAATCTCGAATCGCGTTTCGGGATGCGTCGCGAGCACGATTTTCGCGGCATCGATCAACACGTCGGTCCCCTTGACCGGCTTGAGGTTGCCGACCGCGCCGATTCGCCGGGGGGTGTTGGCGTGCTCCGGCGACCAGATCGGCACGGTTTGAAAACGGTCGGTTTCGATCCCGTTGGGGATCACGATCACGTTTTCCGGCTTCGCGTTTTCCTGTTCGATCACGGCCCGACGGCAGGCCTCGGCGTTGGCGAGAATTTTATCGATCAGGAACCGGTTGAGAAATTTCGCGACCCGGGCGTCCCGGGGCCGCATCCAATGTCCGATGTTGCGCCGCGAACCGAAAACGGTTCGGACGCCGCTCAGCTTGCCGACGACCGCTCCGAAAAACGTGCTGTCGGGAAAATAGGTTTGAATCAGGTCGATCCGTTCCCGCTTGAGAAACGACCGAAATTGCAACGCTTTGCGGCAAGCGTCGAAAGAGCAAAGTTTTTTCAAACCGAGGAACACGACCGGGCAGTGTTCGGGGAGCAGTGTTCCGGCGGTTTCTTCCGTTTCCTTGGTCAAAACGAGGTAAGGGGTGACCCGTTCGCGGTCGAGATGTTTGAGCAAGAGCAGGAGTTGGCATTCCGTCCCCGCCCGAGCCGAAAGGGCATCGATCATAAAGCAGACTCGCAAGGGATGGGACATGGTTGGGGGAGGCTCGTTGGTTTCGTTTTCGATTTTATACTAACCCCAAGCGTAAGCGCGGGGTGATATTTTTTACGCACGTTTTTTATCACCCCGCGCTTACGCTTGGGGCTAGTATTGAATGATTGAATACTTTGGAGCGGACAACATCGCCCAATTATAGAACCATTTTCCCTGAAAACCAAGACGCGAAAAATTTTCCGTCGACGAAAGCCTTGTTCCTGAGCTGCGAATTGAGTATAGTTGCGGTTCGGTTTTTCCAACGATTTGCACGCACTTTTTT
>JAVBSX010000310.1:0-17933 GCA_031556455.1 Thermoguttaceae bacterium
AATGTCCTGCTCGGACACCTTTCGCATCTCCAGCATCCGCTTGTTGCAGAGAATGTAATGTCCCTGTTTGGTGATCCCGATCGCATCATGCGTGTTGTCGAAGATCGCCCGGTACAATTTTTCGTTGCGGTCCGCTTCCCGGGCCAACTCGGTGTTTTCGGAGACATCGAGATCGATTCCGACGACGAAGCCGACCGAGCCGTCGTCCTCGCGGCAGGGAATGATTCGTCGCTCATAGGTTTTCCCGCGAAAACGGATGGTGCAATCGACGGTCTCCCCGCGTAGGGCGGTTTCGATACTTTGAACGATCTCGGGAAAGCTCCGAAAATAATCCCGGAAGGAACGACCGATCATCTGTTGCGGTTTCAGCCCCAGGGTTTCAAGCCCTTGACCGTTGCAAAAGAGGATATGCCCGCTTTTTCCGATCGAAAAAAGAATGATTTCCTTTCGATCTTGAACCAACTGCAGGATCGCCTGGTCGAGCCGTTGATTTCGCGGGCCGGGTTTCGTATCGGGGACAACCGAAGGGGAATCGGGAACGACGCTTTCAAGAGTCTCGGAAACGGCGAGAGCCGTTTCCGATTCAGGCCGAAGGGCGAGCGGTTGGTTTTCCCGAAATTCCTGGATCATGCCCGAAACTTCAAGCGGTTCTCCGGAAGAATTCCGTTGAATCTCCCCGGCAAAAAGAAATTGCGGCCAATCTCCGTTCCGGTCCTGAAGGGTAAAGGCCGATTGGCAAAACATCCCCCCGGAGACAACATTCTGTTGAATTGCGGCGGCGACGGCGGGAAAAATCTCGAAGACGGAAGATATTTTCGGAAGCGGCAGCTCTTCGATCATCTGCCGCAGGCCGGGCGAAAGGGTTTCCTGCCGCGAAATGTAATCGTACGAAAACATGCCGACCCGAACAGGAGCGGAAAGCCGGTACTGCTTCTCTTCTGATTGAAAATTCCGAAACATTTGCTGCCGCTGTGCTCTAACCCGACATTGATTAACTGGACCGACGACGAACCAACTTGTATTGTACCATTGGCCGGAAGTTATTGAAGAGTCGCGACAATTTTTTCGTACTTTTTTCGGAATTGGGACAAAATGCGGACGAGGGCTGATTCTTGGAAAGATCGGCAACCTACTACAAAGTCGTCGAATTGGGCTTCGTGAAAAAAAGGAAAAGGCCGTGTCATTTCGAGCCCCACGCTCCGCTCTGGGCAGGCTCCGCGAGAAATCTCACCCTCGCCCAAAGACTCGGAATTCCCGCCCTTTTCGCGAGGGTGAGATTTCTCCTTGCGCGTTGCTCCAGTCGAAATGACGTCGTGTTTTTTGGCGAAGGCCATTTGCACGACTTTGTACTACCTTCTCACGAATTCCGAACCGCGACGCGAAGTTTGGCGCTGCGGGAACGCGGGTTGCGTTCGATTTCCTCATCGCTCGCGAGAATCGGCTTCTTCGTCAACACTTCGAGCCGGTCGTCTTCGCGAAAGGCGTTCTTGACGATCCGGTCTTCGAGAGAATGAAAGCTGATGATCGCGATTCGCCCGCCCGGTTTTAGAAACCGACTCGCGGTTTGAAGCATTTTTTCGAGCGAGCCGAGCTCGTCGTTGACCGCGATTCGCAACGCTTGAAACGTTCGGGTCGCCGGGTCGATCGCGACGGACCGCTTGGAGCCCGAGGTTTTCCAATGCTTGGGAACGCAACCCCGCACCAATTCGGCCAGCTCCCCGGCCGTGCGAACCGGCCGGTTGTCCCGACGCCGTTCGACGATTTCCCTCGCGATACGGCGGCTGTATTTCTCTTCGCCGAATCGGTAAATCGTATCGGCGATCCGCTCCTCGCCCCAGTATCCCAGCAATTCGTGGGCAGGCTCCCCTTCGCTCGTGTCGAACCGCAGATCGAGCGGCCCTTCGGAATCGAAGCTGAAACCGCGTGAGCGGTCGGCCAACTGGTCGCTCGAAAGGCCGATGTCCAACAAAATGCCGTCGACCGCGACGATGCTGAGCATTTCGAGCGCCTCGGGCATATCGGAGTAGTTGGCGTGGGCGAGGCGAATCGTCCCCAATTCCGGATCGACTTCCCTTTGCAACCGAAACCGCTCTTGAGCCGCTTCGATCGCCTTGAAATCACGATCGATCGCGAGCACCGTACCGCGCGAGCCGACAGCCCGGGCGAGGGCCTCGCTGTGCCCTCCGGCTCCGAGCGTCCCGTCGACGAAGACCCCGCCCGGTTGCGGGGCGAGCCAATCCAAAACTTCGTCAAACAAAACGGGAATATGCATCAGAGCGATTTCGAGCGGAGTTGAAAAGTTTATTTCGTGCGGTCGCGCATCGTCAATTGACCGTCTATCCGTTTAGCCGAGCGGCGCAGACGCCGGAGCCGCAAGGGACGACACGACCAAACCATTATCTTGATCGTGATCGGCCTGTCCAGCCCAACTGACTGATCCGCGAAAAAAATCTTGACTCGAAAATAGCAGCCCGAAACGAAGCGCAGTGAGGGATCAGACGTTTTCAACTCTCACTGCGAGATGCTTCGTTTCGGGCTTATTTCTTGGCTCAAATTTTCTGAGCGGGTCAGCAACCCGGTTTTTGCTCTTGAATCAGGCCGAAAAGTTTAGTATCGTTCCCAATCCGGTCTCTTTGTGGGCCGGTCCCAACGACAATTTTTGGCTGCGTTTTCGCGTTTTTTTCGAATGGGTTTACGATTTTGGACGGCATTTTACCTCGTTTTGCTGCTGCTGTTCGGCGGCGGAGCCGGCTGTGCGCACCAATACAAACCGCAGCCGGACAAATTGGTCGGGAAAAATGAGCAGTTTGCACAAACCGGGAAAACTGCCGCTCGCCCGGGTCAACATCTGGGGCAACAACCGGGCCAAAATTTGAGCCAACACTTGGGCCAACTCCCTTCCAACGGAATCATCGCCCCGGTTGCCGCCGCGATTTCAGGAACCAACCCATCGGCGAAAAACCAATTCCCCGTTCAAACCGCCTCGTTTTCCGCTCCCCAAAACTCTTCCCAGGTCTCACCGATTCGACAGGTTGCCGCGAATCTTCTGATTCAAAACCCGACGAATGCAGCACCGGACTATCAAGGCATACAGGGGGCCCCGCCGAATCCCGGTGCGCAAAAAAAACCGCAATTCGAAACCCTGAGCTCCCTCGGAAAGGCGTTCGCCGACGAATTCCGGCCGCTCTCCGAACGACATTGGAGCCCGAACCACGCCCGACAGGCGACCGCGGAATTTCAAGGGGAGATGGTCGTCATACACAATATTCGCAACACGGATTACCGGAGTTCGACCGATTACACCACTCAATTTTTCGATGCGGTTTACAATCTTTCCGAAGTCGAAACCATGGACGTGATCGAAGTGCCGTTCGCCGGTCTCCCTTCCGTCGCTCACCTCGAAGTCAGTTTCGGTTTCGCCGACGGTCGGCATCTGGGCGTTTCCGTCGAAGCCCGTTACGAAAACGGCGAATCCTACGACACCCTCGGGGGTTTTTGCAACCAATTCGAATTGATTTACGTGATCGCCGACGAACGGGACATGATTCGCCTTTGCACGGACATCAACAAAAACAACGTCTACATGTACAGGCTCAAGTTGACTCCGGAAGAGGTCCGGACCGTTTTCGTCGATGTTCTCGCACGGGCCAACAAACTCTCGCGCGAGCCGGAATTTTATCATTCGGTCTCGAACAACTGCACGACGAATATCATCAAGCATATCAATCATGCAAGGGCCAAAGCGATCCCGTTCGAATACAGGACGCTGTTTTCAGGATACCTGGACCACTTGCTTTCCGACCTCAAACTCCTGGAAACGACCGCCCCGACGTTCGAGGAAGCCCGAAGCGCTTCCTTGATCAACCCTTTGGCGAGCCAATACGGCGATACGGAATTTTTCTCCGCCGGAATCCGACAAAATTATTTTTGATACGCATTAGCGAACAGGGACCAGTGTTTGGGAACAGTTCTATTCCCCTGCTTCCCACTCCCCACTTCCCACTTCCCATTTCCTCCAATGACCATCATCGATCGTTACGTCCTGCGTAGTTTTTTCAAAACGCTCTTCCTCTGGTTCTTTTGCTTTATCGGCATATACATCGTTTTCGATTTGTTTACCAAATTGGACAGTTTCCGACAGGCGGGCGAGGGAGTTCTTGGAGCGATCGGATTGATCGGTCGGTTTTATTCGATTCAATCTCTCCCGTTTTTCGAGAAAACCGCCTCGCTGCTTTGCCTGACCTCGGCGATGATCACGATTGCCGTTATGATGCGACACAATGAGCTGGTGCCAATTCTCGCGGCCGGTATTTCCCAAGCCCGCGTCGTCAAACCGCTCCTTTTCGCCGTCCTGTTTTTAACGATCGGGACGACCTTGGCCCGGGAATTCGTTTTTCCGGTTTTCCTGGACGATCTGCAAAAGGACCCGGCCGAATATGCCGCCGATTATCGCGGATCACAGATTAACGCCGCAACCGATTACAATTCCTTTCTCGCGATTCAGGGAGATTTGGCCGTCTATTCCGAAGGCCGTATCCTCTCGCCGAACTTCGCGCTGCTCTCCAAATCGCTGACCACACACGGAAAATACCTGCAAGCGGAAGAAGCGATTCACACGCCCGCACAAGACGGCAGACCGACCGGATTTTTAATGAAAAACGTCGTTCGGCCCAAAGAAATTCTCGCCGAACCATCTCTCATGGTCGGAGAAAAACAAATCATCCTCACGCCGAAAGACAATTCCTGGCTCGCCCCGGGAGACTGCTTCGTCGTCAGCGAAGTCCCTTTCGCCTATCTCGCCGCCAACCGTTCCTGGCGGGAATACGCTTCGACTTGGGATTACATCCGGGCGATTCGTGACCGGTCGCTGGACCTCGGCAATGACATCGAGCTGAAAATTCATTCCCGAGTCGTCCAGCCGTTTTTGGACATCACGCTCTTGTTCCTGGGACTGCCGATCATCCTCGCCCGCGGGGATCGCAATGTCTTCAAGGCGATGGGCATCGTCGTCCTGGTCGTTTTCTCGTTTCTCATCGTCCAGTTCGGCTCGCAATTCGTCGGCAAGAGCGTTGGGATGCCGATTCTCGGGGCCTGGTTCCCATTGATGCTCTTCGTCCCAATCGCCGTCAACCTGTACCGCAACATGCGGGAAAATTAGAAATAGCGATTGCCAAAAAAGAACGCCAAGAGCAAAAGCCGGAAAGGAGCGCAGCGCATTGACGGTGTGTTGAGATTGAACGTCAACACGAGATTCGAATGCCAACACACCGTCAATACGCCGAGTACGGCTCCTTTCCGGCTTCTATTCGAAATGAGGCGTCAATAATCGAACCGGAAGCGCGACAAAGAATCCTAACCTTCCCAATCCAAGCCGATATCGAGCGAACGGTTGGAATGCGTCAACGAACCGACGCTGATCCGTTCGACGCCGGTTTTCGCGACCTCGGCAACGGTTTGCAGCGTGATCCCGCCCGAAGCTTCCAGTTCCGTCGTCGATCCGACCCGATCGCGAATCCGGACCGCCTCGCGGAGAATCTCCGGCGACATATTGTCCAAAAGAACGATGTCGGGATTCGCCTTGAGCACGTCCTCGAAATGGTCCAACGTGTCCATTTCAATCTCGATGATCGGAATGCGATCACCGACGAAAAGCTCGTCCTCCTCGGATTCCTCTTCTTCAAGCCCGCCCCGTTTTTCGGCAAGGCGTTCTTCCAGAAGTTTGGTCAGATAAAAACGGGCCCTGCGAACCGATTCGGCAGGAGAAAAATCGGCTTGACGGTGCTCGGAATCGGCCGTTTGGCACTGATCCGTGCCAATGTCGAGCGAATGATCGCTGTCCAACACGCTGCCCGGAAGAGCACCGAAAGCGAGATGATTGTCTTTGATCAGCACGGCATCGAACAAACCGGTCCGGTGATTGAAGCCGCCGCCGCAACACACCGCGTATTTGTCGAGCCGCCGCCAACCGAGCGTCGTCTTTCGCGTGTCGTAAATTCGAGATTTCGTCCCTTGAATCGCGTCGACAAAACTTCGGGTCAACGTCGCAACACCACAAAGATGACTCAAAAGATTGAGTATAAGACGCTCGGCCATCATAATGCTTAGTACCGGACCGACGATTTCTCCAAGTTTGGTTCCTGCCTCGACCGATTGACCGTCTTTGCAGCAGGAAAACCATTTGAGGCTCGGATCGACGGCGGCAAGGCAGTGGGGAACGGCGGCCAAGCCGGCAATCACCCCGGGGTGTCGAACATGAATGCCGCCCCGCCCTTGAATTCCCCGGGGAATCAGGGCTTGGCTCGTCAAATCGCCGGTTTCCCCCAAATCCTCCCAAACGGCGATCTCCAGAAGCCGTTTCAGGTCTTGCTCTTGGGGATGCCCCCACGTATTTTGACGAAAATCGCGATTCACGAAAAAATTTGTTGGCGTTGCGGCCGTTGAGGCACGTTCCGCAAGGCGCACCGGGTAACCGCCCGGCGGCTGAACTCGGGAACTTCGAGTATGGATTTTAGGGGATTCCGGCGCCAGCTCAACCCCCGGCAGCGGAATTTTTCGCTTTTCTCTCGAAATCCTTGCGGGGAATAACGAAGATGGCGTTTATTAGCTGGCATTATTTTCGATTATTTTGGACCAACCCATGCCAGCGGTTCGAAAATTTTCGTCATTATGATCGGATTTTTGATTGCTGTCGCTGTAATCATAGGTTTTCGGGTCGACATCCTCGTCCCCCCCCTTTTTCTCTCTGCGATTTTTCCTAAAATGCGTAAGGACGAAATCGTGTCCAAAAGATAGTGTGTCTTTCGAAAGTTCGTTTATCGGATCAGTATTCAAAAAAGAAAGGGTTGGTTCGGAGTGGTTAAGCTGACATTGAGGGAAAAAGAATCGGTAATGGACGCCGTTCGGCGTTTTCGTAAGTTGGTCGAACGGAGCGGAATCAAAAAAGAAATGCGACGACGCGAAAGTTACGAAAAACCGAGCGAAACCAAGCGCCGCGCCCGTCTGCGTGCCGAACGAAGAACCCAGCGAACCGTCAAATTGCTGCAAGGGCTTTACCAATAGAACGATCTTCCCGAGTCGATCCTTTTGGCCGAACGTGCCGTTCGCGTACAAACCGCTTTCGCATAATCGCGGTCGTCATTTCGACTGGAGCAACGCGCAAGGAGAAATCTCACCCTCGCGCGAGGGCCGGAAATTCCGAGTCTTCGGGCGAGGGTGAGATTTCTCGCTTCGCTCGAAATGACATGGCGTTTTCCTCATAATCACAAAACCCGTTCACAGGCTTTGTACCCGGGTTACGCTCACCCTCGCGGGTGAAATTTCTTGTGAATCGCCTTGAGCCGGGTCGTATCGACGTGCGTATAAATCTGGGTCGTCGCGATGCTCGCATGTCCGAGCATCTCTTGAACCTGTCGCAAATCGGCCCCCCCGGCGAGCAGGTGCGTCGCGAACGAATGCCGCATCGTATGGGGGCTGATCGTAACCGGCGCCCCGATCGAGAGGGCGTATTTCTTAATCAGTTCCCACATCGCCTCACGCCGCATCTTCCGTCCCCGGAACGACAAAAAGGCCCAGGCTTTTTTGGGATCATGCAACGCCGGCCCCGGCTCATGGTCCGACCCGTTGTCGATTCTTAACACCGTCTGATCCGGAAAGCGAAAGTATTGCTCCTCTCCGCCTCCGTCCCGAGCGAGAACGACCGGTCGTTCGTTCTCCAACCAGAGCCGAAAGGCTTCGATCGCCCGACGGCCGAGCGGGACGATTCGCTGTTTGTTCCCCTTGCCGGTGCAGAGGCAATACCCTTCGCTCAAATGCACGTCCGGGAGACGAAGGTTGACAAGCTCCGAGACCCGACAGCCAGTCGCGTAAAACATTTCCAAAAGGGCCCGGTCCCGATAATAGAGCTTGCTGCCCGGTTCGGGAGCATTGAGCAACTGATCGACCTGCCCCGGGGTCAGTACCTGCGGCATTTTTTCCCAGAGCTTTTGGCTCCCGAGCAGATCGGCTGGATTGTTTTTCAGAAACCCTTCCAGTTGCAAGTACCGGAAAAACAGCCGGACCGAAACGATGTGCCGGGCCAACGTCGCGGGGGCAAGCTTTTGGCGGAAGAGCCAATCGGCGAAATCGGCCAGCTCGCGGATCGTGATTTCCGGAATCGCCCGATGATCGAGCCAGGAAAAAAAACGGTCCAAATCCCTCCGGTAGGCGGCGACGGTATTCTCGGACAGTTGGCATTCCCCGGCGATGTAATCCAAAAACGCCTCCCCCCAAACCTGCTGGGCAGGTCGGATATCCAGTCGTTTGACGGTCAGCTTTTTACGTCGCGGTCCGGGCATCTCGGGGGTTGATTGTTAAAGAGGAAGTGTATCGTACCGAAAAACGGCATTTTTTTCAAGCCCGAATCGACGGCGGGACGATTACTGATATTTACAAAAAATTCCGGAGAGTGGCAGCAGCCGGAAACGTCATTTCGAGCGGAGCGAGAAATCTCACCCTCGCCGAAAAAGCCGGTGTTCCAGCCCTCACGCGAGAGTGAGATTTCTCCTTGCGCTGCGCTTCAGTCGAAATGACGGCCTCGATTTCGCGTGTCCGACGGATCACAACGACTTTGCAATCCTCGGTCCCGCCCCTTGAAAAAACGGGAAAAACCGTGATACTATTTTATTGATCTAAAAAATCTTTTGTTTCCATTCCTCAAACTCTCGGAAGGGTAATCTCGTGTACGATTCAATTGCCGTCGTCGGTGCAACCGGAGCCGTTGGGACCATCATTCTTCAACTTCTCGCGGAGCGGAACTTCCCGTTCAAAAAAATCAAATTCCTCGCTTCCGCCCGAAGCGCCGGGAAACCGATCACGTTCAAAAATCAAACCCACACCGTCGAGGAACTCACGCCCGATGCCTTTAACGGCGTCCAGCTCGCGATCGCGAGCACACCCGACGAAACGGCCCGGGATTTCATTCCCGAAGCGGTCAAACGCGGCTGCGTCGTGATCGACGAAAGCGGTTACTGGAGAATGGACCCGAGCGTCCCGCTCGTCATTCCCGAGGTCAACGCCGAAAAAATCAAGGAACATCGCGGGATTATTTCCAGTCCGAACTGCTCGACCACGCAAATGGTCGTCGCCGTCAAACCGCTGCACGATTACGGGAAGGTCAAGCGGATCGTCGTCAGTACGTATCAGGCGGTCAGCGGCGCCGGGCTTCCCGGAACCCGCGACCTGCTGGGCGGCTCGCGGGCGGCGCTCGACGGAAAAGAGTACCAGTACGAATGTTTCCCGTACCCGATCGCGTTCAATTGCATTCCGCAAATCGGCAGCGTCAAAGATCAGGGCTACACGTCCGAGGAACTGAAGTTGCTGTACGAAACGCGGAAAATTCTCGGCGATGATTCGATCGTGGTTTGCCCGACGGCCGTTCGGGTTCCGGTCGCCAATTGCCATTCCGAAAGCATTTTGGTCGAAACGGAGAAAAAAATTACCGCGGCCGTCGCCCGGGAACTTTTCTCGGTCACCTCCGGGATCGTGGTCGTCGACGACATCGCGAAGAAACAGTATCCGATGCCGAGCACCTGCGACAAGCGGGACGAAGTGTTCGTCGGCCGGATTCGCGAAGACCTTTCTTGCGAGAACGGCCTCGCGTTTTGGTGCGTGAGCGACAATCTCCGCACAGGAGCGGCGACCAACGCCGTCCAAATCGCCGAATACATGCAACAAATGTAGTGCAAACAAAATGAGCCGGGACCAACAGGTTCCGGCTCGTTCTATTTCGAAAGCGGAGAAAATTATTGCACTCCGCGAAAAAATTGGACCGGAGCTTCGAACTCAATCTTCGCGGTTTCGGGGCTTTCGTCGCTTCGCTCAGGAAGCCCCTTGGTTCAATTTTTGTGTGGTGCACAGTACTTCGCCGAAAATTCTTCGATCACGGTTTCGATTTCCCGGACGACATCGGTCCAAGGCTGGTTCATCTCTTGCCGGAAGGCCCGCGTTCCCGGGAACCAGGCGATTTCGCTTTCGCCGATCGTCCAACGCCAATCACACGGATACGGCAGCACCAACCAAACCGGCGTTCCGAGCGCGGCCGCGAGGTTCGCGATACAACCGGGCGGGGAGACGACCAGGTCGAGAGCGCTGAGAAGTCCGGCCAATTCCTCGACATTTTGATGCCGAAGCACGTCCGGGTAATGCCCGATCTCCAACTGCCAATCCGAACGGATTCGCGTCAAATCCGCCTGCCGGGAGCCTTGTTGCAGGCTGGTCCAACGCAAGGAATGACGAGCACCGCAATCTAAAATCGTTTTCAGGGCATCGAGCGGGATCGAACGCTGTTGTTCCGTTTCCGCGCTCCAGCTCCCTTGCCAAAGAATGCCGGCATTTCCTTTGCTCTCCTTTTGAGAAAGGATTTGGCGCCATTTCCTCGTCAAATTTCCGTCCGCGAGAAGGTACGATTTCCTTTGGGGAAAATCGGAAAGACGTTTCCGGAAAAATCGCGGCAGGGACCCCAACGCGACCTGTTCGATTTCCCCTTCCGGGGCCAATTGTCGGATGCGGTTCCAAGCCGGGGAATCGGGCAGTTCCAAAATCGGTTCCGCCGAAAGCGGGACGAAAGACGCTTTCGGGAAGGACCTTGCGAAAAGCGAATGCAGCGATTGTTCGCATTCGACGAGACAACGTCCGGTCGATTCGATCAGATCGGGCAGGCACGAGGCGAAAAGGACATCGGCGGAAAGACCTTCCTCGGAATAAGCCAAAACGGTTTTGGTGTTGTCCGGAACGCCGTTCCAATCCGACAGCAAATGCTGCTGCCAACTGCCGATTTGACTGACCTTGCGGAATTCGAACGCTTCCCAGCCTTCTTCGAGCCGTCCCAGCGTCAACAGCGACAGGGCGTAACCGTAAACGGCTTGAGGCAAACGGGTTCCGACCGGAAGCAGGCGTTGATAATAATGCAGGGATTCTTCGAAATGACCGGTTTTTCGAAGGGATTCGGCGTAGTAAAACGTCCCCTCGGGCGAGCCGGCGTCAAGTCGGACCGCTTCGGCAAAGGGAATGAGTGCCCGTTGGTATTCTTCCCGTTGATAGTCGATGTAGCCGAGCGTCAACCAATACGACGGGTTCATCGGATTGATGATGGTCAGCTTTTCAAAGCAAAGGGCGGCCTCGCTCAGATGCCCCATCTCGAATTCCAATTGACCGAGCGTTAAAAGATATTCGGTGTTGGACGGGGAATAGAGAACCGCTTCGGCAATCCGTTCCAACGCCTCTTCGCGCCGGCCAATCTCGCGAAACTGAATTCCCTCTTGAAAGCGAAGGCCCGCTCTGTGCGTTTGTTCGGGCATCTGAAATCCCGAACGTTGAAATTCGTCCCTGAGAAGGAGCGCTTCTTCTTGAATTGTATTTTTCGAAGTCATGATTGAACGAATGTAAGTAAAAAAGGAATGATTGCTATTGGGAGAGGGACAGCCTATCATTAATCACTTATCGTCCACACAATCCGTTTATTTGATACAATCCTTAAATTTAACCAGAATTATTAATACGCTTCGCGCACAAGAATATTTTTGCAATACTTCAGTTGTTTGGAGTTCTTTGAAACAAGACCCCACAGTTCGTCATTTCGAGCAAAGCGAGAAATCTCACCCTCGCCGAAAGAGTCTGAATTCCAGCCCTCTCGCGAGGGTGAGATTTCTCCTTACGCTACGCTTCAGTCGAAATGACGAAAACACCATTCCGTAGAAGAATTACAAGATTTGTGGTTCAAAAATTCGCTTTTTGATTCCTTTTTTGGTTATAGGAAAAAAATTTCGCATTTTTTGAGACTTTTTGTGAGAAACCCCTGCGAAAAACACGTCTTAATATATAATAGAGAGGAATCTTATTTATTAGTGATTCGAAATTCAAAAAGGCGATGGTTATGGAAATTCAAATATCCATTTTTATCGATTCGCAGCTGAGAGCAACTCGAACCGTGTTGTCTCCGTGTGTGATCGGCCGAAGTCGGCAAGCGGATCTGACGATCGGACATCCGGTCGTCAGCCGACGGCATTGCGAGCTGATCGAAAATAACGGCAAACTGCTGATTCGGGATGTCGGCTCATTGAACGGTACTTTTGTCAAAGAACAAAGCATCAACGGGGAGGTGCCGCTGTTGCCCGGCGATTCTTTTCGAATCGGCGAAATGCTCTTTGTCGTAACCTATAAGATGCCGGTCCAAAATTATTTGAATTCCCTGATGCCTTCGTCCAGCTCTTCGTTAGTGGGAGAATCTTCGTCCGCCTTGACGCCCGCTTCGAGTATGGACCTGATCGATTTGTCCAGTCTTCCGGTCGTGATTCCTCACTCTCCCAAATTGTAGAAGGCCGTAAACCGACCTTTGGGGTCCATCATTCGGACGGCAGTTCGACATTCGCGACACCGGCGGTCCCGGGCGGGAGGATATTGTTGAAAAAACGGAGTCGCTGCGGCCCGGTGTCCGCTTTCGAGATGCTAACCGCATATCGGTATCGGGGGGGCGATTCGCTTTCGCCCGGCTCGCGGCCCAGATCGTAAAGCACGTTCCCCGAAACGATCACGTCGGTGAGCGGCGGGTTGTGCGGCAGTTGCCCGGCGTCGAATTTGAACGGCGAACCTCCGCTCCCCCAGATCCAATGGGCGTGCCCGTAGCCGAAATCCGAGATGATGTTGTTGGCGATGATCGAACCGCCGTCGCAATTCGCGTTCGCCGAACGGACGCCGTTTTCCTCGAACCCGGCCGCATGGGAAGAAGCCCCCGGCATCAGGCCGATGCTCCAAAGATCGTTTTTGATGAACTGATTGCCGAGAATCAACACGTTTCGCGAACCGTGCATCGCTTTCATTCCCATAAAAGCGTTGTTGACGATGTTTTGGGCGACGATCACATGATCGCAGTGCAGGTCGATCCCTTGCGCCGCGTTTTCGATCGTGTTGTCGAGAATTTGGGTCCGGTCGCTCGACTCGGGTGAGGAAACGATGATCGCCGAGCCCTGATGCCAATTGTTGACATATTCGGCGTCCCAAGCCTCCTGGTTGATGATGCTCCCTTTTTGGGGATTCTTTTTGACGAAGGAACCGAGTTTGTAACGTTCCTTGATTTCCGGGGTCGGCAGCAGGTTTTTCTCGATCACCCGATTTCCCTGGATCAACGTTCCCGTACAGGCGTTGACCGAGATGCCCGTCCCGTCGATGCAATTGAAAGCGTAACCGTAGTGTGGGCTCTGCGTCCGGTCGTCGATCGCGAGTTTCATATAATTCTGGACGAGACAATTTTGAATGCGGCAATCGGAACATCCTCGCAACAAGATCGCGGCGGCCTGAGTCCGATTGTCGAGAACCCGGACGTTTTCGATCCGAAGGTCGCGAGAATCCCGGGCCATAATTCCTTCGCGAGAAGTGTCCGTTTTCCCTTCAGGTCGCATCAGGGTCAGATCGCGAAGCAAAACGTCTTCGGCATGGTTGACCTCGATGATCGGAACCTCCGGATTGGTTTGAATGATACGACCGGGCCCGCAAAGACCGGAATGATCGCGATCGAACCGGAGGGTTTCGCCGATTTCGTAATCGCCCGGCGGAAGGTAGAGCAGTCGCCCCGGATTCGACTTGACCGCTTCGAGCAGGGACGGATAATCGGCGATCCGTATCTCTCCCGAAGGCTCGGCGGCGACGGCGGGAATTGAAACCAGGACAATAGCAATCCAAAAACAGATTCGGCTCATGATTAATAATTTTGTTGTTGGTTATGGTTATTGATCTTCATGTAAAAAACCGAACACGGCAAACAGCAGCCCGAAGCGTAAGCGCCGGGTTTGCCCCGTGTTCCCGCGTCGAAAACCGGGCGCTGACGCTTCCGGCTGCTGCCCTAATCTGGTGTTTTTTTGTAAAGACCGGCAACCGGAACGCCCGGCATTCTATCATTGGTGTTTGGCTTTTTCCAACAATTTTCCGAGGCGATGCTGTTTTTTTGAAAAAAGTCGCTATAATCCCGATGTCGTTTTTCGTGGGGATTCTTGAAAAAAGTCTTTTTTCGGAGGCTTTGCATGTTGCGTTCGTCGAGGCGTTTTTCCGGTTCGCGACGCTTCAAAACGGAGCGACGACGGTCCGGTTTTACCTTGGTTGAACTTCTCACGATTCTTTTTATCGTCAGCGCCCTTCTTGGGATTCTCCTGCCGGCCGTTCAAGGAGCCCGCAGCGCCGCCCGGCGAACACAATGTACGAGCAATATGCGGCAACTCGGCAACGCCGTTCACTTTTATCTCGAACAAAACGACTGTTTTCCGCCCTCGTACACCGATTACGTCTATTACACCTACGGCAAGGATTCTCATGTGGTCACGCACCACATCAAGCACAATATTTTCGCGTTCCTGCTCCCTTATTTCGAAGAGCAGTCGATCGCGGAAAAATATGATTATTCCAAGAACTGGCAACACACGGACAACAAAGACGCCCGTCAAACCCGGATTCCGTTTTTGCTTTGCCCGGATGCGCCCGGAAATCACTATTGCCGTTCCGCCCCGAGCGCGAGCGATTACATCGAGTTTTTCGTCTCGGATTTCGCCGCTTGCGAAGCGATCCGCATCTCGCAACGCAAGCTGCAGGGAATCGGCGTCTCGGCGCGATCGCGGCCCAAAAACTACATTTTCGGCTTGTTGCAGCCGCAGCGGTTCGACGCCGGTTTTTTGAGCGATTCGGAACTCGCCGACATGCGGCATGTCGCGTGGGCCAAGGGAGAGCCGATCATCCGGATTTCCTCGGTCGGCGATGGGCTGTCCCAGACGTTTTTGCTTTTCGAGTGCGGCGGCCGCCCGAAGAAATTCGAGTACGGCAAAAAACCGGGCGACCCGAATGTAACGCCGAAAGAACCGATGTCGGGCGCGGAATGGGCCGACCCCGATTCCGAAATGTGGATCGACGGTTCGTGCGGATACCTCGACAGGCAATTGTTCAATTGCAGCATCAAGAACGAGTTGTTCAGCTTTCACATCCGGGGGTCGAATTTTTTGTACGCCGACGGCAGCGTCCGTTTTCTGACGGAATCGATCGCACCGGAGATCTTCGTGTCGTTTTTTACCCCCAACGACGGGGATTATGTCGTAATTCCGTAGGACAATGCCAAGCTAATTTTGCTAATGGGGCTGTTTAGCCGAGCGGCGAAGACGCCGGAGTTCTAACGGGACAGCAACGATTTTAGTTTTGGTCGGGTAGTAGGGCGAAGCGGGGTTGGTCCCGCGTCGCCGCGTTCGATAAACCGGGCGCTGACGCTTCCGGCTGCTGCCTGATTGCAGTTTTCCCCGGAGGGGCTCCGGCGTCTGCGCCGCTCGGCTAAACAAGTTCGGTTCGAGAATTTTTCGCGAAAACGTCAACCTGATCCCTCTTCGCAAAAACGCCGGATCAACGCGAGAAACCGCTCGCCGTAGGCGTCCTTTTTTCGTTGTCCGACACCGCTGATTTGTAGAAATTCCTCCTCCGTTTTCGGATGATAAAGGGACATTTCGTGCAAAGAACGGTCGGAAAAAACGATGTACGCCGGTACGTTTTCGGCTTGGGCAATCTCCGTGCGCAGCTCGCGCAGAGCGGCAAAGAGCCGCTGTCCGAAGGAATCGAGATCGGCGAGTGCACGCGGAGCCGAGGGCGATTTCCCCTTTCGCGGTTCCGTCGCAAAATGTTGCCGGAGCATTTGAAACCGCTCACGGCCGCGCAGAATCGCCCAGGCCGCCTCGGTCAGTTTCGGGATCGGATGCTCCTGCTCCGACGGTTCGACTCGCAATATCCCTTGTCCGAGCAAAGCGTCGAGCACGGCCCGCCAATACGATTTCGGCTTGTCTTTCCCAACTCCGTAGGTCGGCAATCGGTCGTGCTCGAACTTCCGCACCTTTTCCGTATTCGCTCCGGACACGATGTCGCAAGCGTGTACCCCGCCGAACCGTTCGCCGGTCCGGCAAATCGCGGAGAGGAGCTTTTGGGCGTCGACCGTCGCATCTTCCCGCTCGACCTCGCCGGAACAGATGTCGCAGCCGCCGCAATTCGGTTCGGGATACTCTTCGCCGAAATACCGCAGCAACTCCGTTCGGCGGCAGGCGTCGTTTTCCGCGAGCCGGATCATCTGCCGGAGCTGCGTTTTCGCGATCTCCCTCGCTTCGGCATCTTCGATCTCATCGGCGAACTTGCCCAAAACGATCGCGTCCTGCCGACCGAAAAAGAGAACGCATTCCGCCGGCTCGCCGTCCCGCCCGGCGCGGCCGGTTTCCTGGTAGTAACCTTCGATGTTTTTCGGCAGATCCCCGTGCAAAACGAACCGGACGTTCGATTTGTCGATCCCCATCCCGAAGGCAATGGTCGCGACGATGATCGAACACTCGTCCCGGCGAAACGCTTCTTGCGCGGCATGCCGGTCCGAATCGGACATCCCCGCATGATACGGACGGGCGGCAAAACCGTGAGAGCACAGCAGCGCGGCGGTCGCCTCGACCTTCTTGCGGCTGGTTCGGTATATGATCCCGGATTCGTTCGGGTGCTCTTGAACAAAGCGGAGCAATTGCGTTTCGACGCCCCGCTTGGGGACGATTCGGTAAAACAGGTTCGCGCGGTTGAACGAGGCTCGCGTCAAATGCGGGCTGCGTAAGCCGAGCCGGGCCGTAATATCATCCGCGACCCGACGGGTCGCCGTTGCGGTAAACGCGGCGAGCGGCACGCCGGGAAATTCCGCGGCGATCCGCGAAAGGGCGAGATAATCGGGCCGGAAATCGTGTCCCCATTCCGAAATGCAATGGGCTTCGTCGATCGCGAAAAACGAAATCGGCAGCGTTTTAAGCCGTTCGAGAAAATGTTCCGAATTGAACCGTTCCGGCGAGATGTAAAGCAGGTCCAACTTGCCGTCCCGCAGCGCATCGCGAATCTCGTTGCGTTCCCGGGGCGTGCTCGTACTGTTGAAGGCCGCCGCCGCGATTCCGTTGCTTCGGGCCGCATCGACTTGGTCTTTCATCAGCGAGATCAGGGGCGAAACGACGACGCAAACCCCGTCGAGCAACCTCGCCGGCAGCTGATAACAAAGCGACTTGCCGCCTCCCGTCGGCATCACCGCGAAAACGTCGTTCCGATCGAGAATCGCCCGGACGATGTCTTCCTGGTGCGGCCGGAAAGAACGAAAGCCGAAGATTTCGGCAAGTGTTCGGTTGATCTGTTCGGGCGGAATCATCGTTCGATTATTTTGAAAGTCTGTCCCGTTGCGGCACGGCGTCTGCGCCGCTCGGCTAAACGGATTACCAATCGCCGGTGATCCGGTTGGTCGCGTCGAAAATATTCCGGTGCTGCATCCGGATCGTCATACCAAGCTCCCGGCCGATTTCCTCCAAATCGTCCTGCAAAACCTGCGGGTCGTAATGTCGCGGCACTTCCAGTTGGCCGATCAAAACGAAATCCGTCTCCGTCCGGTCGCAAAACAGGTCGATGATGTTGATGTCGTGATCCGCCAAATAACGGCTGAACCGTTGCACGACCTCCGTTTCCCCCGTCCCGGAAGCCGTAAGCACGAATCCGTCCGTTCGCGATTTTGGGGGTTGCGAAACCGGCGAGCCTTCCATTTTCGCGACGGAGATCAGATAGTCGTTTCCAAAAAACTCCTGTTGCCGCAACTTTCGAATCAACGTTTCCGGATCGTCGTTTTCGGGAACGGAAATGATCGAAATAAACGTAAAATACCCGTGCAACACCGTTTGCGAACACGAGAGGACTTTTCCGCCGAGCCCGCCCAGAGCGGAACTAAGGGCGGCGATAATCCCGGGATGATCTTTCGTTAAAACGTTCAAAACGTAGCAGTAGGACGCGGGCATTGTCGGGAAGTGGGAAGTGGGAAGTGGGAAGTGGGAAGTGGGAAGTGGGAAGTGGGAAGTGGGAAGTGGGAAGTGGGAAGTGGGAAGTGGGAA
>JAVBSX010000053.1:0-25362 GCA_031556455.1 Thermoguttaceae bacterium
GTCAAAACCTGACGAACTCGAGCACGCCGGGCTACGTCCGGGAGCAGGTGATCCTCGCGAGCAGCTATCCGAAACAGACGACGGGCGGTTACACGATCGGCAGCGGCGTCGATGTCACCGGGGTCATCCAGATGATCGACCTGTACCTCGAAGAACGCCTGCGGACCTCGCAGAGCGATGCAATGAACACTTCGACGCAATCGAACGTCTACAACCAATTGGAATTCATTCTCAACGAATTGACCGATTCGGATTTGAGCACGCAATTGGACAACTTTTTCAACGCGATCGGCGATGTCCTCAACCAGCCGGAAAGTTTGAGCATCCGGCAGATCTGCATCGACGAGGCGGGAAAGTTGACCGAAATGATTCAAAAGATGAGCGATTCGATCCTGAAATCGAGGGTCGACATCAACCAGAGCATCGCCGATACGGCCGATGAGATCAATCGGCTGACCTCGGAAATCGCGAATCTCAATAACGCGATCGCCAAGATCGAGGCGGCCGAGCGGCCCGGGGTCGAAGCGGTCGGGCTGCGCGACGATCGGCTCGTCGCCCTTTCGGAGCTTTCGGCCCTGATCAACATTAAAACACACGAGGACGAGAACGGCGTCGTTACCGTTTATTGCGGCGGGGACGCGTTGGTTACGAACAACGGCGCCCGGAAGGTAACCGTCGGCTACAACACCGATCCGTACGGCGATCTCTCGCTCGCCGAAATCCGATTCGAATCGAACAACGCCGCGCTCGACGTTTAGTCCGGGAAGCTCAACGGCATGTATGAAGGGCGGGACACGATTCTCGGCGGGTTTTCCGAGCAGCTCGACGAGTATGTCGGCTCGCTGATCCGGGAATTCAACAAACTTTACGCTTCCGGGCAGGGCTTGACCGGGTACGAGGAACTGACCGGGCTGACCGGCGTTAAGGACGCCGACATCCCGCTCGATCAGCTCGGGCTTTTCGAACAGCCGAAAAGCGGTGTTTTTTCGGTGCTGGTCCAGGACACGGTGAGCGGCACCGCGAGTACGACGGAAATTCGCGTCGATTTTTCCGGGACGAACGGCGAGAAAACGACGTTGAACGACATCGTCGATGCACTCAACGCGATCGACGGGATCAGCGCGAAGCTCACCTCGGACAACCGGTTGAAAATCACTTCGACCTCGGCGGAAAAAGAATTCGCGTTCGCGAACGACACGGCGAACGTGCTCGCGGCACTTGGTCTCAACACGTTTTTCGTCGGGACGGACGCCCGGACGATCGGCGTCAACTCGACGTTGAAAACCGATCCCGGCAAGCTCGCGGTCAGTGCGAGCGGGATCGGCGCCGACACGGAAAACGGCGTCCGACTCGCCGCGATACCGGAAACCCGGCTGTCCGGGCTCGGCAACAAATCGATCACCGAATCGTATCGGCTGATGGTGACCGAAACCATGTCGAAGGCCGGAACGATCAAAGCGGTCGCGACGGGGGACATCAGTTATTACACCTCGCTTTCGGCCCAGCGGAATTCGATTTGCGGGGTCGACATCGACGAGGAAACGGTCAGCCTCCTCAACTTCCAACGGATGTACCAGGCGACGGCGAAATACGTGACCGTGATCAACGAAATGCTCGACGCCCTGATCGCGATGTGAGGATTCGTCGCGTTCGCGAAGATCTTTATCTTAACCTGATACTGTCCCAAGCGTAATCGCGGGGTGATATTGGCGAATAGCGGTCAGCGGCTTAGCGGCTTGGAAAACAGGAATACTTGCTACTGATATCCAGAAAAAAATTTGAACTCCTTTTGAGAGCATCACGAAAAGGGCAGCCGTCGGTTTTCGCTCCCCGGCCTGTAAGGCCGGTACGTTACAGCCCAGGGCAAAGGCGTACTCGCCGTCGCCCTGGGTCGCGAACGACTCGGCACGACTGCGGCCTGTAGGGCCGCCGCATGGGGGGCGGCTTTGCGGCGACCTTACAGGCCGCTTGCTTGTTGCTTGTTGGGTCCGTAACCCAGGGCGTCGCTTCGCTTTGCCCTGGGCTGTTATGCGCCGCCCTTACAGGGCGAATTCGGATTTCGCAACGGTTGCAAAGAGGTCATTTTTTACCTGGAACTCAGTATGTCGCTAAGCTGCCAAGCCGACTCAATCCCCTCGTGCTAACACTTGGGGTTGGTGCAAACGAAAACGTGAAATACGTTAGTCGACCAAACGGTAGCCTAACGATTTGATGACGAACATGATTTCGTTATACGAAAGCATTTGACGATGGTGCTCGTCGCGATACCGCTCGAACGCTTCCGCGAAGCGTCGTATTTCCGGCGAAAGACCGTCGTAACACGTTCCGAAACGGTTCTCGCTTTCTGTTCTCGGCAGATTACCTCGCCGCGGTTGTCCCGGGTTGGGATGCTCTTCGGCATTCTCGAATACCGCTTCTGTATGATATTGAGTGCTCATTTTCTTACTCCTTCCTTATCGTCGTTTGTTTACGATTCGGCAGGACAAACCTGTCGCCTCGGGTTTGCTGGTTTTTTTGTGTATTGGCGAGTCAAACCCCTTTGATTATCGAACGAAAGGAAACATCCGTGAGACGTTTATAATTACGCCTTCAATCGGTATAGAAAGAATATTCCGTCATTAATTCTTTGCCGAGAAAAAAATATGTATTATTTTTCAGAATTGCATTCTGTAAACGCACCTCTATAATAATACTATACTCAACCTCTGCAAAGTCAATTGACATTTTCCCGAAACAATGGGGGGAGCGTTTTCGTTTCGCGAATCATTTGTCGTCGATTCTGAACGCCGGACCCCGTTGCATCAAAAGCCGATCGCGTTTTACGGATCGTTACAAAAAATTTCTGATCTTTTCATATTTTGAGGGGCAATCATAATGAGACAGGATTACAGGATCAACAGGATGAAATAGACAAAATAAAAACCGTGGCAACACTTCAGCCGAATGGTCGTTTTCGTCATTTCGATTGGAGCGCAGCGCAAGGAGAAATCTCACCCTCGCGCGAGGGCAGGAATACCGAGTCTTTCGGCGAGGGTGAGATTTCTCGCTTCGCTCGAAATGACGAACAGCGGGGTTTTATTCCAAAAACTCCAAACGGCTGAAGTATTACAAACCGTGTATTGGCGTTAAACCGGAGAAAATAAAAGATTTGAGTCAAGACAAACCCATCCTGTCAATCCTGTGATCCTGTCAAAAAAACCGTTGCCCTCAAAATGTGAAACAATCAGAAAAATTTCGGATCAGGACGGCAGCCGTAAGCTTCAGTGCCCGGTTAATCGAGTACGGAAAGGCGAGACCAACCCGGCGCTGACGCTTCGGGCTGCTGTTTCCTGCGTTCGTTTTTTGCGTGAAGATTAAAGATCATCGACGGAATCCAAAACCCGCCCCCAACAATTTCCAGTCGCAAGGAGAGAAAAATGAGCATTCCGGACTTTTCATCGATCGACAAAACGAAGCTCGTCAAGGAAGAACGGATCATGTTGGCCGCTTTAAAAGTGTTCTCGACCTATCCTTTTGCGGTCGCGACGATCCGGATGATCGCCGATGAAGCGGAGTTGACCGTTTCCGCGATCATGTACCATTACAAAAGCAAGGAAAATCTGTACGAAGCCGTTTTCGATCGGCTTGCTCCGTATCGCATCCAGTCTTTGGAACATTATCGTGAAGCGATATCCCCGCCTCAAATGTCGAACGACGAAGAAATTAAACGGGTATTCGCCGAATTCCTGGGCAATATGGTCGAAGGGATTTACAATTCCGAGAAACCGAATTGGTATGTGCGGATTCTCTTTTTTGAACTCCTCTATCCCTCGCCTCTCTTTGACACGCTTTACGAGAAATACTTTAAGAAAAATTATGAATTATTTATTGATCTGGTCAAAAAGGTGACCGACAACGATGATCATCGTCAAGCCGTTTTCCGCACCACGGGGATCGTAGGGTATCTGATGAGTTTTCGTATGCAGCGGGAATGCCTGGCCCGTCAAATCGACTTGGTCGATTTCACGGCAAAAGAATTGGCGGAGTTGAAGGAGAATATCATCAACCATGCCTTTCTCACCCTGAACATCGAACGAACGCAATAAGGCGGCGTCAAGGCTCCGGCGTCTGCGCCGCTCGGCTAAACGATTCCGCGACTACAGCGATTCGATTTGCTGCAGGCGTTTATAAAAGGGACTGTTCTCAAGCAATTCCTTGTGCGTCCCGATACTCTCGATTTCCCCGTCTTTCATCACCACGATCCGATCGGCCAAAATCAGGGCCGAAAGACGATGCGTTACCAAAATCGTCGTCCGATTTCCGATAAACTTTTCGAGTGCCTTGTGTATCATCTGTTCGCTCAAAAGGTCGATTTGGCTGGTCGCCTCGTCCAACAGGAAAATACTCGGATCCGTCAGAAACGCCCGCGCGAGAGCGATCCGCTGGCGTTGTCCTCCGGACAGCTGTCCGCCGCCGGGGCCGATCGGCGTTTCGTAGCCCTGGGCCAACTCACCGATGATAAAATCATGGGCGAAGGCATTCTTGGCCGCCTCGATCACCTCGTCTTCGCTCGCGAGAGGAACCCCGTACTTGATGTTGTTGACGACCGTATCGTTGAACAAAAACGGCTCCTGGGTCACCAGACCGATTTGATGGCGTAAGTTCCGCAAACGACAATTTTTGATCGGAATCCCGTCGATCCGAATTTCCCCGCCGGTCGGATCGGCAAACCGCGGAACCAGATTCAAGAGCGAGCTTTTGCCGCAGCCGCTCGGGCCGATGATCGCGATCGTTTCCCCAAAACGAATTTCGAGCGACACATCGCGAACGACCGGTCGGTTTTTCTCGTATTCGAAACAGACGTGCTCGAAAACAATCGATTGCTTGTGCCTTCCGAACGGTACCGGTACGGGAGGATTGACGATTTCGATCGGTCGATCGATCATCTCGAACACCCGGTCGGCGGCGGCCGCCGCCGTTTGAAATTGCGTAAAAATGTCGGAAAGCTTCCGGGCCGGGTCGGAGGCTCCGGCCAAAAGACCGAAAAAGACGAGCAGCACCGGCTGGGACAGCGGCGTCGTCGTCATCGGAATTCCGAAAATATCCGTCCGTTCGTTCATCACCAAATAGGATCCGGCGAGGACGGCGATACAGATCATCAGAACGCCCAGCACTTCGGTCGTCGGGTTCGTGAGCGCATCGTATTTGGCGACCTTCATCCATTTGGCATAGAGAGCATTATTCGTTTGGCGGAATTTCCCTTTTTCGAGGCCCTCCCGGCAGAACGCCTTGACCACGCGAATCGAACGGAACGATTCTTCCAATCGCCCGAACATGTTCGTCAGCTCTTCCATCGACCGGCGGGCGGCGCGTTTCAGCGATCTCGCCAACCAGCGGATGAGATAGGCGGCGACGGGAACCAGCAAAAGCGTCAACAGCAGGAGCTGCCAACTGATGAACGCGGCCGCCGTCAGACAGGTGATCATCTTGAGCGGTTCGCGGACCAGTTTGCCGTACAGCGTCCCCAGCCCACTGACCAGACTGTGGACGTCCGATGTAAACCGGGTCATGATCCCCGCGATCCCTTCCCGGGAAAAATGATTGACGTCGTATTGAATGACCTTGTTGAAAAATTCCTGCCGGATCCGGTTGGCCGCGCTTTGGGCGATGTGGGCCGCGAGGATCGACTGAACGATCGTAAAGCCCGTCTTCAGCGCCGTTCCGACCAAGGCGAAGACGATGATCAGCCCCATCGTTCCGAACGGCGTCCCGGGCGCATAACGCTCGACATAAGGCTTGGCCTTCAGGAAAAATGAATGATAAAGTTCGTACCACCAGAGCGAGCTTTGTTGTCGGGACAGTTTTTTTTTCGCGAACTTTCGAACAACCGGATCCTCGCTTTCCACGACGTCTTTTTTCAAGACTCCGATCTCTTCGCGAAGTTCCTGCAACTGAAGATCGTTTTCCATGATCTTGCGATCGATCCAATCGACAAAGGTTTCTTTTTTGAAACAGACATCGACGATAGGGTAGACGAGAACGGTAATGTTGCCTCCCCAAAGTACGCCGACCAACAAAGCGCAGAGGATCGAGGCGAGAATCGAATATTTGTAGCGAAACGTCAGCCGAATAGCCCGAAAATAATTGTTCATTCTGAAAAAGAGATCAGAGGATAGAGAATAGCCGGTCGGCTGCCGACCTCCGGCGCCAACGTGCGGTGCTCCGCGCGGTCCACGATTTCAAGGCGATTGCGTAGATCGAATCCGGTATTGCATCGTGTCCGACAGCCTATAACCTTACTCGTTAAAACGAATCGGCGGAAGGAAACGGATCGGCGGCAACCTTCTTCTGGAATTCCGAATCTTCACCTTGATGCACTCCGAAAATCGATTTTGTGGGACCGTTGTGCCGCACCCGTTTTCCCGGCAACAATTGACAACCGGCCAGGGATATGCTAATCATTAATAAGGTGAGTAAAATAATGCGGGACATGTGTATTCGTGAAAACTAAGGATAGGGAAAACTTCAGTTCAGCCGGGGAGCGGCGACGAAATCCTGCAACCGTTGAGGTTTTGGGGAAGTACTTTTTTTCTTGCTTTTGTCCTCGGTTTTATAAGCCGGCTTCGGCGAATAAATGCCGTCCGTCTCGTCGGTTGTCGTCCGAAAACCATGACATCCGCCAAGAAGAAAAACAATCATTCCAAAAAAAACGAGCAAAACGCCCTGCCGGAATTTTTTATATTGTTCGCTGCCGTCCATATTTTTTCTTTCTTGTGATCCCGTGTATTGTTGAACCGAACGTCAAACCGATCGGCATTCAATCACTGAAGCCAATCCCCAATATTGGCCGTCCGCAGAAACGCCGCGAATTATTGCCAAAATACCAGGTCCGTGTCCAGCCCATTTTTCCGGTTTTCGCTTTTTTTGAATCGGGAAAAGCACCAATTCCTGCAAAATCTCACATCCGCATTTTGAATATTTATCTTATTTCCTGCATATTGCCAATTTTAACCCGAGGAGAACAACGAATATGAGTTCCGTAGACCAATCTTTCAAGCTTGCCAAAGAACGTTATGCCCAGATCGGTGTCAATGTCGAGAAGGCAATGGACGCCCTCGCGACGATCAAAATTTCGCTGCACTGTTGGCAAGGGGACGATGTCGGCGGATTCGAATCGACCGAGGGACTGACCGGCGGCGGGATTCTCGCGACCGGAAATTACCCGGGCAAGGCCCGCACCGCTCCGGAACTCCGGGCCGACGCCGAAGAAGCGTTCCGGAATATCCCCGGGAAGCATCGTTTCAATTTGCATGCGATTTATCTCGAACACGGCGGGAAAAAAATCGAACGGGACGAAATCGCTCCGGAACATTTTCAAGGTTGGATCGATTGGGCCAAAAAGAACGAGCTCGGCCTCGACTTCAACCCGACCTACTTTTCCCACCCGAAGGCGGCCGACGGTTTTACGCTGTCCCATGCCGATAAAAAAATCCGCAAATTCTGGATCCGACACGGGATCGCCTGCCGGAAAATCGCCGAAGAGATGGGCAAAAAGCTGAAAACCCCGGCCGTCGTCAACTTTTGGATGCCGGACGGTTACAAAGACATTCCGGTCGACCGGCTTTCTCCCCGGAAAAGAATGGCCGAATCGCTCGACGAAATTTTCGCCGAATCGATCAGCCCCAAGCACGAACTCGACGCCGTCGAGAGCAAACTGTTCGGGATCGGGAGCGAAACGTACGTCGTCGGCTCGCACGAATTTTTCATGGGCTATGCCGCGTCCCGCAAAAAGCTCCTCTGCCTCGACGCCGGTCATTTTCATCCGACCGAAGGGATCGCCGATAAGCTCTCGTCCTGCTCGCTCTTTCTCGATGAGATGCTCTTGCATGTCAGTCGCCCGGTCCGCTGGGACAGCGACCATGTCGTCGTTTGGAACGACGATTTGCGGAATATCGCGGAAGAACTCGTTCGCAACAACCTTCTCAAGCGGGTCCACATCGGCCTCGATTTCTTCGACGCGACGGTCAACCGCATTTTCGCCTGGGTGATCGGTACCCGGGCGATGCTCAAAGCGTTGCTCGCGGCCTTGCTTGAGCCGATCGATCAGATGCGGGCTTGGGAACTGGAAGGGGATTTTTCCCGGCGGCTCGCGATGTTGGAAGAGCTCAAGACGCTGCCGTTCGGAGCGATTTGGGACATGTATTGCCAAAAGCAAGGCGTCCCGGTCGGAACCGGTTGGATCGAAGACGTCCGCAAGTACGAAGCCAACATCCTCTCGAAACGAGGGTAGGACGGTTTTGCGAATCGGCCGTTTAGCCGAGCGGCGAAGACGCCGGTCTCTTGACGGGCTACGTGCGAAAAAACGGGATCGAAGTCGCGACCGTGTGTCGCGGTTCCGATCCCGTTGGGGATGCGCGGAGCATGGTTAAAGAGCCGGGGTACCGGCTTGAAAACGCGGAGTACCGGTTAAATGTTATCACTCGCCGCGGAGTTTGATGCTGAATACCTGGAGCCGTTCGCGGATCTCTTTCAGGCTGGTGACTCCGAAGTTCTTGCATTCCAACAGTTCGTCCGCCGATCGACGAACGAGTTCGCCGATCGTTTGAATGCCGAGCCGGCTCATGCACTTTCTTGCACGAACCGAAAGATTCAAGTCCGTGACCGGTCGCAAGAGCACCGCCTGCTCGTCGGGCGAGAGCGATTCCGGTTCCAAGGTCTCGGCGGCCTGCTTTTCCAAGGCGAACTGCCCCAACCGCAGCCCTTTGAGAGCGAGCATCTCGCGAATTTCGACCAGGCTCGTCTCGCCGAAATTCTTGCTGCCCAGGAGGTCTTGTTCCGTATGCCGGCAAAGGTCGCCCAAAGTGCCTATTCCCATGTTTTTCAAACAATTGCGGCTGCGAACCGAAAGTTCGAAATCGGAAACCGGGAGATTGAGAATCTGACTGATCCGGTCCCGCTTCCGCTGGGCGTCTTCGTCGAAATGCATTTCGCTGGACGCCCTCGCATCCTTCAGAAACAGTTTGGCCTTGCGATGATTGGGAAAAATCTCCAACACCCTTTGGTAACACAACACGGCATGGTCGTACAGTTCCAAATCCTCATAAAGGATGCCGAGATTGATCATCGTCCCGACATTGGTCGGGAACGAAGCGGCGGCCCTTTTGTAAAGTTCGAGGGCTTCCTCATCGTTTCCGCGGCGTTCGGATTCCATAGCAAGGCCGAACAACGCCCCGGGATGATCCTTGTCGACGGCGACGGCCCGTTCGTAAAGGGCGATCGCCTCTTCGGGATGAACGCCGATCGCGGCAATGGTCGCCCCGCGCTCGCAAAGGTAATCGGCGGTTTGCTCGACGGCTCCGGAAAGTTTGTCGAGTTCCGCCAAGCCTTTCTCGGGTTGCCCGAGATAACGATAGACCTCGGCACGCATGATCGCGCAATCATCAATGCCGTAACCGGCCTTTTGGGCGAGGTCGAGGCTTTTCAAGGCGTTTTGGTATTCGTGATTGTAAAAATAATTTTTCGCGAGATAAAAATGCGCAAGGGCTCCGCCGTCCCCTTTTTTCAAAACGCCGAGGGCTTCCTGAAAACGACCGATCAGCGAAAGGCAAACGCCGAGTCGAACCTGACTCGCGGGCGTATGCTCGTCTTTGGCCTGCAACTCGGAAACGGCCTCTTTCAACTGGTCGAATTGGGCGTTGTCCCGGCTGACCCCGCCCAGGATTTTGTCGACTTCGCGAGGACCGAAAGAACCATTGGTCAGGACGATTTGTTTCAGGTCGAAATCCGTGCTTGTTGTAACCATGAAATTTTCCTCTTGGATTTTGTCGGCGGATCGGTAATAATGAGCGCGATGATGAGTAATTTTGATTCGCGATTGAATTACTTATATATAATAATCTCTCCGCACAATTGTAAAAAATTAAAGAAAAAATGCGAGGGGGGGTATTTTTCCGGCGGGAAATTTGCAAAAGTCGAATTTCCAAAACTTCCCGGAAATCAATAAATATCGATCATTATGGTCAACATTCCTTTTACCATTCGCTGTACGACCTGCAAGGCGAAACTCGCGGTCCGGTCGGCGGCTTTGATCGGTCAGGTTCTCGCTTGCCCGAAATGTCAAAGCATGGTTCTGGTCGAGGAACCGGAAGAAAGCCAACATCTGCCGGACGAGGCTGCGGCCGTTGCCGCAACCGAATCGGCCCCAACGCCGTTCCCGTCGGTCTCTCCGCAGGTTGTTCCGGAAACGGTCGAGCCGTCCCCGCCGATCATCATCTCAAGAACGGCTCGCGTTTCGGAACAAACAGGCCGCAAAGTTCTGCTCCTTTCTCTCGGCTCCGTTGTCGTTATTCTCGCCCTCGTTTACCTGATCGTCCTGCTGTTGAGCCCGGAATCGACACCAACGCCCCAGCCCCCGGCTCCGAAATCCGTCGTTGCGGAACCGGCGATTTCCCCGCCTCCCCAAGAGCAGGTGTCGAATTTGTCCGTTGCGGAGCCGAATGAGGAAGCACCGAAAGAACATGAACTAAAAGAGGAAGTGTCGCAACCGGTTCCCGAACAGCAAGCCTCGGAACCGGCTGCTGAACCGACCGACGAATCGATTCCCTCGCCGATTTCGGAAGAAAAGGCTGAGCTTTCTCCGCCCGAGCTGTCTCCGATCGGGCAGCCCGCCGATTCGGCCGAAAGTCCGGCAACGCAAGCGGCCGCTCCAAGTTTGGAGGATACGGGGGGCGAATCCCCCTCGGTCCCGCAGCCGATCCAAAAGCGGGTTCCGGTCGATGTCGCCCAGCGGCTTCAATTGCCGATCGCGTCCTTGAAAATGGACCAGGCTTCGTTTTTGGAGGCGATCCGAACCCTCGGCGATTACAGTGGTATTCCTTTTACTTTCGATTTCCGCGCCCTGCGACTCCGGGGGATTTCGGTCGAAACTCCCATTTCGTTCGAATTGGAAAACACAACCGTCGCGGAAACTCTTGCCGTGATTCTCAGGCCGCTTCGTCTTTCCTCGGAAATCGATCACGAGCAGATATTCTTGAGTTCGGCCGACCCGGAAAAAAATGTTTTGAGAGTCGTTCGATACGAGATCGGGGACATTCTTGCCGCTGCGGCACAGCCTGCCGGAGAGACGCAGCCGGAATTGGCAAGCCCATCCTCTTTCTCAAGCCCGCTCCCGGAGATCATACCGCGTTTGATCGCCCCGACCTCTTGGCAAAGGCAGGGGGGCGAGGGGACGATCTCTTTTGAAAACGACGTTTTGGTCGTCAACCAAAACCCGAACGGGCACGACGAAATCATGCGGTTGTTGGAGCAAATTCGGGTCGCACGAAAACTGCCGCAAAAAACGACTTTGACCGAAGCCGCTCTTTTCCCGGAGCAGACCGCTTGGAAAACGCTTGAGAAACCGATCACGCTACATTTCTATACGTTGACGCCGCTCGCGGAATTGCTTCGTTCGTTGGAACGGCTAACCGGGCTGCATATCGTGGTCGATCATCGCGCCTTGAATGAGGATCAATCGCCTCTTTCGGAATTGAAGGGGATGCTGCATCTTGAAAACGGGATGATCGACGACGCGATTTCGCAGCTTCTCGGCGCGGTCGATTCAGCCGGATTGACCTACCGGACCGTCGATTCCGGGACGATCGAAATCACGACCGTGATTGCCGCCCAACGCCCGGGATACTGGACGCTGGAACCGCATGCGTTTGCTCGGAAAAAGGACGCGCTTGCGGAAAACCTGACGACCGAAGAGTTGCTCGCGATTCTGAAGTTGAACGTCGAACCGCAATCATGGTTCGATCCGGGCGACTCCAAACATTCGGGGGAAGGGATGATCCTCGTCGATGAGCTTTCGCGGACGTTTTTTGTCCGGCAGTCCCCGCCCGTGCAACGCGAGATTCGAAAATGGATGCAGGAACGGTAAGGGGCCCATCGATAGAGGCGACAGTCTTTACTCTCGGAAAATTACTCTGGGCAAAGATTTTCAATTACTGACCCGCTGCCGTCATTTCGAGCGAAGCGAGAAATCTCACCCTCGCCGAAAGGGTCAGTATTCAAACCCACTCGCGAGGGTGAGATTTCTCCTTGCGCTGCGCTTCAGTCGAAATGACGCCTGATTTTTTTGCGGCGGTCCCGAAACGAAGCTCCCACAAAACCGATTTTCGGCGCCCGCCGTCAATACGTCAACCGCAGGATCGGTCGACGACCACGACCCGCAGGTCGCAGACGTTGGTGCCGGTCGGGCCGGTTTTGAGCAGCCCACCGAACTTCTCGAAATAACGGTAGGCGTCGTTACGGTTCAGGTAATCGACGGGATTCTCGGTTCCGTTTAAAACATTGCGGATCACGTCCTCGTCGAGAAACGCCCCGGCCGCATCGGTCGGCCCGTCTTCCCCGTCCGTGCCGCCGGAAAGAACCGCGAAACGAACAGGCCGCCGCAAGTCGATCTTCTCGTGTTCGGTTTGCAACAGGTCGATCAGCATCGCCAAAATCAATTGTTGGTTGCGACCTCCCCGGCCGCGAATCGCCGGATCGACGAGCCGAACGGTCGGCTCGCCGCCGCTGATGAGGCAATCCGGGCCGCCGGAAAGCATCGAGAGCAGCATCGAACCGAGATGTCGGCCAACCTCTTCGGCCGGGCCTTCGCTTTCCCGGGCCGAAACCATCGCGTGGGAATACCCCCGCTTTTCGGCTTCGATCCCCGCCGCGTCGACCGCGACGGCGTTATTGCCGATAATCAGGTTCAAACAAAGCGGCGTTTTGGCAGCCCGATTCGAGGTTCGTTTCCCGTCGGCAGCTCGCTGTTGGTCGTTCAAATACGCTCGAACATTCTTGAACAGATCGTCGCGGGTTCCCAGGTATCGGTTCAATATCGACAGGGCATCGGACGCGGTCGTCGGATTATCGACGGTGGGGCCCGAAGCGATGATGTCGAGCGGGTCACCCAAAACGTCGCTCAAAATGAGCGAAACGAGCGGAAGGTTGCGAGCGGTGCACAACCGCTTTAATCCGCCTCCCTTGAGAAGACTCAGTTGCTTGCGGACCGTGTTCAGTTCGTCGATATTCGCTCCGGTACCCGAAAGGAACCGGGTCAGATCGATTTTTTCCTGTAAGGAAACGGCCGGGACGGGAGCGGGGAGCAACGCGCTCCCGCCGCCGGAAAGAAGGCAGAAGCACAAATCTCCCGGCCGCGATTCGGCAATCAGGCGAACGATTTCGCGGGAACCGTCAACGCCCGCTGCCGTCGGCTCGTTGAGCCCCGGCGGTCTTGCTCCGTGCAAATGCACGACCTCGCTCGGGGCGAGACAGTCTTCCGGCACGTTGACCCAACCGAGGACGCGTTCTCGGTCGAGGAAGGAAAGCAGTCGCCGTTCGAGCGCGAGGGCCATTTTCCCGGACGCTTTGCCGGCCCCGAGAACGAGGACACGGTCGAAGTCGCGACGGGGAAACTCGGCATCGCCGATGCAAAGTGTTTCGGTGTTCTCATCCCATTGCACGGTTTCGTCGATCAAGCGTTCGGGATCGACCCCTTCAACCCCGGCCCGCCAAATCGCGAACAGATCGTCCCGCAACCTTGGTTTCATTGTTTGTGTCAAATTGGTTATTGGAAAAACTAGCCCCAAGCGTGAGCGCGGGGTGGTATTCGTGCGTTCTCTATTTTATCCCCCCGCGCTGACGCTTGGGGCTAGTATTGGTGTTTCAACCGCTTTGTGATTGCAAAATTCTCCTATTGCTCGCGAATTTCCCGGGCCGCTTGACCGAGCAATCGAAAGTACAAAAGGATGAAAAAACCGCAAAGCGTCAACAAAATCGCGGCGACCGCGTTGTAAAAATGGGTTTGCGTGATTTCGTAATCGGCAAAGCCTGCTCCAAGGAAAAACAGGCCGAACAGGACGGCCGAGGGAATACCGACAACCAACGCCGTCTTGAAATAAAACCGAAGCCAAAGGCCGGGCCGATACACCAGGGTTGCGAGCGTTTTGAGCGACTCAACGCCGAAAAAGGTATCCGATCCGACGAGGCAGAGAAACAGGGGCGGAAAACAGAGAAATTGTCCGAAAAAAAGGAGGAGGATCAGCCAATTTTTCCAAGCCGGCAGCAAAAGGCCGATTCCCTGCCAAGCGAAAAACCCGGGATAACCGGACAGGAAAAGAATCAGGAGCGTCCAAAGGAGATAGGAAAGTCCGAAACCAAGATTGAAGGAGCCCCAGCTTTCAACGCGTTTTTTTCCGGCGGCCGTCTCCAAAAAAAGGTGTATCCCGAAAAGAAAGAGCATCGCGAGCCAAACAACGGTCAATGCGACGCCGACCCAAAAGCTGATGAGAAAAAAGCCGCTTTCCGAAAGATCGTAAGAATAGCCGAGTCCCTGGCCGTAAACCTCGTCGATCAGAATCTGCCAAATCATCGACCCCGCTTTTGCTCCGAAAAAATTTCCCAAAAAACCGCAAACACACAGCACGATCAGTCGGGGGCGAAATCGCTGATCGAATAGCGGCGACAAAAGCGAGGCGTTCGGCCGCTTGCGAACAGGAGTCGAATTCGTAACAGGCGGCGACTGGGAGGCCGAAACGACTTTCGATTCCGCAGGTCGGGCCGGTCGCGGCGGGACGGGAAGCGGGTCCGAAGCAACCGACGGTGCCGAAGCGACGGCATTGAAGAGACGTTCCCGTTCGGCGAGCCTTCGGGCGGCGGGGTTGGCGGCCTGGGCCGGATCGTTTTTCGTCCCGGCGATGTATTCCTCAATCTTCCCGCCTTGAGCGGCCGTTTTAACGGCTTCGGCTTCTTTTTCGATTTTGCGTTCGAATTGAACGGCCCGGGATTCCTCGCTTTTTTCCTCGTCACTTTTGAGAACCGAATCGAGCATCCGCTCCAAAAACGGCGATTGCTCTTCGATGTAACGATCGCCGACGAACTGCGGTTTGAGCGTTCCTTCGACCGTTCGATAATCGACGTCGAGCCGGGCGCGAGGCACCTCTTCGAGTTCGGGCGGCTTGACGGTGTAACCGCCCTCTTCGGAAATTTCGACCTCGCACAAGAATTCCGGATCGACGGCACGAATCTCTGTTTTCCGAAAGCAATCGGGGCAGACCTTGTACATCCCGACCTGATCCTCGGTCGCGTACATCCGGGTCTTGCAGGCGGAACAGACGACCGGGATGAGCCGCTGTTGCGTATCGAAGGGAAAATCGGGGGCGATCACGATCTCCGGCTCGTCCTCGATCGGAGCAAACCCGATTTCCTCTTCCTCGATCGGAGCCAGTTGGAAAGAATCGTTTTCGGGTTGTGAGGGCATGAGCTTGATCCGCTGTTTTTTTTGGAAAAGGTCGATAATCGTGATTTCAGCAATTTGACGTTAACAAAATACTAAAGGCAGCCTCGAAAAATACTTTTTTCAAGAGCCGGGGGCCTACGCCCCCGGATAAAATACCGTCAAATCAAGGGTCGGACCATCCGGGGGCGTAAGCCCCCGGCTCATTGTTCGAATTCTTAGAGGTGCCCATTGCGCTTCGAATTCGTAGATTCCCCCGCCGAGGGTAAGCGGCGAAGCACCGATTGATTTGCCGTTGAGTGTGATCGAACGCGGATCGGTCGTCGGCATCACGATCTCGGCCGTCGTGTTCGCCGGAATCACACAGCGGAATAACAACCGGCCGCCGTCGATTTTCCAGAAACTTTCGACCCGGCCGTACACCGAATCGTAGTGCCCTCTCGCCCAAACGAGCGTCCCGACCGGTCGCGGGGCGAGCCGAAAGGTCGTCGATTCCTCGGGCAGCCGCGTTTCGATGCCGAGAATCGTCCCGCTGAACCATTCTTGAATGTGACCGAACATGCAATGGTTCATTGAACTGCCCGGCCCGTCCCAGGTTTCCGAGAGCGTTTTCATTCCTTTTTCCTTAAGCATGTAACCGTAACCCGGCTTGTCGGTTCGGTGTATCAATTTCCAAAGTACATCGTTCCGGTTCCCGGCAACCAGGGCGCGAATCAGCCGCGGGAAAGAGACCTCGCCGACCGTCGGTTTGTAACGGTCCGATTCGATGCGGCCAACCAATCGACCGAGAATCTCGGGCTTCTCGTATCCGAACACGAAAAGCGTTTCCGCGAAAGCCGACTGCGAGCCGGTCGCGACCTGCCCGGTCGTCGGATCGAGATACGCTTTCGAATAATCCCGGACCACCTCTTGAAACCAGGCTTCGAACATCGCCGCATCCTCGGTCTTGCCGCACAGTTCCGCGATCGTCTTCAGCTTCCGGAGGTCGTCGATCGCAATCGCCGTCGCCGTCAACTCGCCGGGGGTGTGCTGAGAGTAACCGGCGTGTCCCTTTTCCTCCGACCAATCATACCAATCCCCCAAACCGGCTTTGACCAGCCCTTGCTCGTTTCGGATCGAGCGAAGGTATTCGGTGTACCGTTTCATGGTCGGGTACGATCGCCGCAAAACGTCCGTATCGTTGTAATATTGGTAAAGCAACCACGGAATCTGGACGCAAGCGCTCCCCCATTCCGGCGATTCGAAAAACCCTTGCGAAAAGCGGGTGTATTCCGGAGCGATGTCGGGAACATGCCCGTTTTCAAGCTGCGACTCGCTCATATCGCGACACGTTTTGCGGTACAGATTATGAACGTCGTATCGGGAAAGGATCGCCGGTCCCATCAAATGAGGGACCTCCAACCAACCGAGTTTTTCCCGGTGTGGGCAGTCGGTCAACACGCTTTGCAGGTTGCTCCGGACCGAACGGTCGATCATCGCGTCGATCTCGTTGAAAAGCTCGTCGGAACATTCGAACGAGCCGATGCGATCCGCCGAGCTGGTCGTCAAATCGGCTTCGACGGAAACCAATGTCGGCTTTTCGGCATCGGCCGCGGTCCGATCCTCTTCCCGAACGGCCCCTTCGATGTAAAGAAACTGGAACCCGAAATACGTAAACTTCGGCAGCAGCAGTTCGTTCCCATCGCCGCGCAGCGTCGTCGTGTAAGAGTGTCCGTCCCAGACACGATCAACGATTTCCGCCGTTTTGACCGTCGCCGTCTGTCCCGCTTTGCCTTGGAGCACGACCCGGGGGCGGCCGGAAAAGTTGTAGCCGAAATCGGCGACGTACCGGCCGTCGGGCAACCGCTTAAGCGATTCCGGCCGCAAGGTTTGGGCGACGACGACCGGCGGGGCTTCCTGATCGACGAGCGCCCCGCCCGGGCCGTCGACGATTTTCGCCGGCCGCCAATCCCCTTGGGTTTCGTCGAAGCCCGGTCGATCCCAGCCGGGTTGCTCGCGGCGCTCATCGACATCTTCCCCGCCGTAAACGCAGGAAAACGTGATCGGCCCGAGCGTTCCCTTCCAACTCGCGTCGGTTCCAACATGCTGCTCGCTGCCGTCGGCGTACCGAACATGCAACAGGGCGATCAGCTTCGGCAAGCCGAACGAACCTTGAAATTTGACGTATCGCCCGCCGGGAACGTTGTACATGCCGTTGCCGAGTAGTACGCCGAACACGTTTTCCCCCGACTTGAACCGGTCGGTCAGATCGTAAGAGGAATAAAGGCAACTCTTGCGGTAATTCGTCCAACCCGGTTCGATAAAGCGGTCGCCGACCTTTTGGCCGTTGAGATGCAACTCGTAATGCCCCAGCCCACAAATGTGTACGGTCGCATTCGCGACGGTCTTGTTCGGATCGATCGCGAACGCCTTGCGAAAGATCGGCAGCGGGTCCTGATCGGTCCGGTCGATCGTGATCCAACTCGCTTGCCAATCTTCCGGCCGGAGTATCCCGGTCGTCAAACTCGCCGGTTTCGCCAATTTCGCGGTTTCTCCCCGGTTGTTCTCGATTTCGACGGTCCAAAAATACTTGCTCGAAGAAACCAACGCTTTTCCGGCATAAGGAATTTCGATGCAGCGGTCCGATTCGACCCGGCCGGAATCCCAGAGCAGCGTTTGCGGCTCGAACCGATCCGAAGTGCCGAGAAGCAGGCGATACCGGCATTGCCGCGTGTCGGGAACAGAATCCGCGAGATTCCAACTGAAAACGAGCCGGTCCGTTTCGACGCCGACCGGTTCGGGGCGGCCGTTGACCCGGGGATTGACGATTTCGGTCGCGCCAAAAAGCGGAGCGAGAAAAAACGCGACTCCAAGAGCCGCGAAAAGCAAGATTGATTTCGACATCGGTTTCTCTTTGGGAATTTTTGGTTGTATATCAAATGCCAATTTTGTGAATTGGGCCGTTTAGCCGAGCGGCGCAGACGCCGACTTTAGCGTGGTCGAGTCGTAGTGCGTTGTAAAACTTAATGATTGGGATAAGGTAGGCGACCGACCTTCCCAAGATTGAATCTTAGTATTACCTCAGCCGTTTGGAGTTTTGAGTGAAGCAAACCTCGTTTTTTGTCATTTCGAGCGAAGCGAGAAATCTCACCCTCGCCGAAAAAGCCGAGATTCCGGCCCTCGCGCGAGGGTGAGATTTCTCCTTGCGCTACGCTTCAGTCGAAATGACGAGAAAATACCATTCCGCTGAAGCATTACGAATCTTAACAACGCAGTAGTACAACCTATCATTTCGCGGGCGGCAACAACCGGCCGGCCAAAAACAATTCGGATCCGAGCAATGCGATCACGACGAACAGCAGCCAATCATCGAGTGAGCGGGCGCTCTCGAATTCCGAGGCGGTCCCAAACCGGGCCGAATCTTCAACGCTGAGCCCGAGCGGGCGGAGCATTTCGGACAGGGACGTTCGTTCCCGAATCGCAAGGTTCCCTTCCGCGAAGTCGACGTTGACCGCGAACAGCCGCGATTCGTCGCTCCCTTCCGTTCCCCGCCGGCTCAACCATGCCTCATAAAATCCGCTCCTCTCGGTCGATTCGACTCGAACGACATTCCGGCCCGAAGCGTTCGGCCGCGATTCCGCGACGATCGGACTCGCGAGATTCGAAGCGGCGGCAGGCGAAACGGCGAGAACCGGCTCTGGGCGTTCCCGATCCGACGTTGGTTCCGACGTCGATTCAGAAACCGGCTCTCGGACCGGCGGGATGATTCGAACGGCGTTCTCGTACCGGTTCGGGTCGAATTCAAACTCAATCGGCTGGCCGACCTGTCCCGACTGCTGTTCCCCGCGATTGCGAGAAAGGTAGGCGATCATCTCCAACATCGTGATCACAAAACTCGGGTTACCCCGGGCCCAATCGTTCCAAACCGGGGCCGCCGTCGTCAAAAACGCGAGGGTCCGGCCTCGCCCGAATTCCTTTTCGAGAATGAGCGGAGCCCCGTTGCGCAAGGTCCCCAAGGTTTTCGCCGGGCTGCTTTTCGAATCGACCGAACCGTCTCCCGCCGAACCGTTCCCGGCCGCAGCGGTTGCCGTCGGTTCGACGGAAAAATAGCGTTCGATTCGCACCGTATTGAGAAGCGGTGAGCCGCTCTTTTCAAAAACGCGAAACATCGGGTGCTCGGCGAGCGTCCAATCGGGCCGGCGGGTCAAATAATCGGGCAACAGCGTCTCTTGCTTGAAAAGCGCGACCGGGAAACACCCTTCCCCTTTGCGATACAGCTTTTCGTTGACGAACATCGGCTCGGTGGCCTGGCCGAATAAACAGGCCCCGCCGCCGCCGCTTGCTAAACACGACTCCAAACTCCGGACGGCCGAAAGCTCCAAGGGCGGGACATCGAGCAGGACGACGACGTCGAATCGTTCCAAGGGATGGGAACTCAAAAAGGCGGGCGACTCCGTTTGAACCCGAACGCCCGTCCGAACACCTTCGGGAGCGATCGCGGTCCGGAGGTACACCGCCCCGGAATCCTCCGAATCGGTTTCCGGCTCGTTGCGTCGCAAAAACGAATCGGCCTGGTCCGGAACCGCCCGATCCTGCAAATCCGGAACGATCAGCAAAACAGCGATTTCTTGCGGGACGTCCAACACCAACGAATATCGGTTGTCGGCGGCAACCGCGTCCGGTTCGAGTTGCAATTGAACCTTGTGCGGACCGCCGCCGGCAACCCGGACCGGAAAACGGACAGTCGCCTCTTTTTCCGGGGCGATGATCGGAATGTTTGGGCTCGAATGCGACCGGCCGTCGAGCGCGACACCGAGCCGGACGTTTTCGACAGGGCGGGTCCCGAAATTGACGACCGTCGCTTCGAGCAGGATCGGCACTTCGGCGGCGTGTATCCCCTCGACGGTCTTGACCTGCCGGATCGCGAGGTTGGGATGCTGCGAATCGACGGTCCGAATCAAGCGGATCGCGGCCCCTTGGTTTTTGATCTGGGCGAACAATTTTGCGAGCGGCTCGGTTTGTTCCCAATCGCGGAGCCGGAAATCGGACACCAGATCGACGACGCAGCGGTATTTGGCCGTCAATTCCGGAAGCTGGGCGACGGCCGCGGCCAACGCCTCTTCGGGGCCTGCGGAGCTTTCGGAAGGTTCCAGTATCCGGATCCGCTCCCGGGCAAGCGGCGATCCGGCCTCATCAAGCAGGAATTCCTCGAAATCGGCGGCCTTGCCGCTTTCGACCGCTTTCGCCTGGGAAAACCGGATGAGCGAGAACCGCTCCCGGCCGGAACGGGCCTGTTGTTCGAGAATTTTGCCGACCGTCGCGAGCGCGTCGTCGAAAACCGTATCCCCGGCGACCCGGTCGCTCATCGAAAAGCTGTCGTCGAGCAGAATCAGGTGCAACCGCGGCCGTTCCCCGCCGAACATCCCGGCGATCGGGCCGTACAGCCGGGGTTGGGCGAGCATCAGGACGATCGCGAGAACCGCGAACACCCGCAGCAGCAAGAGCAGGAGCTGTTGCAAAAAAATCCGGGTCCGGGATTTTTTGTAGCCGGCGAGCAGAAATTCGAACGCCGCCCATTCGACGCGCCGATGCCGGAACATGTTGATCAAATGAATCAACACGACCACGGCCGCGACCGGCAAAGCCCAAAGAAGTGCGGGATAGGCGAACATCGGTGAGGTTAAAAGGGGTGATTGGTAACACTTCAGCGGAATGGTGATTTTGTCATTTCGACTGAAGCGTAGCGCAAGGAGAAATCTCACCCTCGCGCGAGGGCCGGAATCCTGAGTCTTTCGGCGAGGGTGAGATTTCTCGCTTCGCTCGAAATGACGAATAGCGGGGTTTTATTCCAAAAAACTCCAAACGGCAGAGGTATTACGAAAATTGTAATTTCAAATAAAACCCACGACACCGACCGTTTCATTTTAAGAATCACGAAGAGCAGGAACAATCCCCTCGGGCCGATTCCTCAAGTTCGTTTCCCAGCTGCCACGAATTTTTTAATTTTATTAAAATTGATATTGATATTATTTATTTTTTTGTTAAAATAAACTTTAATGATTTAGAAATTCCCGGAAGAAACTTTCCAAACCCTTGTTGATGGTATGAGTTCAGAACCGCAATTTCCGGCTTGGCTAGCCGGGATGAATGAGGAAGACCTCGGTTTTATCCGGCGTTTTCTCTTGTCGTCCGGCTCGCTGAAGCAAATGGCCGAGGAGTACGGCATCAGTTATCCGACGGTCCGGTTGCGGCTTGACCGGTTGATCGAAAAGATCAAGCTGTACGAAAAACATGTCAAAAAAGACCGTTTCGAGATATTGCTGCGAAGCGCCCATGTCGACGGCAAAATCGACCTCCCGACCTTGACGACTTTTTTAACCGCCTACAGAAAGGAACGCGACAATGAAGAAAAATAGCATTTGTATTGCCTTGGGATTGTTCGTATTGCTGGTTGCGACATCCTCGGCAAGCGACAAGGGGCGGCCAATCACGGACGTTTTCAAAAATTTCAAGGTCGAAAACGATCAGTCAGAAGCGAAAACGGTTACTGTCACGACCGTGAAACATACTCCGACTTCGTCGATGTACGTCGTTCGCGGCAAAGTCCGTTACGAAAATGTCGAAGGAATCGCCTACCTCGAAATGTGGAATGTCCTGCCGGACGGCAGTCACTATTTTTCGCGAACGCTAGGGGAATACGGAACAATGCAGAAAATTCAGGGAACGTCCGGTTGGCGGGATTTCGAATTGCCATTCAATTTGATGAACCTCAAGCCGGAATCGGTTACGCTCGAAATCAACGTCGTGATGCCCGGAAAAGGAATGATCGAACTATCGGGCCTCACTGTGAGCGACATCAAACTCGGCTCGGGCGGCACGGCCGGACTCGCAATTTTTCTCGGGGGCATCTTGGGCGGTGCCGCCGGTCTTTACGGGGCAATTCTGGGAGGGATCGCCGGAATCCTGGTGCCGCAAGGAAAGGGACGGCGACTCGTCGGCGGTTTGTTTCTTTTCGGTGTAATCGGCGGATGCGTGCTCCTTGTTCTCGGGGTGATTACGTTTGCGTTTGGACAGCCGTTTGGTGTTTATTTTCCTCTCGCTTTCGTCGGCACGGACTTAATTATTCTCTTGCCTCTCGTTTACTTACTGGCCGTCAAGAGAACGTACGCCCAGGTCGAACTTCGCAAGATGCAAGCCCTCGATGTTTAAGGGTTGGTTAAAAAAACGATTCTATTGATCAGTTCAGTTTTTGTCATTTCGACTGAAGCAACGCGAAAGGAGAAATCTCACCCTCGCGAGCGGGCCTGAATTTCGGCTTTCTCGGCGAGGGTGAGATTTCTCGCTCTGCTCGAAATGACACGTAAGCAGCACCTTGCCCACAATGTTTGACCTCACTCTATAAACCGACATAAATCGCGTACATCTTGCATGTGGACATCAGTATCGATTATATTGGCCGGTTATCAATGTGCCGTTTTTGTGGGCCGAGGCTCTTTCGATAATCGAAGAACGCGGAGTACCGGCTAAAAAGGATTAACGGCTCAATGTGCCGCCTTCAAATTTCGCAATCTTACCGAATCGACCATGATTTTCAAAATGCTCAAACCATCGTTATTTGTCGTCGTCGCTTGTTCTCTCGTTCTTTTTTCTCTCGCGGCCGGGGGATTCGCCCAAACGCCGGGGACCGGGCAGGGAGATATCCTGATCGCCGATTTCGAGGGGGAGGATTACGGTGATTGGACCGCCGAAGGGGACGCGTTCGGCAAAGGGCCGGCGCGGGGGACCTTGCCCGGTCAAATGCCGGTCAGCGGCTTTCTCGGCCAAGGGCTCGTCAATTCCTTTTTCAACGGAGACGGCACGACCGGAAAGTTGACCTCACCGCAATTCAAGATCGAGCGGAAATACATCAACTTTTTGATCGGCGGCGGCGGGCACACGGATCTGACCTGCATCAACCTGCTGGTCGACGGGAAAAAAGTGCGAAGCACGACGGGCCCGAACCTTCAGGGTGGGGGAACCGAAGCACTCGATTGGGACGCTTGGGAGGTCGGGGAATTTCGCGGCCAAGAAGCACGCATCGAAATCGTCGATGCCGAAAAAGGGGGCTGGGGGCATATCAATATCGATCAAATTTATCAATCGGACAGCAAGCTCGCCCTTGACGATGCGGCCCGGGATTTCAAAATCGAAAAGCAGTTCCTGCACCTGCCTGTTAAAAAAGGGTGCCGCAAAGTTTGGTTGCAGGTTTTGCTCGACGGAAAGTTCCAACAGGAATTCGAGATCGAACTGGCCGATTCGAACGACGTTGACTTCTTCGCGACGCTCGAGGTCGAGCGTTGGAAAGGCAAAACGATCACGCTCAAGGCCGAGCGGCTTCCCGGCGGGGAAAAGCCGCTCGAAAAGATCGTCGCCTCGGACAATTATTCGGACGAACCGAATCTGTACAAGGAAAAACTGCGACCGCAATTTCATTTTTCGCCCCTTCGCGGTTGGACGAACGACCCGAACGGCATGATGTATTACGACGGGGAGTACCATTTGTTTTTCCAGCACAATCCCTTCAGCGTCGATTGGGGGAACATGAGCTGGGGACATGCGGTCAGTAAAGACATGCTGCATTGGAAAGAGTTGCCGGACGCCCTGCTGCCCGATAAGCTCGGTACGATTTTTTCCGGGAGCGGCGTCGTCGATAAGAACAACACCTCCGGTTTTCAAATCGGCAAGGAAAAGCCGCTGGTCGTTTTTTACACCTCGGCCGGGGCATGTGTTCGACCGCGGGTTCCGTACACCCAATCGATCGCCTACTCGAACGACCGGGGCAGGACCTGGACGAAGTACGAAGGGAATCCGGTGATCCCGCATATCGAAGGGGGCAACCGCGACCCGAAGGTGTTTTGGTATGAGCCGTCGAAAGTCTGGGTTATGGCCCTGTACCTCGACCGGGAGGATTACGCCCTTTTCTCCTCGAAGAATCTCAAGAACTGGGAAAAGATTTGCGACATCACGAAACTCGGCTGCTCGGAGTGCCCCGACATGTTCGAATTGGCGGTTGACGGCGATCCGAACAACAAAAAATGGGTCTTCTGGGGCGGAGACGGGAACTACTTGATCGGCTCGTTCGACGGCAAAACCTTTCAAAAGGAATTGGGGCCGTTCCGCTCGAAATACGGCGGCAACGATTACGCGGCCCAAACGTTCAGCGACATTCCGGAAAAGGACGGCCGCCGCATTCAAATCGCCTGGATGCAGGGGGGAGAATACCCCGGAATGCCGTTCAACCAGCAGATGTCGGTTCCCCGCGTTTTAACGCTCCGGACGACAAAAAGCGGCGTCCGCTTGTTTATGGAACCGATCGAAGAAGTCCGGGGACTGTCGAAAGGGAGTGTCGAAGGCGATGCCGTTCAATCGGGCTCCGAGAGCAATATCGGCCTGATCGGGTTCAAGGGAGATACGATTCCCATGGTCGGCCTTTGCGATTTGGATTTGGAATTCGACACGGCCGCGATTCCGGTCGGCGACCGGCCCGCCGAATCGTTCGGCGTGCAATTGTGCGGCCGCCGCATTGAATACAACCTCGCCAAAAAAGAGATTTCCCTCGACGGGATCAAGGCTCCGTTGGAACTGGACGGCGGGAAACTGTCGCTCCGGATTTTGACCGACCGGACCTCGATCGAGCTGTTCGCGAACGGCGGGATCGTGCAGATCGCGAAATGCTTCGTCCCGGCCGACGACCAGCCCGATCAGCCGATCAAGACGTTCTCCAACGGCGGAACTGTCGAACTGCAATGGGAATTGCGGATGCCCCGGTCGGTTTGGAAATGAACGGTTCGCGAGAAAAACAAGGCGTCATTTCGACAGGAGCAACGCGCAAGGAGAAATCTCACCCTCGCCGAAAGAATCGAAATTCTTTCCCTCGCGCGAGGGTGAGATTTCTCGCTTCGCTCGAAATGACGTTTTTGTTTTTACAAAGGTTAATCGAGAATCACTGCTCAAATGCTCTAATTTTGCGCGAGCATGGTGTTGAGCCGGGCCATTTTCTGGCGGATGCGCGGCTGGTGATACAACAGGTTCGAAAGCTTCCGCCAATCGAAATCGTCGCTCCCGAGCGCATCATGTATTTCGAGGATGTTTTCCCAATC
>JAVBSX010000042.1:0-10413 GCA_031556455.1 Thermoguttaceae bacterium
GATACATTTAGCCGCTGGGACATTACCCATTTTGAGGAGAGAAAACATGCAAGTTAAAGTCTACACGCCCCGGATCATCGAGATTGCGAGCGAATATTTGCCCGCGTTGGCCAAACGGGCGGCGGACAGCCTCGGCGAAAGAGCGGGCGAAATCTCCGCGACGCGGGGACACTTGGTTCGACAGGCGATCCAAGACGGCTTGTTGCGCCAATTCGACGATCTGATCGGCGAAGACGGCACGGTCGATATCGTTTGCGACCCGGGAATGGAAATTCCGCTCGAATTGGAGAACCGGACGTTGACACTGACCGAACTGCTCGAAGCCCTGCATTACAAACGCAGTTGGTCGGAAATGAAATCGCACAACGAAGCCGCATGAGTGAGATCGAAAATTAAGAATTAAGGATTATGAATTAAGAATTGAAGCAGGTAGGGAAATCACTATCATCGCGCTTTAATGTTGATTCGAAATCCGATAATTCTTAATTTTTAATTCTTAATTCTTAATTCCAAGTTTTTTCATGAGTGATAACACGAAGAAATCGACCAACACCTGGTCCTTGACGGAGGTGTTGTCCGGCGCCTGCAAATCGGTCGTTCCCAAGGCGATGATCGCCCGGATCGCTCAGAAAAACGGCGGGAAAAAAAGCGGATTTGACTGGGCCGTCGTTTCCGAAGAGGGAGAGCGAATTTCGAGCGAAGAGATCACCTTCCCGGGCCGCTGCGTCTCGGACAACGGGGAAACGCCGGCGACGATCCCCTTTCCCAAAAAGGACATTTCTTGTTCGAAACTGGCTTTTTCGGATTCCGGTTCGGAACTTGGCACGCAAAACGTTTCTTTGCATCTGCGTTTTGACGAGCCGCATACCCGCGGTCCTTTTTTCCCGAAACTCGATTCCGATCCTCCGAAAGAAAGAGAACCGCTGTTTTGCGTTTCGGAAGCGACCGAAATCTCCGAACTGCTGAAACAGAACCGGACCTTTGATCCGGAGGTGATGCTTCAGCGTTTGAAATCGCTCCAAACGACAATCGAAGAAGAGGTCCCGCCCGCGAGAGAAAAACGGCCGACGGCCGCGTTCCGCTCGCATCTCTCGAAAGCATCGGATACGTTCGACGCCCCGCAGTCGATCGGCGTTCCGGAAGAACTGTTGGAATCGGGCGATCTGCTCTCCGAGCCGGTCGTCGTCCGCTCGCTCGAAATGATTTCGGACGAAGAACCCGAGGAAGAGGACGAAAGCGGCGTTTACGAGACGGACGAACGGACGATCGAGTTCGTTTCCCGGACAAACCGGCAGCGACAGCGCTCGGGCAAACGGGCACGAGTCCGCCGGAAGCGAATTTCCGAGACCGTGAAAACCGCTGCGGAAAATTCCGAGACGATCGGAAAACTGGCCGAAATCTGGCCCGGCCTGCCGGAACATGTCCGCAACACGATCCTGGAAATCGCCCTGCGGTGAGAGAAGGCTTCAGGCTTCAGGCTTCAGGCTTCAGGATTGTACGTTTCCGGCCGTTTTTGAGTCGCTTGAAATACAGTGTTCCGCTCAGAAAATGAGCCAAGGGGCTTCCTGAGCAAAGCGACGAAAGCCCCGAAACCGCGAGAGGCAGGTTCGAAGCTCCGGTTCAATTTTTTCGCGGAGAGCAATAATCGCGAATATATTTTTGATCGGTCTGCACCTGCAACAAATACCTGAAGTCTGAAGCCTGAAGCCTTTAATATACCATTTTCGTGAAACCGCTCTCGTATCTTCCGACGGTTCTCGTTTTCTGCGGTGTCTTCTCGGTCCTGCTCGCAACATCGGAAATGCTGCCGCTCACCTGGGACGAAGGGGAGTCGATCGATCGGGCCGAAAAAATTCTCGACTCCTTCCGCTCGGAAGCTCCCTTTTCGCGGGAAAGCGTCCAAAAGCATTGGGTGTTTACGACCCAGGTTGAAGGGCATCCGGCCGGGTACGGTGTCGTGATCGCCTCGGGATATCGTTTCGCTTCCTGTTTTCCGCACCTTTTTTCGCCGAAAACCGAATACCGTTTCGGTCCCATCGTTCTCTTTTCCCTCGCAATGGGGGCGGTTTTCTTTCGGTTGGAAAAACTCTTTTCGCGGCAGGTCGGGCTGTTCGCCGTCGGGATCATCCTGCTCCTGCCCCGGGTTTTCGCCCATGCTCATATCGCCGCCTGCGATTCGTCGCTGACCGCCTGTTGGTTGCTTGCCTGGGCGACGTTCGACGGGGCGTTTGCCGACGAACAGCGGTCGCGCATCGCACGAATCAGGGGAATCGTTCTTTGGGGCGTTTGCCTGGGATTGACGCTTTCAATGAAATGGACCGGCTGGGCCGCCCTCGCACCGTTTTTGTTGTCCGTTTTGCTGGTCCGAAATTCGAGGGGAAAACAATCATTCGCAGATCGACATTCCTCTTGGGTTTCCAACCTCAAATCGTATTTCAACGCCCGGTTTTTCCTGCTGCTTTATCGTTTTTTGCCTGGGCTGCTGGTCGCTTTGGGCGTCTTTTTTCTCTTGAATCCGCCGCTCTGGTTCGAACCGGTCCGGGGATTTTGCAAATTCGTTTCGCTCAACACTTCGCGGGAAGGGTTTAACATTTCGATTCTCTTTTGGGGGCGGATGTACAATCTCGACCATCCGCTGCCTTGGTACAACACGATCGTTTGGACGTTGATCACCATCCCGTCCGGATTCCTGCTGTTGGGGCTTCTCGGTCTTTGGAGCGGAAAGTACAGCCGGGCAATGTTCGTTATTCTGTTGCACGGAACGGTCCTGCTGATCGTTCGGGCGATTCCCGGGACACCGCCGCACGACGGGGTCCGGCTGTTTGTAACCGCCTTTCCGTTTCTCGCGATGATCGCGGCGCTCGGGGCAGCGGCGTGCTGGTCGGCCCGCTGCGGTCGCCGGTTTTGGGCCGGAAAAATCGTCGTCGTCCTGATTTTCGCGGTCGGAGTCTTCAATCTCGGTTGGTACGCCCCGCAATGGTTGTCGTATTACAACGCCTTGATCGGCGGGCTGGGCGGGGCGAGCCGGGCCGGTTTCGAACCGACCTATTATTGGGACTCGCTCGACCGGGAGGTGCTCGATTGGATCGACGAGCATACGGCCGAGGATGAATTGGTGCTTTTTAGCGCTTCGTCGAAGAAAACGTTGCTGCTCATGCGGCAATGGGGGGAATTGCGAACCGATTTTTATCGAAAAAGCGCAACCGATCAGCAGGGAAAGCGAATCCGTTGGTATGTGCTGCAACGCCGTCCGAGCGGAGAATACCCGCGCGATCTTCGCCTCATCGAAAACGCGACGCCGGTCTTTGTCAAAACGGTTCGAAAAGGCGGTCTCGGCCCTTGGCGACTTGACCAAACGCCGATCCTTGAAATTTACGATTTCGAGGATTGGCAGGCCAACGACTGAGTTTAGCCGAGCGGCGCAGACGCCGGTGTCCCAACGCGACAGCGCATACCAATCAACCGCGAAGACACGAAACCGTCAATGCGCTGCGCTCCTTTCCGGCTGCTGCTTTTCGGGGCGGTAAAATAGGCGGAATATCTAAAATGGGCCGAGTAATTGAACTTCGTATCCGCGAACATCGGGTTCATCTGTTGGTAAATCGAGGCAACTCCTTTACCTAATACTCTTTTTGCGACCTTCTTGGAAACGCGGCGGATTTGCTCTTGACACAAAAAACGGTTTTCCGCATAATCCCGCACCATTTTTTCCATTTTTCCATAGTTTCGTTGGAATGAATCGAAATCACGAATCCGAACGCGCAATCCTCCGGCGGACGAGAGCACTCGCCGACCGTGGGCTGATTCTGCGCTCGTTCGCGGTTCTTTTCGCGGCGATCGTCGTTCTTTGGACGACAGGGCTCTGCGCTCAAACGCTCGTTCCGAAACGGCCGGTTCCCCAGCGTCCGCAGCCGAAAACGGCCCCGTTGCCTCATACTCCGGAAGTTTACCGTTCGGAAAGCTCCCTGATTCAGCTCGTTTCCTGGAACGAAGACGCCGCCCCCTCGGACATTCAACAGGCGGCCGGAAAACGGCCGGTTTTGAGTACCGAGGATTTGCTTGAGGAAAATTCCGTCGCCCCTTCAGAGCAATCGCTCCCGATACCTCCGAACGCTCCGAATCTTCTGTTATCCGGCGACGCTGCCCCCGAAAACGCTTCGCCCGATCCGGCGAATCCGATGCTCGCTCAGTCGCTGTTACCGTACGCTTCTCAAGCCGGTTCGGCGAATCCGGCGACGGATCTCACGCAATCGCAAGGGCAGGCGGCCGGTCTTGTTCCCGCCTACGGAAACTTCCCGAATTATTACGGCAACACGGATACGGCCAACGCCCAAGCCGTTTACAACCAACAGGCTTACGCCGGATACTATAATCCCTATGCCGCCCAGCAGGCGGCGTATCAATATCCCTACGCCAATTACGCCGCCTATTATTCCCAGTATCCGGGAGTCAATCCGTATTATGCCAATGCCGCTTACGGAGCAGGACAATACGCTTATCCGAACATTCAAGTCGGGTACCAAGCCGGGATGCCTTACCCGCCGGGATTCGGACATCGCCCGCACGGCTCCGACGACGAAGAAGAAGACGAAGACGAGGAATCCGGTTCGTTCTCGCCGCTGTATGATACGACCCGAGAGACGCTCTGTTATTTCAATCCGCTCAAATCGCCGAAAGGCCCCAACCGCGGGGTGGGGGGGCCGATGATGATGCGGAGTTGGACCGACCGGCAGTATTATGCCGGAATTTTCGGCGGGGTCATGTTCGGCAGCGAGTTGATCGATAATTTGGTCGACCAGGATTGCGGTGGGTCCGGCGGGGTTATACTTGGTTGGAATTGCGACCATTACTGGGGATTGGAGGCCCGTTTGTTTTATTCCGCTTTGCCGGAAAAAGCAACGAACTTCGGACAATCCAAATACGCGGAATATATACGATCCCTGGGAGGAACTTACGTTCCGCCGTTGACGCTGAAATCGAGCAATATGACGATTCTCGACCTGAGCGTGCATTATTACCCGCTCGGCAACGCGAAATGGAGGCCGTTTCTGACGTTTGGGCTCGGAACGGTTTACCAAACGATCACCGATCTCGACGGTTCCCGGTATTCCGGCAGCACACTCTCGATTCCTTTCGGATGCGGTTTGAAATATTGGTGGAACGAGCGGATCGCGATTCAAGCCGATTTGGTCGACAACGTGATTCTTTCTTCCCAATACGCCAAAACGCAAAACAATGTCGCGGTTACATTCGGCTTGACCTTCCCGATCGGCAAGATCAACAAGAAGCACCCGACCGTCTATTGGCCGCAAACCCCGAGCTCCGGGCAGTAAGGTTTCCGGCGGAAAATCGCAATCTTTGGCGAGTTTTTTTTCGCCCTTTCGTCATTTCGACTGAAGCGCAGCTTAAGGAGAAATCTCACCCTCGCGCGAGGGCCGGAATTCTGACATCTTCGGCGAGGGTGAGATTTCTCGCTCCGCTCGAAATGACGAGTACGATGCTTACTCAAATTGCAAAACGAGCACCAAATCCGCGAGTTTCTTTGGGGTGCCGACGACACGTGTGGCCAATTTTCAACGTAATATTCTGCGCAAATTTGTTATTTTAACAAAACCGTGGTATAATAGAGTGTCAAATCTTTTCTGATTTTTGCTGCGGAAATAGCGAGTTCGATTATCCGGATATCTCGGAGGCAAGCCCTATGCAATCCCAAAAAATAGCGTTTCTTTTCGTGGTTGTTTTTTTAGTAACCAACCTTTCTTCCTCGCTCGGGCAGGGAACACGAAAAACCTCCCAAAAAATCTTGGTCTCCCATCCAACGGCAGGATCGAAAAATTCCTTGCCTCCCTCCGAAACGGATCAAACGGGAAATTCGCTATTTCTTGTTCAAAAAGAATGTGCTTCGAAAACCTGGAATCGAACCTATGCCAATTCCCCGCCCAAGGAGCAGTCGGTCTATCCGATCAACACTTTGCCGAAATTGTCGGCCGCCGAATCGGTTCGGTTTTCCGAACGGACCGCCGTTCCGGTCAAACGGTCTTCGGTGATCTTCGCGGTTCCCAAAATGGCCGCCGATGAGGTAGAAGAGAGAGGACAGAGGACAGAGGACGGAGGACAGGAGGAGCAGCCGGCCGTCGTTGAGCCGGTTGTTGCCGAAGAACCGGTCGCCGTCGAACAGGTTGTCGCTGCCGAGGAGCCGGAAGTCGAACCGCAACCAATCGTCGAGGAGAGTAAAAAACAGCAGCCGGAAGCGTCAGCGCCCGGTTTTGAGAGTAGAGGACAGAGGACAGAGGACAAAGGACAGGAGGAGCGGCCGACCGCTGTCGAGCAGCCGGTCGCTGCCGATGTGCCGATCGTCGAGGAGACTCTCGTCGAGGAGCCGGAAGACGAACCGCAGCCGATCGTCGAGGACCCTGTTGCCGAGAAACCTCTCCCCGAGGAGCCGCCTGTCGGCGAAGAGCCCGTTGTCGAGCAACCTGTCGGCGAAGAGCCTGCCGCCAACGAACCGTCGGCCGACGAGGAGCCTGTCGCCGTTGAGCCTGTTGCCGAGGGGCCGCCTGTCGCCGTGGGACCGCCTCTTGCCGAGGGGTCGCCTGTTGCGGAAGAGCCTCTCGCCGGAGAGCCGCCGGTTGTCGAGGAGCCGAAATCCGAATCGACTGTTGCGACGGCCCCGGCTCAAGAACATGTGCCGCTCATTTCGCCGACGCCTGCTCCGGAAGGGAAGGTCTCGAAGCTGCTTCGATATCCGGATGTGCATCGATACAATGTCGTCTTTTGTTACGGCGGCGATCTTTGGACGGTCAAAACCAAAGGGGGCCTCGCGATTCGATTGACGGCACACGAAGGGCAGGAGCTTTTCCCAAAATACTCTCCCGACGGCAAGATGATCGCCTTTACCGGCCAATACGACGGGGACGAGCAGGTTTACGTCATTCCCTCGGAAGGGGGAAATCCGCGTCAGTTGACCTATTATCCGGCCCAGGGACCGTTTCCGCCCCGTCGCGGTTACGACAATATCGTGTACGGTTGGACGCCGGACGGCAAGTCGGTTCTCTTCCGTTCCCTTCGCGATTCGAACGGCGTTACGGAATTGGGCGCCCTTTACAAAGTGAGCCTCGAAGGGGGCTTGCCGGAACGGCTCCCGATGCCGACGGCCGGTGCCGGGGATTATTCGCCCGACGGCAAACGGATCGTGTATGCCCCACTCTTCCGCGATTTCCGGAGTTGGAAACGATACGAAGGGGGCTGGGCGCAGGATTTGGCGATTTTCGACCTGAAAACGCACGCGTTCAAAAAAATCGCGGTCTCTCCCCGAACGGAACGAGATCCGATGTGGGTCCGGCGAACGGAAGACGGCAAAGTTAAGAACGAGATTTATTTCGTCTCCGATCGCGACACGACGTTGAACCTGTTCAAATACGATGTCGAGACGGGCAAGGTCGATCAAATCACACGTTCGACGACCTGGGACGTTCGCTGGGCGAGTTCCGACAGCCGTTCGAAAATCGTTTACGAACTCGGCGGAGAATTGCGGCTGTACAACATCGATACCGGCGAAACCCGGGACATTCCGGTGCAAGTGCCGCACGACGGGCTTTCGATGCGGCCGTCCCGATACAACGTGAGCGGCAACATCGAAAGCTTCGCGCTCGCTCCCGGGGGGAAAAGAGCCGCGATCATCGCCCGGGGTGATCTCTTTACGGTTCCGGCCGAGAAGGGGGCCGCCCGCAATTTGACGCAATCGTCCGGGGCACATGATCGGGAAGCGGCATGGTCGGCCGACGGTTCTAAAATCGCGTTCATTTCCGATGCGAGCGGCGAAGACCAACTGTACCTCGTCGATCAAAAAGGGGAAACCCCGCCGGAACGGTTGACCGATTCCTTCGAGCGGATGCTGAGCGGAACCGATTGGTCCCCCGACGGCCGGTTTCTTGCGGTCGCCGACTGCGACCACCGGCTTTACATCGTTCCGACCGCGGATTTCGAGGAGTTCAAAAAAGGCGTCCCGCTCGAAGTCGCCCGCGATACCAACGGCGGTTCGCTCGAATTCGCCTGGTCCCCTTGCAGCCGGTTTTTGGCACTGACGCTCGACAACGCGACCGGTTTCAGTTCGCTTTACGTTTGGGATCTGAAATCCCGGCAGTTGCATCGGATCACCGGTCCGAACAACAACGAATTTTCTCCTTCCTGGGATCCGGCGGGAAAGTACCTTTATTATTTGGCCCGGCACGAATATGCTCCGCAAATCAGTTCCGTGGAATGGAACTTCGCCGGCAACCGCAACATCGGCATTTACGCTCTCGCCCTTCGCAAGGACGTGCCGAACCCGTTCGGCCCGCAGAGCGACGAGGTTGAGGAAAAGAAGACGGAGGACGGAGGGGACGAGAAGAGGACAGAGGACAGAGGACAGAGGACAGGAGAGGAAAAGGAAGAGAAGAAAGATGGTGAGAAGAATGGTAAGAGTAACGTTAAGCCGGTTCAAGAGACCGTGATCGACTTTGAAGGGCTTGCGGAGCGGGTTGTCCGGATTCCGGTCGGTTTCGAGAATTACCAGCAACTGAGGGCGACGAAGCAATTCCTGTTTTACGTCCAATCGGGCGCGCCGTTTTACGGCCGGGATTCTTACGAAACCCCGTCGATCCGGGTCTTTGACCTGAAAGAGCGCAAGGAATCGAAGCTGGCGGACAACATCGCCGGGACGTTCGCCCTTTCTCCGGACGGGAGCAAAATTCTTTTCAGCGCCGCGAGCCAATTGAAAATCGCGAACGCAAATGCCGCAACGCAAACGCCGAGCGTCCTGCCGACCGCGGATTTGGCGGTCGACCGCGTTCCGGCGGAAGAATGGGAAGAGATTTTCAACGAAACGTGCCGTAAATTTCGCGATTACTTTTACGTCAAGAACATGCACGGCTACAATTGGAAGGCGATTTGCGACCAATACCGTTCGCTTTTGCCGTATGTCGCGCACCGGAGTGATTTGAACTACGTGATCGCGGAAATGATCTCCGAATTGAATGTCGGACATGCTTACGTTCAAGGGGGCGATTTCACGATCCCGAAACGACCCAAGGCCGGGCTACCCGGGGCGAGATTCGAGCTGGACGCCGAGTCGAACCGCTACAAAATCGCGAAAGTTTTCAAGGGGCAGAACCAAGAGCCGAAATACCGTTCGCCGCTCACAGAGATCGGCGTCAACATCGCTCCCGGAGATTACGTCCTCGAAATCGACGGCAAAGAGTTGCTCGGCAGCGACAACCCTTACCGGCTGTTGCAGAACAAAACCAACCCGGTCAGCTTGACGGTCAATGACAAGCCGAATTTGGAAGGGTCGCGGAAAGTCGTATACCAACCGATCGAGAGCGAAGCGTCGTTGCTGTACCTCGATTTCGTGACCGACCGGATCGACCGGGTTGCCAAAGCGACGGACAACCGGATCGGGTATATGCATCTTCCGGACATGAGTGCTCCGGGCGCGTACGAGTTTATCAAATGGTATTATCCCCAGGTCCGCAAAGAGGGAATGGTGATCGACGTCCGCTCGAACGGCGGCGGCAACATCTCGCAATGGGTGATCATGCGGCTGAGCCAAAAACTGCTCGGCACGCGATTCGGCAGCACCCGGGAAACCCCGAGCACGTACCCGTACACGGTGTTCAACGGGCAGTTGGCTTGTCTCATCAACGAAACCTCCGCTTCGGACGGGGACATCTTCCCGTATTACTTCCGCAAAGCGGGTCTCGGCCCGTTGGTCGGGAAGAGAAGCTGGGGCGGGGTCGTCGGCATCTCCTCGGTTGGAGCGTTGATCGACGGCGGGCAGGTGATGGTCCCGCTCAATGCGACGAACGACGAGAACGGGGAGTACATCATCGAAGGCGAAGGGGTAACACCCGACATCGAGGTCGAAAACGACCCGAAATCGATGCTCGAAGGACGCGATTTGCAACTCGAACGCGGAATCGAAGAAGTCCTCCGCAAGCTGGAACTCGAACCGAAATCGCTCCCGGCCCATCGACCGAACGATCCGGTCAAAACGAAAGAAGCCGTCAAAAAATATTAGGCTGCTCTTACGCACGGACAATCCGTTTAGCCGAGCGGCGCAGACGCCGGAGTTTCCTCTATACTCAAGCCGGTTTATTGTGCGGGCGATAAAAAATGAACGGAGCGACATTTTGTATGAAGCGCAGCGGAATTCAAAATGCCGTGGCCCCATGTCAAATTGTGAAAGAGAAAATGGGTCAAATTTTATTGCCTCGTCAATAAAATTCCCGTCTTCAGTACGGCAGCGGCCCAACGAGGCCGCGGTATTTCAATATCTTCTTGAAAATCGTTCGGTCGGGGATTGTCTTTTCTCGCTTTGAACGAAACCGTGACCACAGGTCGCGGCTCGTTATTTTGCTTGTGAGGGGGATTTTC
>JAVBSX010000414.1:0-10433 GCA_031556455.1 Thermoguttaceae bacterium
CGAAATACCATCTTTCGATCGAGACCGGATTGTCCCAAACGGGCTCTCCCTGGGCATTGTACCGCATCAGATAGCCCTGCCCGACATTGCGGTAAGGGATTCCTTCCAACGGGGTCCGGTTTTCCCGATTCCTGTTTCTTCCCTGGGAATTCTCGTAAGTATTGAGATTGGCGACAAAAAGAACCAGGTATTCCCCCTCGTCCCATTCAATAAAGAAATCCTCGAATTTTTCCGTTGAGCGGGCCTTTTGTCGATCCTTATTTTCGATTTTCGGGGCTTTGATCGACGGCCCAACCGATTCGACCGTCGCGAGATCGATCATCCGCAAGGTCCCGCTCTGGTCGAGCAGGGCGAGCAGTCGCCCTTTGCCCTGAACGCCGAGAATCGCTTCGTAACTCAGCGACGACGACAAAGAAAATCGCGGCTTGAGCGAGTCATCAAAAATCGCGTTCGGGTCGGTCGAAAGGGCTCTCGCTCTTTTTGCCTCCTTCGAATTTCCGGACAAGGCCCCTTTGCGGATCAAATCGGCCAAATCGTAAATTTCGATTTTTTGTTCGGCGGCATTCCAACTTTTCGAGTCGAGGGAAACCAGTTTCGATTCGAAACAATGGACGAGTCCCGGCGGCAAGACGCCCCGGGCCAGTCTCTCTCCGGTCGCCGATTCGAGCACACTTGCTTCGTAAGGCTGGGGAATACTCAGGTAGGGGGCTGCGACCGACAAAGGGGGCTCCGTTTTGCTCGCGGAGGAGATTTGGTAAATGTATCGGTCGTCCCCCGTCAAAAAAACGCGGGCCGCGGACGCTTCGCGAACCCAAAGCGTTTCGCCCGTCAACGGATCGACTCCCCAAAGCGAGTCGAAATTGTGAAAGCAGAGAACTTGGGAATTGACGAAAACGGGATCGACGAACCGCTCGTTTCCGTAATTCCGAAACTGGGCGAGTTGCCGCAATTTCAACGCTCCCGGCAGGTACGAAGCGGGGGCAAACGGGACCGGCATGTTTTTTTGCCAAAGAACGACGGCATCACCGGCCGCATCCCGTTTCAAGGTGTCGATCGCAAGAAGTCTCTTTCCCCAAACATAGTAAAGGATGTGGTTGTACCCCTTGAGAAAACCTTGCTGGTTGGAAAAAACGAAATCGGGATAGGCGGAAAAATTGATTCCGCTGATCCGGGCGTTGGAAAACGAATCCCCTTCGGAATCATCGTCTTCCGATTCCGGCAAAACGACGGACCAGGTTTCTTGGCCGTTCGCGTTGCGGCAATACAGCCGTCTTTTCCGATCCGCCGTTTGGTTTGTCCCTTCGAGCCAAAAATCGCAATCCGATTGAAATCGCGAATACGTTCCGACATACGGAATCGAAGCGGAATACACCTCGGACATGCCGAACGGGGCACTTGAGGGCGGGCCGGAGCCGGGCAATTCCTTTTTTCGTTCCGTCGGCTGCTCGCTTTGCACGACCTTTCCCTGGGGCCAAAGCCGGGGCTGTAAGATTTTTTCATACTCCGGCCTTTCGGGAACCGCCTCCCCCGCGAGACGGTAATAGTGCAAAGCATCCGAATACAGTCCCTTCGCTTCCAACCCTTGGGCGAGAACGAGAAGCGATTCGTTTGCGGCATGCCCATCGGTTTTCCTGTCGGCATGCCCATCGGCTTGAACGCGTGTTGTCTCTTGGTCCGGGGAATCGTTTTTGCCGGCAAAAATTTTCGGAAAGAGCGAGCTTCCCGGCGCGGGGGTCAGAAATTCCATTTCCGAGAGGCGGTTGTCCCGGGCGTAAAGCTGGAACAGCTGCTTTTTCGCCTGCTCGGCGATCGGGAAGGAGCCGAAATATTCGAGGTATTGCCTCAATTGACGCTGTACCGACCCTCGATCCGCGATTCCGGGTTGATCCGTACTGAGAATCCGATTCAGTTCCTCCTCGGCCAAAGCATGCAGAAACGCGGCCTGCTCCAGCTTTTTGGCGAACTCCCGGATCCGTTGCCCGATCCAACGGGCGAGCAGCAGTTGGTTCCTCGCATCGAATTTCCAAGTCAAATGGTGTTGCTGGTCGAGATCGATCAATTTTTTCAACGCGACGGCGAAATTCGCATCATCTCCGGCCTTGAGCGAACCGACCGCGAACGCATACAAAAGGGAACCGAGGGAATCGGGGGTATCGCCCAGCGCTTCGATTTCTTCCAATGTCGGTTTGTATTTGGCGAAATCCGATTCAATCGCCTCTCCGAGCAATGTCCGCAACAGAGCGCGGACTTTCGGCGTCGATTTCGAACGAAACGCTTTCCGAAACAGGTCGAGCGCCTTATCCCGATCCCCTTGGGCATAGGCGATCCGTCCCAAGGCGAATGTCCCGTCGAAATCTTCCGGATTCTCTCCCAACCGTAAGTTCGCCCGATGGGAAAGCGCTTCGAGTTGATCGAAACATTCAAGCGTCGTCGTCGATTGGGAATACATCTTTCCCCCCAGGGCGAGAAGATTGCCTAACCTCGAATCGTCGAGCGATTTCCAAATCCGTTCCGTTTCTCCGGAGAGAAGGTTGACGACGACGACGGACCGATCGCTCATCGGGATCATGTACGAATCGCCGTTGCGCACCCCCACCCCCGAGGGGGTGGTCCCCGCCGGAAAAGAAACCTTTTTCAAACCGGTCCTGTCGGCGGAATCAAAACCGAAAACGCCCGGTTTTTCCTCCGGCGTTTCCGGTTCGGGGGCCTCGGCAAAAAGGTCGGACGCCCGTCTTCGATCCGCTCGGGCCGAAGCCCGGGAACGACCGAACATGTCCGGAGCATCCCGCTTCGGCAAAGGGGTCAATTCGGTATCGTCCCAAACCGCTTTCCCGCTCTCCAAATCGAGGCCGATCAGCGAATGCGGCCCGACGAGAATCACCCGATTCTCGCAAATACAGCCGACATACTTGGCGAGCCCTTTCGCGCGTTTCCAAAGCAGCTCTCCGCTCAACAGATCGAAACAATATAAAAACGGGGAATCGGCGGGAGCGAGAACCAGCTTTCCCCGTTCGATCATCGTCGACGGAATCTGCCAACCGACGTAATTGACCAAGTATCGAAATTCCTCCTCGAATCCGGACATATTGAACGGCGAATTATTGAACCGGCCGATCATGCCGAAACCGCCCGGCCCGCCCGGCTGGGATTGCTGCGAATCCCCTTCCGATTCCTTGGGGATGTCCGCGTATCTGTAACACCAAAGCAATTTTCCCGAGCTGCCGTCCAAAACCGCGACCGCTCCGGCCGCCGTCGGGCAGACTAAGATTCCCTCCTCGTAGGCGGGAACCGGCCCACGATACCGCCGCAACCAATCCGTTTCAATCGCGACCGGCGGTTGGAGCAGCCCTTGATGCCGGATCAACCGACCGGTCCGGGAATCGAGAACGAACAGCCGAATCACGCCGGCATTCTCCCCGAGAACGAAAAGGCAGTCCCCGACCGGCAAAGGCGGGCCGAGAAAATAGGTCTCCCCGAGAAATCGTTCCTCCTCGGAAATGAGAATTTTCGAGCCGCTTTCAGCTTTCGCCGAATCGTCCGAGTTTTCGGTCGGAACGTTCGTTTTTTCAGTCGGAACGTCCGAATCCGGGGAATCGGCCTGCTGTTCAAAACGGATCGTCGAATCCGCGATCGCGGATGTCTCGGTCGACGGATTCGATTGCGCTTCGGGCTGTTTCGGTTCGGGCGTTTCCGCCGGAACGGAAGCGTCGTCTTTTGGTGGTTCTTGCCGTTCGGGTTCGGGCTCGGCTTCGGGCGCAGGGACGACGGGAATCGGAACCGCCAAGAGCGGAGGGCCCCGCTGCGGAAAAAGCGGGACCACCTTCCCCCGCGCGACGGGCCCGGCCGGTCGCGGAAGACCGGCTCCGCCCGCCGGCAGCCCCGGTTGTCGCGGCGGTTCTTGACGATGCTCGCGCTGCAGCTGCTCCTCGATCCGCTCAAGCTGTTTTTGAACGAACGGGGCTTTGCCGACCCGCCAAACGACCTGTCCCGTTTCGACTTCCCGAGCCGCGACCGTCGTACCGATTCGCTTACGGGGATCATCGAGCGGTTTGCCCTGTCCGAGCAAAATCGCCCTGCCGTTTTCCCGCGACTCCAACGGGTCCGGCTCGTCCTCGATCGAGAAAACCAACCGCCCGTCACTATTGAGCGTCCCGAGGGTTTGGTTATGACAAAGCGACATCCGCAAAAGCAATTGCTGCAATTGAGGGATGTTCGGCGAATAAATGGAAGCATCGCGAAAATAGGACGTCGCCGAAATCGGCATCACATATTCCGTCTCTTTGCCGATCCAAATTCGTTTGCCGGTTTTGGAATGAACGCCGACCAACCCGTCCGCTCCGCGAAACACGAGTATTTCGCCGACGAGAATCGGCCGCCCGATTGGGAGGTAAGACTCTCCGTCGTACCGCATGCTCCCTTCGATCAAACGAAAAAGATTCGCCTGTTTCGTTTGCGAAAGGGCGGGAACCGACCAGAGACGATCGAGCAGCGGAGCACTGGCCGCGACATCGGGATTTTGTGTCGGAATTCCCTGGGATGAGAGCCAACCGGAATGGGCGATCCAATCGGCGGTATCCGGTTCCGTTTCCCACGAATCGAGCTTTCCCGAAAGTTCGGCGAGGGTCGCCGGGTTCCAAAATTCCCCGTCGGAGATTCGAATTTTGGGATTCGGGTGCCGCCGCAAAAATCGCTCAAGGGTTTCCGAAGCCGCTTTCTCATACCCGAGACGTTTTTCGCAAGCGGCCAAAGTCAAACTGAAAAGCGGCTCGTAGGGCTCCCCGGCGGCAGGCCCTTGGGCGATGCGCCGAAGTAACAGCAGGGCGCTTCCCGCGGCCCCTTGATCGAATCGGTGCATCGCGAGGAGAAAAGCGGCGTCGTTCCCGGCTTCCGAACAATAGTAATCGGCGGCGACTTTTTCCAACCAACGAACCGAGCCGGTTTCAACCGCGAGATTCAAAAGACGACAGGCGAGAGGGTCGTATTGCATCGCATAAAGCCGACGACCTTCTTCGGAGAGGGAACGAAGACGATCTTCGGCGGCGCTTTTCAACGTGCCGCGGGTCAAACGCTCTCCGGGACGATCCGGTTCGAGAAAAAAATCCTCCTCGGTTTCGAGAATCGAGCCGAGCAAGGGGATCGCATCGGAAATCCGGTCGCGTTCGATCAGTTGCCCAACCTGCTCCAACCGCCGAACGGCCGCCCGATCCGGCGCGGGGAACAAACCGCGCGACGGCGGCGTCGTTTCCGCGGCCGAAACCGCGTACGGAAAGACGATTGTAACGAATAGGAAAAAAATAACGATTCGCATCGGCGCTCGCATTGCACCCGCCTCACCAAAAAATGTCAAAATACGACCCCGGCGTCTACGCCGCTCGGCTAAACAGGAAATTCAACCCGATCGACGAATTTTACCTGACAAAAACAAACCTTGCAAGCAAAAAACTCTCGCCGAGTTCGTCCCAGGTTTTTCGCTCGGATTGCCTTCGGGCGGTCCGTCGCATAAAATGACACCATTCGGATGTGAATGTATTTTTCCCTCGTTTTGCGATGCCCAAATCTTCAAAGAATACTTTCGAAAGCTGTCCTTGTTCCGGGACGACATTGGACAAATTGATACAACCGGCCCTCTTGGCGATTCTCGCGAAAGAACCGTTGCACGGGTACGAATTGGCGCGACGTATCGGCGGGATCCCGAATTTTCTGGAACAGGCTCCGGACCTTTCCGGGATTTATCGTTTTCTGAAATCGCTCGAATCCCGGGGACTGGTCGTTTCGTCCTGGGACACTTCGGGCAACCGGCAGGCCAAACGGCTTTTCGAGATCACGGCCGAGGGAAAAAAGTGTCTTCGGCATTGGACGCGAACGTTGGAAAATTATCGCAAGGCGATTGATTCGCTGATCGTAACGACGCGAAACGCGGTCAAAGACAATCGATAGCCCGGAAGTGAGGCACAAAAATGAAACTTTTTTCGCAACGCATATTCCCGGTGCTTTTGGCCTTTGTCGCGGCGGTTTCGGCCGTCAAAGCCGATTGGCCGTTTTTTCGCGGCGACGCTCTCGCGAGCGGAGTTTCCAAGGACGAATTGCCGGAACACTTGGAGCTTCTTTGGGAATACAAACTCACGAAAGGTTGGTTCGAAGCCTCTCCCGTGATTGCCGAGGGGACGGTGTTTCTCGGCTCTTCGGAAGATCGATTTCTCGCGATCGATTTGGAAACCGGCAAAGAACGTTGGCATGCCCAAAACGAATCCGGATTCCTGGTGCCCGCGATTTACGTCCGCGATTCGGAATCGACGACGACAACGGAACACGGCGGCCTGCTCGTCGTCGGCGACCCCGAGGGGAAGGTTCATGCTTTTGACAGTCGGGACGGCCGCGAGCGTTGGTCGTTCCCGACCGAGGCGGTCGTCGACAACAGCCCCAACCTGTGGGAGGGAACAGTGCTGTTCGGCTCGCAAAACGGCAACCTGTACTGCCTCGAAGCGAATACCGGAGCTCTTGTTTGGAAGTACGCGATCCCGGATCAGATTCGCTGCTGCCCGCCGGTCGTCGATAAGACCGGGTTCGTTGCCGGTTGCGACGGGCAGTTGCACATCGTCGATTTGGAGAAAGGGGAGGGAGGGGCCTCGGTCGATTTCGGGGCTCCGACCGGTTCGACCCCGGCCGTTCTCGGGGATCGGCTGTTTTTCGGGACGGAAGGGAACGAATTTCTCGCCGTCGATTGGAAGAAAGCGGAAGTCGTTTGGCGATTCCCCCTTAAACAATCGGTTCGTGCCCCGGCCGCAGTCGTTCCCGGTCGGGTCGTTTTCGGGGCGTTCGACCGGACCATTTATGCGCTCGATCCGGAAAACGGCGAGTTGCAATGGTCGTTCAAGGCGAAAGGACGAATCGAAGGCGGCCCGATCATCGCTGGCAAGCGGGTCTATTGCGGGGCGACCGACGCCAATTTTTACGTCCTCGACCTCGAATCGGGTAAGCTGTTGCAGAAGCTGGAGCTTTCCGACCAGGTTCTCGGTTCCCCGGCGGTTGACAAGAACCGGCTCGTCGTCGGAACCGCCGACGGCGTTCTTTCCTGTTTCGGAAAAAAGAGCATTCAAGAATAAAAGCCGGAAAGGAGCGCAGCGAATTGACGGTGTGTTGAGATAGAACCTCAACATGAGATTCGAACGCCGACACACCGTCAATGCGTCGAGTACGGCTCCTTTCCGGCTGCTGTTGTGAAATGAGATCGCAAACATGGTTGTCATTTCGACGGAAACAACTCGCAAAAAAACTCACCCTCGCGAAAAGACTTGAAATTCAAGCCCAATCGGCGAGGGTGAGATTTCTCGCTCCGCTCGAAATGACGCGGCACTCGATTCTAAACTAATCCTGTCCTCAATCCTCTGCCCTCTATTTCGCGTCCCACCACCATTGGCCTTCGGCGAGTTCCAACCGAACGGTGTTCCAAGCCTTTTCAATCGACTGCTTTTCGACCGGTTTCGCGGAATTGCCTTGCAGGGCGGTTTCCGGTTCGATCACGACCCCGCCGCTGACCGGGACGCTGAAAAGGCCTTTGCCGACATTCTCGACCCGGGCGACGACCGAAGCGACCTTTTCGGGCGTTTTGTAAATTTCAACGGCGAATTTCTTTTCGGAACCGAAGAATTCCATATCCCAGCCGCTTTTTTCGTAATACCCTTCCTTTTGGATGTGGGCGGCGCAGACCAACATGTCGATCACGTTACGCAACTGGGCGTAAACCGGAGCCGCCTGGGAAATTTGCGGGTATTGGCTGGTAAAACTTTTGACGAACTCGCGGCTAGCCCGATTCTTGGCTTTGGAAGAGACGATCCGCTCGCCCGAGACGGTGACCAGTTCCGCTTCTTCGATCAATTTGACGCCGTTGCCGACGAATTCCATACCGAGCCGATCATCGGTCATTTTGACGCATTCATAGTCCGGAACGAAATACCAGCGGGCAAGGGAGTTGCGGGCAACGACGGACGGATCGGCCTTGTCGACGTATTTGACCAATCGGACGCCGGTCTCTTCAATGCCGAGCCCGATCAGCTTCATACGATAGTCGGCGGCGACCAAAACCTGGGCGAGATGCGTGTTGGCCGGAACGCCGTCGACGCGGATCGTATGATATCCGAGCGAATCTTTGACCCCGACCATGATCTGCTGCTTTTGCCGTTCGGCGGCCTGCGGATCGGTCGAGATCGCACCGACGCTTCGGGTAAACGCCTGCATCTTCGCCAACCCCTCTTCCGTTGGGTCGATCGAGCAGCCGACGACTTTCGCGTGGGAGCCTCCCGGAGGGAACGTCCGCAGGGCGACGATCATATCTTCCAATTCGAGGACCGGCCGGCCCGTCGAAGCCCCGACGAAAGCCCCGTCCTGTCCTTGAACCCAACCTTCGGCCGGACCGCCGATCACGATATCGCCGCTTTCCGGATAAAAGAAAACGTATTTGATCCGGAGAATCCCGGCCAAATACCGCATCGAATCGTCGATCACCCCGTTATTATCGACGATCGTTTTTTCCAAGCGATTCAGCGAAACAAGCCGCAGATCGCTTTTGGCGGCAACGTCGCCCGGCAACATCCCGAGGGCGGCCTTGATTCGCTGTTGGGTGAGATTGACATTATTCGCCGTACTGGACGAGGCGGACAGCACGCCGTTCGCGTCGACGAAAACCCCCGCGTTGGAGTACCCTGACTGTTCTTCCGCCGCCCGAAGCATTCCGGTGCCGCAAAAAACTAGAAAAAGACCTGCCAAAAAAAGGACGATATTACTTTTTCGCCAAATCATCGTATTTTATCTCCCGAAAACGAAAAAAATCGCAAAAGCAATTGGTAATCAATTTAATAGACTTTCCGGTCCTGAAAACGGACGGTACCTACTGCCTTAAAATAGCATATAAAACATCACCACCATTGGCAAAAATGGGAATAACTTCTTTGAAAAGGCCGCTCCGAGTCGTTGAAAACCAAATAACCCGGGTGTAACGATAGGGACGGTTGTTCGATCCCTACGGCAAAGTCGCGAAAATAGGTCGTCGCCAAAAAAACGGCCGTCATTTCGACTGGAGCAACGCGTAAGGAGAAATCTCACCCTCGCGCAAGGGCCGGAAATTCCGAGTTTTTGGGCGAGGGTGAGATTTCTCGCTCTGCTCGAAACGACGCGGTATTTCATCCTTTTTCGCGGAGCCCCATTCGCCGACTTCGCAATTACTTTCGCGGCGGGGGGATATTGGAATCTGCGATCACGATGATTTTTCCTGAAGCCGTTTCAGAACCTCGGGATCGAAACCGATGTCGAGAACATAAACCGTTCCCAAAAATTCTTGGGCCTCGGCCGCGAGAAACTCGATTTTCGGGGCGACAAACGTGCACGTCAAATCCGCCCGGACTGTCGGTTGGTTCGGAATCCCGCTTTCCGCTTCCAGCCCGCTGGGCATATCGACCGCCAGCACTTTGAAACCGCTCCGCTCCCGCCGCTCGTTGATCGCGGAAATCGCTTCCGCCGTCGGAAATCGCGGCGGTCCCTGCGAGCCGGTTCCCAGGAGAGCGTCGACCACCCAATTCGAACCGCTCAAATCCGCTTCGAACAGTTCCCACGATTCGCAAAGCGATTGCGAAAAAAAGAGGCGAATCGGGATCCCCATTTTTTTGACGATCCGATAATTGACCGCCGCATCGCCGACCAGGGCGTCCGGCTCTCCGAAAACCCAAATCGTCGGCTCCTTGCCGCGAACGGCCAAATGCCGGGCGATCACGAACCCGTCGCCGCCGTTGTTCCCCTTCCCGCAACAAATCGTAACCGGTCCGTCGATCCCCTCCTGCTCCAAACAATCGACGACCCCGCGGGCGGCGTTTTCCATAAGAACGATCCCGGGAATGCCGTACTTTTCAATCGCGAGAACATCGATTGCCCTCGCCTCGGCCCGTGTCAAAAAACGATCTCCGGCCGTCTTCTTCGCGTTTTCGGTCTTTGCGTATTTCATTGAAGTCGATCCCCCTTCGATTGAGCCGAACCGCCTGGGAAACGGTCGGGTGTCATCATGTCCGATTATACCCGAAGACCCTCCGCCCGACCACTGTTTTTTCGGCCCTTCGTGAGAAGGTGAGAAGGGCAATGTCAAAAAATCCGCTGAGAGATGCGGAACTCGCGGAGTTTTTCAATAAAATCCCGGTTACGAGATACTGTGTTCCGCACAAAAAATGAGCCAAGGGGCTTCCTGAGCGAAGCGACGAAAGCCCCAATACCGCGAGTGTTGAGTTCGAGGCTCCGGTTCAAATTTTTCGCGGAGTGCAATATTTTTCCGTACGGTACAATGATCTGTTCGTGGGTTCATTTTTTTTGGCAAGGCGGTATAATAGGACGCGGTCCGACAATATCGTTTTGTCGAGGGAAATCATTTTCGAGAAAGACCGCTTTTTATGGAA
>JAVBSX010000110.1:0-13378 GCA_031556455.1 Thermoguttaceae bacterium
GGACGCGTCCGGGGCTCCCTTGAGACGGCCGAGAATGTAATCCGGTTGATGACAGAAAACGGCCGTTTCGTACAATTCCGGGAGAGTGTCCTTGATCCAGACGATTTTGGCGATCGCATCGGTCGGACGAAATTGAAAGCCCATCCTCCGGCAGTGATCCTGCCCCATCATATTCAAACGCGGGAGCTGATCGACGGCCCGGGCATCGTCGCGCAGGATCGCCGGCATCAACGTTTTTCCGGCCCGGTCGAGAACGACGACGGTTCCGGGGGAACCGCAAACGGAAATCCCACGGACCTGCGAAGGGCCGACACCCTTGCTTCGCAACTGTGAGGTCAAATGCCCCAGGGCAAGCCGGGTCGCCTCCCACCAAACTTCGGGCATCTCTTCTTTGCGCCCCTTTTGTGCTCCTTCGATCGGCTGGTGATTGTAAGGAGCGAAAGAAGCGACGATTTCTTCCCCCTGATCGTTGACGGCAACGGCCGTAACCCGTTCGGACGCCAAATGAACGCCGATAAAAACAGCACTTTGCTTCGGAGGTACGGACATAAGCAGCTTATAACAATGTAGGCCGGAACGCGAATGTTTTTGGAGAATATTGACAAGGCGATAAAATTTGACACGTTGTCTTGACCACAGTTTGACATGGTCCGCAGTATTTTGAACTTCGTTACACTTCGCACAAAATACCGCTCCATTCTTTTTTTATCACCAGCACAATAAGACCGTTTTTCCGGGAAAAGGCGAACCCCCGGCCCGGAAGCGGTAAGACCAATCATTTTACCTCATTTCTCGCCGGCGAGGAATACGGACGACAAGATTTTTGAACGAAGGAAAATCACGTTTCAACGGCACGGAAAAACGTCGTGCCGCAAAGCGTCGCCAAAAAGCACGACCGTCATTTCGACTGGAGCAACGCGTAAGGAGAAATCTCACCCTCGCGCAAGGGCAGGAATTTCGAGTCTTCGGGCGAGGGTGAGATTTCTCGCTTCGCTCGAAATGACACGGTATTCTTGTCAATTTTCTCGCTCCCCAATTCGACGACTTTCTCGCACCGCACTCTCGACAACGAAACGACCGAGGCCCGGTCAATACCCGTATTTTTGAAGATAACCGCTCCAACGCTCCTTGATGCGGGCGGCAATGTCCGGGTCGAGCTCGAATTTGTTCTTTTGATAATTCTTTTGCGAAGCGGCGAATTCCTCGATCCGGGACCGAACCTTATCGAAATCGCCCAATTCCAACGTTTGATAGATTTTTTCGAGCGTCCCGACCGGATCGGCCGTCAGCTCCTTGAACGCGATTTCCGCGAACTGCCCCGGCTTGAGCAAAGGAATATCCGCTTCAAAGGCCTCGTACATTCTTTCGAACGTCCCGAGAATGTACTCCTCAAGCCCTTGGCCGTTGGGAACCTGGAGCCCTTCGTCCTTGGCCAATCGCATCCAAAGATTGTACGTCGAAGGGAACAGTTTGTACGGATCGCGGTGTATGTGCACGAATTTGGCGTCCGGATACTTTTCCAACAACACGCGAATCCGGGCCGTGTGCGTCGGCGATTTCAGGACGATCCGCTTCGGCTCGATCACGGTAAGCGAGCGGATAAACCCGTCAAGCTTATCCAACCATTCCCGACGTTTTTCCTCGCTCACATTCCGAAGCGTCAGGTATTCGTCGTAAAGCGGCGGGTCGTTGGCGAACAGCAGATGCAGATACGGCGAGGGGACCCCGAGGGCACAGAGTGCGAACTCATCTTCCTGCGGTCGGTCGAAACCGGCGGCCATATTATCGATCGGTCGCTTTTTCGGCATCAGGAACGAAACGGCCGGTCGCATAAAAAACCGGGAAATCAAAAAATGCGACGGCGCGAAGCAGGCGTAAGTGTCCGCGAAGGAAAACCGCGGGTCGAGAATCATGTACTCGTGCAAGAGCGTCGTCCCGCTGCGCCAATGCCCGATAATGAAAATCGGCGGCCCGGCAAGTTCGGTCCGTGCGACCGTTTTGCCGTACAACAGCTTTTCGAGCAGGGCGAAAGAGGAATTGAACACCCCCAAACCGGTTACGATCGCGGCCATTCCGAGCTGCCGGGGGGAAATGCGGTATTTCCCTTTGTGCAACGTTTTGAGCCAGGCCCCGAGGGTCATACCATCCCAAAATCGCGGGTACCAGAACCGGTCCTGGTATCCGCCCAATTCGACTTTCTTGATCGGAGAATTCGACATGCTCGGGGACGCGGAGTTGAAGACGCGGAGTCCGGTCAAAACGCGGAGTACCGGCTAAATGATGCTAATTCCTGTTTCGCATTTTTTCGCTCGTCGCGAGCGATTGGATCGCGACATGCATCTGCAAAAGAAGCTGATCGGCCGTCTTTTTCGCCGTCAACCGCTGCAAAAGCGTTCCGTCCGGGGTCATGAACTGGATCGTCGGCGTCGCGTTGACATCCAGTTCCTCGCAAAGCTCCCGGGAGCGGCTTTCGTCGATCTGCAAACAAATGAACTGCTTCGCGAAATCGAGAACCTCCTTGTTGCGAAACGTCTCATTCAGCATTTGCCGACTATAAACGCATTTCGGCGTATAAAAGAACAGCAAAAGCGGTTTGTTCTCTTTTTTGGCCGTTTCCCGAGCGGAATCGTAGTCGCTCAGGAATTCAACCGCTTTCTCCGGTTGCCGAACGCCGCCGGCCGCTCCCGCGTTACTGAAGGAAGGGGACGGCGGCGAAATCGCAGGGATGGGAGGTTCCGTGCACCCGTAAAAGGCACAGCTTCCGAAAATAATAACCGTTAAAACGGTAAATATATATTTGTACATATTTTAAGCCAATGCTAATTGGCAATTTAAGCAAAATAACTCTGTTTTGCGGATTTGCATGACAACGAGGAAAGACACCCCTTTTCGAAGTATCGCCCCAACTCACGGGAAACTTGAAGGAAAGCACCTCGGCAATTTTCGGCCGATTGTGTGCAAATCATCACCAAGTTGAGAGCGTTCTCGCAAAACCAGAAGAACAGCGAACCTTACGAAAAAACGACCATTATGAAAACGTCAATTCCGGTTTTTTCAGAACGATTTTTCCTCTGGACACAGTCGCGAAAAAAGGGTATTTTTCCCGTTCCTTCCCGGAAAATGACGTGTGGGACGCCCCTCTTTTCTTCGAAATGAAAGACAACGCTTTTTTTAACATCCTCCGAAGCGGAAAAATTCAGGAACTCCTGTTTCCTTTGGGAGTTGCGGCAAGTATTGTCGTGATTCTCGTCCCGCTGCAGCCTTGGATGTTGGATATGCTGCTTTCAACAAACATCACGATCGGCGTCGTGATTCTGTTGTCGACCGTTTTTGTAACTAAACCGCTCGACTTTAGTATCTTTCCGACCGTTTTGTTGGCGACCACATTGTTTCGTCTTGTACTTAACATTGCGACAACCCGTTTGATCTTAACCGAAGCCGGCAATCGCGGCATGTACGCGGCGGGCGGGGTCGTCAAGAGTTTTAGCGAATTCGTATCCGGTGATAATATTGTCGTCGGCCTCATTATCTTTACGATTATCGTCGTGATTCAGTTCGTTGTGATCACGAAAGGTTCGACGCGTGTTGCGGAAGTCGCCGCCCGATTTACTTTGGATGCGATGCCGGGCCGGCAAATGGCGATCGACGCCGATTTGAACGCCGGAATCATCGACGAACGCGAAGCGAAACGCCGTCGGGAGGAAATCACCGAATCGGCCGACTTTTTCGGGGCGATGGACGGTGCCAGTAAGTTCGTCCGCGGCGATGCGATTGCCGGTATTGTTATTACAATTATCAATATTCTCGGCGGCCTGTTTATCGGCGTGATTCAACATAGTATGGGGTTGTTGGAAGCCCTCGATCTTTACACCCGGTTGACGATCGGCGACGGTTTGGTGAGCCAGGTTCCCGCGTTTTTGATTTCTCTCGCGACCGGCTTGCTCGTAACCCGGAGCAGCCAAAGCACGAATCTGCCGCAATTGTTCTTCAGCCAATTGGCGACCCGACCGATCGTGCTCGTTCTTTCGAGTCTTTTTCTCGGCATCCTGACGCTCACGAACCTGCCGAAAGAGCCGCTCCTCGGGCTGGCGGCTTGCGGGCTCGGTTTCGCCTACGTTCTTAACAAAAAAACCAGGAAAACGAAGGTCGAAGAAGAAGTTCGCAAAGAGGAAGAGCAGGCCGAAAAGGAGAAAAAACCGGACGAGCGGATCGAAGATTACCTCGTAATCGATCCAATGGAACTGGCGATCGGCGTCGGCTTGATTTCCCTGGCCGATCCGGGGCGCGGCGGGGATTTGTTGGACCGCATACACCGGATCCGGCAGAATGTCGCCGCCGATATCGGCATCATTTTGCCCCGGGTCCGGATCCGGGACAGTTTTCAACTCGACCAACTCCAGTATCAGGTCAAGATCGCGGGGATGCCGGTCGCTCTCGGGATGGTTTATCCGGACATGTATTTGGCAATGGACTCCGGCGAAGCGGTCGGGCAGGTCCAGGGGATTCAAACGACGGACCCGGCGTTCGGGACGCCGGCACTTTGGATCGACGCGGCCGTCCGGGACCAGGCGGAGTTGTACGGCTATACCGTTGTCGAGCCGGGTGCGGTGATCGCGACGCATTTGACCGAAACGGTTCGCAAGCACGCCGATGAGCTGTTGACGCGGGACGCGACGCAGCATCTTTTGGACGAGTTGAAACAATCGACCCCGGCCGTCGTCGACGAGCTGGTTCCCGGGATCATGAAACTCCCGCAGGTGCAGCAGATCCTGCAAATGCTGCTCCGGGAGCAGATTCCGATTCGCCAACTCGGCACGATCCTGGAAACGCTCGGGGATTACGGTTCGCGAACCCGCGACCCGATTCTTTTGACGGAATACGTCCGGGCACGGCTTGCGCGAACGATCTGCACCCGATACCGCGACGTCGAAGACACGCTGCATGTCGTGATGTTCGACCCGGCGCTCGAAGACCAGATTCGCGGCGGTTTCGAACACAGCGAGCAAGGGATGTTTATTCGATTCTCTCCGCAGGCGATCGACCACCTGTGCAGCCGGATCGCGCAGGAAACCGAGAAGCTGACCCGGGTCAACCACCCGCCGGTCGTTCTGGTCAACCCGCAAATCCGCCCTGCTCTCAAGCAGATGACGGCGACCGCGATTCCGAACCTGATCGTCCTCAGTTACAACGAAATCACACGCGATACCAAAATCGATTCGATCGGTATGGTTACTCTTTGATCGAGGATATGAGGACAGGGGATAGGTAGACGCCGGCGTTGCAACAGCCTGTCCTCCCCTACCCTCCCCTACCCTCCCCTTCTCTGCCCTCTACACCCCGCATTCTCTCGCCGCAGGGGATTCTCTTGAACGCAAAACATGCTAGAATCAACTAAAAGTTGGATTGCTCATACTTTTTTTCCTACTCTCACTTCTTATGTCGCCGCATCAACACACCGATATTCTCGTCGCCTTGGCCGGTCAGCCGAATAGCGGCAAATCGACGATCTTCAACCTCTTGACCGGCTTGCATCAAAAAGTCGGCAATTACGCCGGGGTTACGGTCGAAAAAAAATCGGGACATTATCATTATCATTCCGGCAACAAACGGATCGAGGTCGTCGATCTGCCCGGGACCTACAGCCTCTCATCCTACTCGCAGGAAGAGCGTGTGTCCCGAGATTTTATTCTTCTGGAACGGCCCGAAGTGATCGTCGTGATCATTGATGCCTCCAACTTTCAGCGACATTTGTATCTCGTGTTTCAACTGCTCGAGATGCAGACTCCGGTGATTGTCTGCCTCAACATGACCGACATCGCCCTGCGGCGCGGTTTCAAAGTCGACGCCGAACGTTGCGAACGGCTTTTGGGAGTCCCTGTCGTTCCGGTCAACGGGGTCAAGGGAACCGGGATCGACGAACTCCGGCATACGATTTTGCGTGTCGCCCAGCAAATGGATCATAAGCCGACGGATTGGCAACTCGACTATGGGCCAACGCTGGAAAACGTGATCGGGCCGCTCAGTGAGGAAATTTCCAAACGCGAGCACCTGATCGAGGATTTTTCGCCCCGTTGGCTCGCGACCCAACTGCTCGAAGGAGACCGCGAAGCCCGCCGGATCGTTCAACATCACACGCACGACGAAACCTGGAAAGCGTTGCTTGAACATTGTGCGGAAGCAGCCAAAAAATACGAAGAAAAACAGCAGGAAACCCCGATCAAGGCGATCTCCCAAATCCGGCATCTTCGGGCTGAAGAGCTTGAAAAGGAATGTAACATCCGGGTTCTTCCGCCGAAACCGCGTTTGACCGACCGGGTCGATGCGATCGTTTGTCATCCTTTTTTGGGACTGCTTTGCATCGCCTTGGTGATGTTCTGCACGTTTCAACTGATTTTTCTCATCGCCGACGGTTGGACCTGGTTTCCCGGGATCGACGGGGTTTGGCGAACGCCGGTCGAAACCGTCGCCCTGCTGTTCGAAGAGATTCTCCCGCCGCGAATCGAATCGCTGTTCGGCTTGCACGAAGGGGCATTACATTCCCTGGTGATGGACGGCGTTTTGGCCGGAATCGGCGGGGTATTGCAATTTCTGCCGCTGATTTTTACCGTCTTTTTCCTCCTTTCGATTCTGGAGCAAACCGGCTTCGTCGCTCGGATTTCGATGGTGTTCGACCGGATCATGCGACTTTTCGGGCTGCACGGGCAAAGCGTGTTGCCGCTCATTCTCGGCGGCGGCATCGCCGGCGGCTGTGCCGTGCCCGCGATTATGGCGACCCGAACCATGAAAGAACCGAAAGAGCGGCTGTTGACGATTTTGGTGATCCCGATGATGAACTGCGGGGCGAAGATTCCGGTTTTCGCCCTGTTGATCGGCGCGTTTTTTTCCGCCTATCAAGGGCTGATGATGGGCCTGCTCGTGTTGCTCTCCTGGACGATCGCCCTGCTCTCGGCGAGTCTGCTCGGTCGGACATTTGTCCGCGGCCGGCCGATGCCGCTCATCCTCGAACTGCCGAGTTATCTCTTTCCGGCCCCGCGAACGGTGTTGCTCACCGCCTGCCGGCAAAGCTGGTCTTTCGTCCAAAAGGCGGGAACCTACATTTTGCTGGTCAACATCGCGCTCTGGGCGCTCATGTATTTTCCCAGGGTCGAGGATAGAGGACAGAGGATCGAGAGTCGAGGACAGAGGACAGAGGACAGAGAGGAGATCACTCAACGAGCCGGGACCTATGGTCCCGACTCCCCGACCCCGCAGAATCAGCCCGACTTCCCGGCCCCGCTGAGTCAACTCGAAAATTCCTACGCGGGTCGGATCGGTCGGCTTTTGACGCCGGTTTCGCAATGGGCCGGGTTCGATTGGCGGGACAACGTCGCCTTGCTCGGCGGCTTCGCGGCGAAAGAGGTGATCGTTAGTTCCCTGGCGACACTGTACAGTATCGACGAAGCGGCAATCGAAAAATCGGAAGTTGGAGAAACGGCTGAAGGACGCGAAGCGGACGAAAGTTCGACGCTCGCGAAAAAGCTGGCACGCGACCCGTCCTGGTCGGCGGCCCGAGCCCTCGCGATGATCGTGTTCGTGATGTTTTACGCTCCGTGTACGGCGACCTGCGTTACGATCAAACGGGAAACCCGCTCCTGGGGCTGGACACTGCTCTCGTTGACTTACAGCACGAGCCTGGCCCTGATCCTCGCCGTCGCGGTGTACCAAATCGGCCGATTGCTAACCGTTTAGCCGAGCGGCGCAGACGCGGTGCCGGACAAGGTACAATCCGTGTACAAGGTCTGATTTTCAAGCACCGCAAACAGCAGCCCGAAGCGTCAGCGCCGGGTTGGACCCGCATTGACGTTTGGAAAACCGGGCGCTTACGCTTCCGGCTGCTGCCCGATTCGGAATTTTTTTGAAGATCGATGCACCTTAGACTCAAATTCCCCCCCCCATGCAACGTCGCGATTTTCTCAATCTCATTCCCGCGAAGTTTTCGGAAAACGACGGCACTTCGGCCGACCCGGTCCGACTTCTTTCGGTGAGCCGCTCGGCAATGGCCGGGGAATTCGAGATTTCGTTCGACGGATCCCGCTACCCCCAGGGAACCGCCGCGGCGTTGGACGCCCTCGACGAGATCCAGCGAATCGAACGGTTGCTCTCGGTCTTTCTGCCGGACAGCCGGGTTCAATACATCAACAAAGTCGCCGCATTCGAGGCCGTGCCGCTCGACGAAGAACTCTTCCGGCTAATCGAGTTCGCCCTTGAACTTTCGAGGGAAACGGCCGGAGCGGTCGACATCACCAGCACGCCGCTTTGGAAACTCTGGGGCTTTGCCCGGCACGATCCTCGAGTTCCCACGGAATCGGAAATCGCGGCCGCCCTGCAAACCGTCGGCGGCCGCTTCGTCGAATTGGATGCCGCGAACCGGACGATCCGCTTCACCCGTCCGGGCCTCGAACTCAGTTTCGGCTGCATCGGCAAAGGCTTCGCACTCGATGCGGCCGCCCGAATTCTCGAACGGGACGGGCTCAACGATTACTTGCTACATGGGGGCTTGAGCAGCATTTTGGCACGCGGAAATTTTCGCGGCGAAACCGATCCCGCCAAACGAAGCGGCTGGACCGTCGGCGTCGACCACCCGATGTTCCCCGGAACGCGGTTGGCGGAAATCACGCTGTTCGACGAAGCCCTCGGGACCTCCGGCTCGCAGAAGCAGTTTTTTCGGCATCAGGGGAGGCGATTTTCCCACATCATCGATCCTCGAAGCGGCTGTCCGGCGGAAAAAACGCTCTTGGTGAGCCTTCTCGCCCCGAACGCGGCCGTTGCCGATGCTCTTTCGACCGCGTTTTTCGTGATGTCGCCGGAAGAAGTCGAGCGCTATTGCGGGGATCATCCGGGGATCGCGGCTCTTTTGGTTCTCGCTTCGGACCGGGCGCCTGGCTTTGAAATCCGCTCGTTCGGGTTTACTGAAAAAAATCTGCGATTTCTTAGTGATGTTTAGCCGAACGACGAAGACGCAGACGCAAATCGATGCTGTACGGCATTAAACATAGTCCGATTATGCCGAATGTTCGGTTTGCACGGTCTTTTCTGTCCTCTTGACTCGGCATAATCCAGATGTCCGGGCTTTTGATAAAGGATGCAAATCAAGAAATTTCGATTTAGCCCCTACCGCCGTTATCACCGGACCGGGATTTGGAAAAAATTCGATTCCCGGTCTGGTTGCGGTCCATTTTTTCGAACCTTCTCGCCGACTATTGGTGCTAGTGTGTCCCCCGACGCCTGTCGATCCCGGGGTTAGGTATTCAGAGAATGAAGACTTAATTTCCAAATAGAGGGATCGAAAGGAAACCAATAATTTCCAACAAACAGAAGGATCGAAAACAATGAAAACGAAAATTTTATTGACGGCAGCGGTTGCCGTTGCTTTAGCGGCCGGCCAAGCTTTCGGGCAAGTGGAAACGTTGATGATGCACAACCCTCGCACGATCTGGCAGGGCTCGCAAGATCGGATCAACCAGAATTTCCGCTACTGGCAGGCAAAATCCGGCGCTGCGTGCGGCTCGCAATGCGGAACCGGTTGTAACGAGAACGGCTGTGGCACGGGTTGCGACGCCGGTTGCGACATCGCCAACTCCCTCGGCTGTGATGCCAATGCCGGTTGCAACACCGGTTGCGGCGGTTGGCAAAAACTTTCCGGAAAGTCGATTTGGGCCAACTACGTCGGCCGGACCGGCGAATTCGAACCGGATGGTTGGGGCAACAATATCGATTTCGAATCGAACGGAATCCAGGTCGGACTTGATCTGTTCTCCGATCGTTGCACTCAATTCGGAGTCATGTTCGGCTACGAAAAGGAAAAAGTATCCGACATCGTATTTGAAAATGAAGCCGATGATTACTACTTCGGTTTTTACGCGGCACGGCAACTCAACCGTGGCTACGACATCCGTGGTTATATCGGATACGGCCACCAGAAATACAAACCGGATTACACGGACAATCTCAAAGGGAACACCTTTGAAACGACCTTGGAACTTGGACGCCGTTGCTACTTGAACCGTCATCTCTCCTACCGTCCGGTCATCGCTCTCGACATTTTCAACAATGACGTCGAAGCGGACCTTGCAGCGGACGGAGTCGGCTCGATTACGCAGATTTTCGCCCGGTTTGGAAGCGATCTCCAGTGGACCAGGAATCGATTCAACCTCAACGGTGGTGCGTATTACTCCTGGCAGATTAACGATGCCGGACGCAACGCCTACTGGGCGAGCAGCGATCAAAGCGTTCACATCGGCGGTTCGGTCTTCACTTTGACGGCCGGAACGACCTACTACCTGAACGCGGCCCAGACGTTCAGCGTCTTCGCGAACTGGTACGGCGATGCTTATGTCGATGCCAACGGTTCGCCCTGGGAGCACACGTTCCTCGTCGGTGCCCAATACCGGTTCTAAGTTGACACGAGCCGCGACCTGTGGTCGCGGTTACGTTCACGGCGAGATAACGATAGAAAAAGGCGGATGGTGGGTTCTTGGAACCGGTCGTCCGCCTTTTCGATTTCTTGCGAAAAGCCTTTATGTTTGGCAGCATCGATCCAAATGTCACGACCCGTCGTTTGCACAACCGAAAATTGAAAAAACGGGTCGTTTGCGTTTTTTCGAATCCATTTGATTCCTTCTCTTTGCCGAATAGGTCATACGGCAGAGTACGCGAGCCGATCGCTCGAAGTTTCCTCTACGGTTTTTTATTATCGAAGGTTGCCTTACGAAAAACATTTTTTGAATTTTGGTAATGAATCAGAATCAATCAAAGCTTACAAGGAGGAGATGATGAACAAGTTTTTTCTGAGATCGGCTCTCGCGGCCGTCCTGGCCTTTACGGCAAATTGTGCTTTTGGGCAATTAACCGCACCGTACGTCGATCTTCCCGTCCCGCTCGGCGCACACAATCCTTCTTCGGTTCGACTACCTTCGCAGGATCGTATCAACCAGAATTTTCGCTATTGGCAGGCGAAATCCGACTCCGCTCGCGGCTCGCAATGCGGCACCGGCTGTAATGATTCAGGCTGCGGCGAAAGCGGCTGCGGAAGTGACTGCGGCTGGAACAAACTTTCCGGAAAGTCGATTTGGGCCAACTACGTCGGGCGGACCGGATCCCTGACCGGGGAAAATCTGGCCGGTGAATACGACACCGACATCAAATCCGACGGCATCCAGGTCGGTCTCGATCTTTATTCGGACCGTTGCACTCAATTCGGCGTCATGTTCGGCTACGAAAAAGAAAAGCTCTCCGCCCCGGGAAGCAAAGAGATCGATGTCGATGATTATTACTTCGGATTCTACGCCGCCCGACAATTCCGCAACGGTTACGACATTCGCGGTTTTATCGGATACGGACACCAGACTTTCAAGCCGGACCGTTTTTTCGAAATCAGCGACTTGAAAGGAAACACCTTTGAATCGACGCTGGAATTCGGGCGACGTTGCTACATCAACCGTCGGCTCTCGTATCGACCGGTGATCGCGCTCGACATTTTCAACAACGATGTCGAATCGAATACCGCCATCTTCGGAGGCTCTTCGTTGACCCAGGTGTTCGCCCGGTTCGGAAGCGACCTGCAGTGGACCCGGAACCGCTTGAACCTCAACGGCGGAGCCTATTACTCCTGCCAGATGAACGGCCACGGACGTAATGCGAGCTGGTATGTTCCGGCCTATGACACCCTCGATAACATTCATTACGGCACTTCGGTCATCACTCTGAACGCCGGGGCAAATTACTATTTGAACCGAGCCCAGACGTTCTCGGTCTTCGCGAATTGGTACGGCGATGTTTACCTCGACAACTCCGGCGAACCGTGGCAGCACACGTTCCTCGTCGGCGGCCAGTATCGGTTCTAGCGGAGAAAGAGCGGGCGGCGGCACAGCCCCTTTAGCCGAGCGGCGCAGACGCCGGTGTCCTAACGGGACCGCCCGCAACGCGAAAATCCGTATTCGCCGACAAACCAGTCGGCGAACTCTTCGGTCAGTTTGCCGCGACCGGATTTTTTTCGTATCCAATCGACGTGGTGCCCGATTTCGTGAATCAAAACGATTCGCAAATAATACGTTTTCAGGCTCTCCAGATCGAATCGGGCGAACGTGTCATTGTTCTCTTGAATGATTTTCGCCCCGGCCCAGCGGAATTCCTGCAATTGGTGCGGCGAAAGCCGACAGCAGAAGTATTTCATTTTCTTTTCCGGAAACGGATAGAGGACGATCATGCCTCCCCGACGGTCTTCCGGATAGTATTGCCCGTCCCGAAACATGCGGTCCGCCGTCAACGCCTGTTTTTTCGTCCCGCCGAACAAGACGATTCGTTTCAAACCGATCAGGAATCGTTCCGGGATCGATTTCAACGTCCTTTCCAAATCCGCGATCGTAAATGGCCGGACGAAAGAATCGTGAACCGGACGCTCATAAACGTCGATTTGCAACGTTTCGGAAAGAGTGATCGTTGCCGTGGGGCTCCGGTCGGCACGTATCAAGGCCCATTCCGAGAAATACGGATCGAACGGCCGGAGGTTGGAACTCTTCGATTCGGAGTAGGCGTTCGAGCGATTGCTTCGATGTCGATTTTGCCGCGAATTACGCATAGCGCAGTAATGTGTGCCGACAAAAAATTCCGGATCAGGACAGCAGCCGGAAGCGTCAGCGCCCGGTTATCCAATACGGAAACGTGAGGCCAACCCGGCGCTCACGCTTCGGGCTGCTGTTTGCCGCGTTTGATATTTCGAAATCGAACCGATATCACCCCGCGCTGACGCTTGGGGCTAGTGTTTGTATTTCGGTTTCTACTTCATTTCGCTGCTGACCCCGCCGGCGGCCGGGAGATAAGCCTTCAAGACGTAATCGGCGACCATTCGGTGGGCGCTGAACCGCCAGGCCAATGTGCTGATCGAGTTCATCATCCGGCGGATCCAGGTTCCCGGCAGTCCGTTGGAATCGCTTTCGTAATACATCGGAATGATCTCGTGTTCGAGCGTGTCGAACAGGCTCGCCCCGTCCCGCTTGTCCGTGATCGCCGTGTCGACATGCTGCGTTCCCTGCCCGATCGCGAACCCGTTGGTCCCGTCGTACGCCTCAGCCCACCAGCCGTCCAGCACCGAGAAATTGAGTGCCCCGTTCAGCACCGCTTTTTGACCGCTCGTCCCCGAGGCTTCAAGCGGCCGCCGGGGGTTGTTGAGCCAAACGTCGACCCCTTGAACCATGTGCCGGCAGACGTTGATGTCGTAATCTTCGATAAAGACGATCCGGTTGGCGAAGCGCGGGTCGTTCCGCAGATTCGCGAGCGTTTGGATAAACTCCTTGCCCGGGTTGTCCGCCGGGTGCGCCTTGCCCGCGAAAATGAACTGGAC
>JAVBSX010000403.1:0-5830 GCA_031556455.1 Thermoguttaceae bacterium
CAAGAGAACTGCAAAGTCTCGTCATTTCGACTGAAGCGTAGCGTAAGGAGAAATCTCACCCTCGCGCGAGGGCCGGAATTCCTGCTTTTTCGGCGAGGGTGAGATTTCTCGCTCCGCTCGAAATGACGCCCCTCATTTTCCCATCTTCTCACAAATTCAACTTTGCAGTCCTCCGCTCCCAAATGTCTTTCTCTTGATTTGGGGCGTTTACAGGATAAAATGAACCGTAAACGCTCCGCGAAATCACGTTTTCTCATATCCGAATGTACGCCGCTTTTCTCGACAAAACCATTGAACGACTGGGGGACCGCAAGGAATCGCTGATCCCGATCCTGCAGGCGATCCAAGGCGAATACCGCTATTTGCCGCAAGACGCCCTGCAATACGTCTGCCGTCATACCGAAATCACCCCGGCCCAGATCGTCGGCGTCGCGTCCTTTTACAGTCAGTTCCGGCATACTCCCGTCGGGGAGCATCTGATTAACGTCTGCACCGGCACCGCTTGTCACGTCAAGGGAGCGAACGCGGTGCTCGAAGGGTTTCGCAAGCATCTCGGCATTCGCGGGGAAGACGACACCGATCAGGCCGGCCGCTTCACCGTCCAGAAAATCGCCTGTCTCGGCTGCTGCACCCTCGCCCCGGTCGTGCAGATCGGTCGTTCGACCTATGGGCATTTGACGCCAAACCAGGTCGGGGATGTGATCGACGACTTTTTGAGCAAAACCGATTCGAACGGCTCCGCGGCCGCTTTCTCGATGCGAAGCGGCACCGAAATCGGCGAAGTGCGAATCGGACTCGGCTCCTGCTGTCAGGCCCAGGGGAGCGCGAGCATCCGGGACGAACTCGAACGGGTCGTCCGCGAAAGCGGTCGGCCGATTCATATCAAACCGGTCGGTTGCGTCGGCATGTGTCACCAAACACCGCTTTTGGAAACCGTCTCTCAAAAAGGGGTCTCGACCTTTTACGCCAAGGTCAAACCGGAAGATGTCGAATCGATTTTGTTCCGAAATTTCGCGCCGCGCAGCTGGACGAAACGGACCGCCCATCGACTCGGAGGTTGGCTGAGCCGGTTTTGGTCCGACGAATTCGGCGACCCGACGGTCCAACGCCGGATCGAATTGCACAAAGAGCCGGTTTGCTCATTCCTGGAACCGCAAAAAAGCATCGCGATGATACTCGGCGGGGAGTTGAACCCGGGCGATTTCGAGGAGCACCTCGAAAAAGGGGGCTTTTCCGCATTAAAGTCCGTGATCGTGGCCGGGAACGAGGACAAGATCATTCGCGAAATCGAAGCGGCCGGCATTCGCGGTCGCGGCGGGGCCGGATTCCCGACCTTTCACAAATGGGAACTGGTCCGCTCGGCCAAAAGTACCCAAAAATACGTGATTTGCAACGGCGACGAAGGGGATCCGGGCGCGTTTATGGACCGGATGCTGCTCGAATCATACCCGTTTCGCATCATCGAAGGAATGGCGATTGCCGCCCGGGCGGTTGGAGCTTCGAAAGGATACCTGTACATTCGCGCCGAATATCCCCTCGCGGTCCGGCGGGTCCGGGATGCGATCACCGCGTGCAAGGAACGGGGATTTTTGGGTGAAAATATTTTAGGCAGCGGCTTTTCGCTCGAATTGAGCGTCAAAGAAGGGGCCGGAGCGTTCGTCTGCGGCGAGGAAACCGCCCTGCTCGAATCGATCGAAGGGAACCGCGGCATGCCCCGGCTGCGGCCGCCGTACCCGGTCGAGCGAGGGCTTTGGGAGCAGCCGACCTTGATTAACAATGTCGAGACCTATTCCCTCGTCCCTTGGGTTGTCGCGCACGGCGGGGCGGCGTTCGGCCGATTGGGAGTCGAAAAAAGCAAAGGGACGAAGGTTTTTGCCTTGGCCGGGAAGGTGCGTCGCGGCGGACTGATCGAAGTGCCGATGGGCATCACGATCCGGGAGGTGGTTGAAACGATCGGCGGAGGGATTTTGGACGGCAAGCGGTTCAAAGCGGTTCAAATCGGCGGCCCTTCCGGCGGCTGTGTCCCGGCTGCGCTGAGCGAAACGCCGATCGATTTCGAATCGCTCGCCGCCGTCGGAGCGATCATGGGCTCCGGCGGGCTGGTCGTGCTCGACGAAGGGGATTGCATGGTTGACATCGCCCGTTACTTTTTGCAGTTTACGCAGGACCAATCATGCGGCAAATGTACGTTTTGCCGGATTGGCACGAAACGGATGCTCGAAATTCTGGACCGGATTTGCGAAGGAAACGGCCGGGCCGGGGATTTGGAAAACCTCGAATCGCTCGCCGAACAGATCAAGCTCGGCAGCCTTTGCGGGCTGGGCAAAACCGCGCCGAACCCGATTCTTTCGACGCTCCGCTATTTCCGGGACGAATACGAAGCCCATTTGAACGGCCGCTGTCCGGCGGGGAAATGCCCTTCGCTGATCGAATACCGGATCAACGAAAATTGCAGCGGCTGCTCGATCTGCTCCGGCCTCTGCCCGGTCGGTGCGATCCCGCCGAGGCCGTACCGACGGCACCGGATCGACACGACGCTCTGCACGAAATGCAACTCGTGCCGCGCCGCCTGCCCCCACGAGGCGATCGATATCATCCCCACGCAAAAGTGATTCGACAGCATTTAGCCGGTACCCCGCGTATTATCCGGTACTCCGCGTATTATACGCCCCCTCGCGTTTTTCAACGGGTCGGGGGTTGATTTAACGGGGTTTTCCATTACCTTAGGGTCTTTGTCGTCTTCGCCCCGCCCAACGGGATCGAGGACCGCCGTCATTTCAATCAAACCAAAATTTTCCAAGGAGAAAATCATGAGCGCCCAAATCAAACAAGATACTTGCACCGCTTGCGGAGAATGCGTTTCCTCTTGCCCACTCGACGCGATTTCGCTGCCGGACGGCAGCACAGCGGCTGTCGACGCCGACACCTGCGGCGATTGCGGAGCCTGCATCGACGTCTGCCCCGTCAGTGCGATCTCCCTGGAATAACGGAGCCTTTCCGGTACTAGCCCCAAGCGTCAGCGCGGGGTGATAATCGTCGTCGCATCTTAGCGGCTTAGCGGCTTCGAAAACAGTCTTCTAAGCCGCTGACGCTAAGCTGCTAATACCCACCTTCGCTCACGCTTGGGGCTGGTATTCCCGTGTTTTCTTGTTTAGCCGAGCGGCGTAGGCGCCGGTCCCGTAACGGATCATCAACCGAACCAATACGATGCCTTTCTTTCGATCTTGTTGTGCGGCGGTCGTCTTTTCCGCGGCCGCCGCGTCGTTTTTTCAGCCGACAAATGCAGCGGAATTGCCGGTCGATTTTCAACCGGCTCCCGCGCCGGGAAAGTTCTTCGCCCCGGCCCTGGGCGAAACGAGCCGCCGACCGTTCCAAACGGGTGATCCGGTGATCGCGACGTCGTATTTTTATTGGTACGACATCGAGTCGAAATTTCATTTTCTCAACCCGGGCGGGACCGACGCGTTGACCACGCACCCGATCACGTCGGAGGGAATGAGCTGGAAGAATCCCCGTTGGCACGAAAAGCAGTTCCGGCAAATGACCGCGGCAGGCATTGATGTCGCGATTCCGGTTTATTGGGGATCGCCGACCGTTCGGCAGGCCCGCGGCTTCGCTTACAGCAACGAAGGGGTTCCGCCCATGATCGCGGCCCTTGAGACGCTAATCGGGAAGGGCGAAAAGGCCCCGACGCTCGGCCTGTTTTACGACACCAGTACGCTCGATAAGCACAACGCGGAAGGTTACGAAATCGACCTGACGACGGATGCCGGAAAGCGTTGGTTTTACGGGACGATCCGCGACTTTTTCTCGATGGTCCCCCCGCGACATCGGGCGACGATCGACGGCAAGCCGGTCGTTTTTCTCTATGCGGCCGCTTTCGCGAAGAACGTCGACGAAACGCTTTTCCCGGCGGTTCGCGAAATGTTCCGGAACGAGTTCGGCAGCGATCTTTTTATCGTCAAGGCCGCGGAATGGCCCGGCGAGGCCGACTCGGTTTACCAATGGGGCGCGGCCCTCAACTTCCTGATTCTCGACACGGCGGCGATCGGTCCCGGTTACGATCACAGTGCCGTCCCGAATCGGGCACCGTTGGTCCGGACCCGCGAGAACGGCGATTTTTACCGGCTCGGTTGGGAGCGGCTCTTGCGAATGAATCCCGCGACGCGACCGTTTCTCGTACACTTGGAAACCTGGAACGAGTATCACGAGGGGACCGACATCGGCGAATCGAAAGAGTACGGGACGCTTTATTTGGAATTGACCAAAAAATACGCGGAGCTGTTTCATGCAAAAAAGCGGCTCGAAGCGATCTCCGTAACGCCGAAATTTTCCGAGCCCTCGGCCGTTCCCGGGGCGGAGCAGGGTGTCGCGGCGATTGACTTCGCGCCGCCCGGCGACGGGCCGATCCGAATCGCGACGATCGAGGAAGACGGTCGAACGACGCAAGTTTGGTCGACCGTGTTGCGGCCGAACGCGAGAGACCCAAAAGAGCGTTTTTTCTATTTCGACGTCGATCCGATGTTTTTGTACGAACAGGCCGATGCCGTCGAACTCATGGTTGTTTACCGGCTGGGTGACCAGGCCGATCCCGATTCCTTCGCCGTGCATTACGATTCGTATCACCCGCAGCTCAAAGGGCTGGACCAGGCGTTTCGCGGAACCAAGCCGCAGCGGGTCGAACGCAAGGACGGTTGGAACGTCGCCATTTTCCGGTTGCCGGAGCCCCGGTTCGAGAATCGGGCGAACGGCGCCGACTTCCGGCTTTTCGTCCTCGGCGACGAGATTCTGGTCAAAGAAGTCCGACTGCGAAAAATCCCGTAGGGGGTTGTAAAACTTTATGATTGGGATAAGGTGGGCGACCGACCTCCGGGCGGTCGCGCCGGCGAAAACCGACTTGTCCCGGTTTTCGGTGCGACCAATATTTCTGAAATACGGCGCAGGTTGCCGCTTCCTGAGAGAAGCGGTCAAACACACCGCATCACTCGGCGATTTTTTTTTGCGAGAGCCCGCCGTACCGACGGTCTCTTTTCTGCGAGAGCCCGCCGTACCGACGGTCTCTTTTCGCGTAATCCGCCAACGCTTCATGCAAGGTCGCTTCCGAAAAATCCGGCCAAAAAACCGGCGTCACCCAAATCTCGGAATAACTCAACTGCCAAAGAAGGAAGTTGCTCAGCCGCATTTCCCCGGCCGTTCGAATCAGCAGGTCTGGGTCCGGCATCCCGGCCGTGTAAAGGCGATCCGAAAAGGACGTTTCGTCGACGATCGCGTCGATTTCCTCGATTTTCGTTTTCTTTTCGATCGATTCCTTGAGCACCGATTTGACGGCGTCGACGATCTCCGAGCGACTCCCGTAATTGAGGGCGAGGGCGAGCCGCATGCCGGTGTTGGGGGCGCAGCGGGTTTCGCATTCCTCCATCTCCCGCAGCACCGATTCCGGCATCCCCTCGCGTCGGCCGATAAAGCAGGCTTGAATATTGTTGGCCATCATCATCGGCAATTCTGCGATGATGCAGGACACGAAGAGCTGCATCAGGAAATCCAATTCTTCTTTCGGCCGCTTCCAGTTCTCGCTCGAAAAGCAAAAGAGTGTCAGCTGCTCGACCCCCAGGTTGGAACAACATTCCGTGATCGCCCTTGCAACCTCGGCGCCGACCTTATGTCCCTCGATTCGGGTCAGCCCTCGCTGATTCGCCCAACGACCGTTGCCGTCCATGATAATCGCGATGTGCCGGGGGAGAGGAGACATGGGAAGTGGGAAGTGGGAAGTGGGAAGTGGGAAGTGGGAAGTGGGAAGTGGGAAGTGGGAAGTGGGAAGTGGGAAGTGGGA
>JAVBSX010000069.1:0-5391 GCA_031556455.1 Thermoguttaceae bacterium
CGAGGGTTGTCCCCGGTCAACAGCAACACCTCGACCTTCGCCGCCCGCAATTGCCGAACGGTTGCCGCCGCACTCTCGCGCAGGGAATCCGCGATTGCAAGGAATCCGGCGATTTCCAGGCCGATCGCGACCCAAACGACCGTTTCCCCGCGATCGAAGCATTGCCCCGCCTCGGCTTTCGCCGCCTCCGGAATGTCGATTCCGTTCTCTTGCAACAGTTTTTCGTTGCCAATGAGTGTGGTAGAGGACAGAGGACGGAGGACGGAGGACAGGAGGGCGGAATCAGGGATTGGCTTTTGCTCCAAAGTTTCGGATTTCTCCGAAATCATTGGCTCTTTTTGCTTCGAGCAACAACACGACGGCTTCGCGCCAACATCATCCGCGTCAAGAATCGATTTCTCGTCCCTTGCACTCTGTTCTCGATCCTCTTGTCCTCCTCCCCTGTCCTCTGTCCTCTGTCCTCTGCCCTCTACTTCTTGTCCTCTGTTCTCTACCCTACTTCCCACTATTCCCCGGCCGGGTACAACCCGGCTGTCTTCAAACGCGAACAGCGGCAGGCCCTTCGCGGTCGCGGCCTCGACGATGCAGAGGGAAAGCGGGTGCCGGGAAGATTGTTCGAGCGAAGCGGCCAGTGTTAACAATTCCTCTTCGCTCCGGCCGGGCGAAAGCGATCGGACCATGCTCAAAGTCGGTTTTCCCAGCGTCAGCGTCCCGGTCTTGTCGAACGCCAAACTCTTGATTCGCCCGAGCAGTTCCAAAACCTCCCCGGAGCGGATCAAAATCCCGTACCGGGACGCGTTCCCGATCGCGGCGATGATCGCGGTCGGGGTCGCAAGGACCAGCGAACAGGGGCAGAAAACGACCAGGATCGTAACGGCCCGCATAATATCTTGTGTCATCAGCCCGACAATCACGGCGGTCAGAATCGCTGCCGGGACCAAATACGAGGCCCAGCGGTCGGTGATCCGCTCCAAACGGGCTTTTTTCGCTTCGGCTTCCCGAACAAGCCGGATCATTCGGGCGAGGGAACTGTCTTCCCCGACCTTCGTCGCCTGCATTGTAAAGGCTCCGAAACGGTTGATCGTCCCGGCAAAGACCTCTTCGCCGGTTTCCTTATCGACCGGCAGCGGTTCCCCGGTCAACAGTTGTTGGTCAATCGACGTGTTCCCGGAAAGGATGCGACCGTCGACGGGAACGGCATCTCCGGGCAAGACCCGAAGCGTCTCGCCGGATTGAATTTCGCTCACTTCGACAATATTTTCGCGACCGGCCCCGTCGATTCGCCGGGCCGTTCGCGGTGTCAACCGAATCAGTTTTTCGATGCCCGCCCTCGCCCGGCGGATCGTCCAATTTTCGAGCAGGTGCCCGAGCATCATGATAAACGCGACCTCGCCGCCGGCAAAAATCTCGCCGGTATAAATCGTCGCGAGAATCGCCGTCGCAACGAGCACTTCGGCCGTGATCCGCCGCTCCAAAATCGCTTGAATCGCCCAAACAAAGAGCGGCGTTCCGGAAAGCAGAATCGCGACCCAGGCCGGATCGAACGGCAAACGCCCTCCGAGCAGTCCCAAAAGGCTCACGAAGAGGCAAACCCCGGAAACTCCGGCCAATATCAACTGACCGGAAACCGATCCGAAGAACGACAACAGAATCGTAACCGGCGTCTTTTTTCCCGGACCTTGTTTGTTATCGCAAGGTGCTTCCCGGATCGAACAGCAACAATTGGATTTTTGGACAATATTTTCGCTCATGGTATCACCTCGCAAGATGATTTTTTGTATTTCAATACCCTATACCCCTATAGGGTATTATACAAGAGCAAAAAATATTTGCAAGAGACAAATTTGGACGGGCGAAAGAACTGCACATTTGAATTTTGAGAAGAGGGGAAAAAGAGGACGCGTCATTTCGAGCGAAGCGAGAAATCTCACCCTCGCCGAGAGGGCGAAAACTCAGGCCCTCTCGCGAGGGTGAGATTTCTCCTTACGCTACGCTTCAGTCGAAATGACGAAGTCGGACTCGGATGAGGCTCATACCGCGATACTGACTGTCCGCAGTCGGGACCGCAGGTCCCGGCTCGTTGTTGTCGCGAAGTTTTTTCGCGGCGGCCTTTATTTGAAATTGGCCATCATTTGGCTCAATTCGTTGATTTCTTCGTTCAACTCGTTCGCGACCGTTGCCGTCGCGACGGCGGTTTGAGAATTCTGTTGGGTTACAACCTCGACCTGCTTCAACGTGACGTCGATCCGTTCGACGCTGTTCGCCTGTTCGCGGGAACTCTCGGCGATATTCGAGACCAGTTCCATTGCTTTTGTAACCTGGTCGGAAATCGCGTTCAGGGCCGAGGCCGTTTGATGAGCGGTTTGGACCCCGGCATCAATTTGGGAGTTGCTCTTTTTGATCAGCTCCTCCGTTTCCTGCGCCGCCTTAGCGCTCCGGGAAGCGAGATTGCGGACCTCTTCGGCGACGACGGCGAACCCTTTGCCGTGCGTCCCGGCCCGGGCCGCTTCGACGGCGGCGTTGAGGGCGAGCAGGTTCGTTTGAAACGCGATGTTGTCGATCGTCTTGATCACCCGTTGGGTGTCCTGGGCATTGGCGTTGATCTGGTTCATCGATTCGATCATTTCGTTCATTCGAACCTGCCCTTTGTTCGCCGCTTGAACCGCTTCGTTCGTCAACTCGTTCGCCGTTTTCGCGTTCGCGGCGTTCTGCTTCGTCTGTTCGCTCATCTGGTTCATATTCGCGGTCACTTCCTGTAAGCTCGCCGCCTGCTCTTCGGAACCCGCGGAAAGTCGGGCCGAATCGGCCGTGATTTCGGCCATTTTCGCGACGGCGTTCTCGATCACCTTTTCAACCCCTTCGGCGAGTTGGAGGATGTTGTCCCGATCGGTTACGTCTTTGAAAAACTCGATCATCCCGCTCTTTCGACCGTTGCGTTCGAGAATGAAATCGGAATAAACCTCCCAACTCAAGGACGCGAAATGCTGCTTGGTCACATTCCCCTGGTTCTTTTCCAAAAGTTCGAGCGCGGAATCGAGTTCCGATCCCCAAACGGAAGTATGAGACTGTCCGAGACACGCCGCCTCCGTTTTTTTCAGGTATTCCTGTGCGATTCTATTGACGAAGGTGATCTTTTTATTCCGATCGACAACGGAAATCGGAGCATGAACCGTGTCAAGCATTTGACGGTACCAGTAATCCCTCGCCGCGACCACTTTATTGACATAACCCGCGAACAGGACGCCGACGATCAGGGCGACGACCAAAACGGCAACCCCGACGACATACGCCCGGGTCATCGATTGGGCGGCGTCGTCCCGGGTATCGTCGCGGGTCGTTCGCATTTTTCCGAGGACGTCGTTAATTGCCGCTCCCGCCTCGTCTCGGGATTTCATCACCTGGGAAAGCGGAACGGCGACGGCGACGGTCCATTTTTTCGGAAAACTGCCGAACTGGACCGGAATTTGAATCACTTGCATCTCGGTGTCATTCTCCGGTCCGAGGATCGCCTTGCTCGTATAAACGGTTGTTTCTTCCGAAAGGAGATTTTTCGCGGTCGTTTCAAGCCCCGGAATTCCGGAAATGAGCGGTTTGTGAATGTCCTTTTCCTCATCTTCCGTCATCCAAGGCCGATAAGGATGGGCAACGAATTTTCCGTCCGCGCTAATCAACATCGCGGTCCCCGTTTCGAGCGGCTTGCTCGCCTCGATCATCTCGATCAAATCCCCCATCCGAACGTCGGTCCCAATCACCCCGACGAGTTTTTCCTTGAAAAAGAGCGGCGCGGCAAAGGACGACATTTGGACCGTGCCGTCCGAATACGGTTCCGTGATATACTCTTTGCCCGATTCGAAGGCACCCAGATAATATTCATTTCCGGGATCTTTGTAGTCGTCGAGAATGCTTTGGACGATTTTTCCGTCTTCCCTGTAAAACCAGGGGAAAAAGAGACCTTCCGAAACATATTTGTCCCCGTGTTCGAGAATCGATCCCTCGTCGATAATCTCTTTGCCCACGAACGCGGCGTCGTTGCCGTCGAACTGATCCGGTTCCCAACCGACCCAGATCGCCTGCATGTTCTCATCAAGGAGCAAAGAGCCCCTGAGCAAGGACATCACTATGTCGCGGTTCGGTTCCTCCTCGTTTTTTTCGCAAAACATTTTGTAGGCGATGAGCAAATCGGCGATCGCCTTGGTCTTGCCGAAGTGCACATCCATTTGCCCTTTGATCCGGTTGGCGATTTCCAACGCAACGGATTCAACCTGCTCCTGTCCGGCCTGAGTCGTAATCTGAGTAACCCGGTCCCCCAAAGTTGGGTGTTCCGGCTTGGTTTTGGCATCCGCCGGGGTGATACCGACCTCTTGCACGAACGTCCCGAGAGCCGTTTGAGTTTTGTCCGAGAGTACTCTCATATCCCGGGTCAGCAGTCCGGTAATCACGGTTGAAATAAAGATCGCAAGGAGGATAATGCCGACGACTAATTTTCGCCCCGTACTCATAATTCCAAAAAAACCTTTCCCCAACCGAGGATGGTCAACAAAAATAATGATAAAAGAGAACACGATCGTCGTATAACCTACCGCAAGAAGTTGGAATACCGGCAGATTGACTTGATCATACAAACTGTGAAAGCATAGCTCGCAATCGCTCTTTCGGCCAAGGCAAACAGCGTTATTTTGAAAAATTCTCCGAACAAAAATCGAAAAAAACGATAGCGAAAGCTCACGGACACGGCAAACCGAAATATCGCTACAATCCTGAAAATCGTTAAAAACTGCCGAGCCTTTGCATTCGGAAGACTCGCCTTACATTCCGAACGCAATGCCGTTTTCTTTGCCGAGTTCGAGCAAATGCAATCGGCAGCGTTCGTACTCTTCCTCATTAGCCATATGCTCGATCATGAGCGGTACATCCTTGTCCGGAAGGGCGGCCATACGCTTGAGATAGCTCACGAAATCGATTTTCCCTTCGCCGATCACGCATTCGGCGAAATGAATGCTCGGCTCCTCGATCCATTTCAAGTCCTTGGCGTGGGCGCTGACGATCCGGGGACCGAGTTTGTCGAAGGTGTCGTTAATCAGAGCGGTCGTATTCCAAAAAACGCGAGGGCCGTTGATGATGTTGCAGATATCGATATGAAAACCGAACCCTTCGCGGTCGATCGCCTGGGCTAACTGGAGATAGGAATCGGCGGAATCGGGAATCGCCCAGCTCATCATTTCGATCGCGAACTTGGCTCGCTTAGGCTTGACCGCGTCGATGATTTTCCGGGCGTTTTCGACCGTCCGCTCGAAAAACTCATCGCTGAAATTCCCGGCGGCTGGCCCGGCCCAGTTCGTCGGGTTGTCGCTCCCGGCGATGTTGACGCAGCATTTCGCGCCGAGTTTCTCG
>JAVBSX010000022.1:0-16863 GCA_031556455.1 Thermoguttaceae bacterium
GGACATTATATTCAAGGTTTGAAAAATATGGAGGAAGCGATTGTTCCCGAGATTTACGATCCGGGTCAAATCGATTACAGCATCATGGTCGAATCGGAAGAAGCCTTTGAAATGTCGCGTAAGATCGTGCATGAGGAAGGCATTTTCGTCGGCATGAGCAGCGGCGCGGCGATGTTGGCCGCCCTCGCCGTCGCCAACCGGATCGACAAGGGTTACATCGTCGTTCTGTTCCCGGACCGCGGCGAAAAATACCTCAGCACGAATCTGTTTCAGGTTTGATTTTGAGGCTGTAGGCTATAGACTACAGGCTGTAGTGCAAGGTCGGCGAATCGGGCTTTGTGAAAAGGAATAAGATGCCGTATCATTTCGAGCCTTTTCGTCATTTCGAGCGGAGCGAGAAATCTTACCCTCGCCCGAAGACTCGGAATTCCAAGCCCTTTCGCAAGGGTGAGATTTCTCCTTGCGCGTTGCTCCAGTCGAAATGACGACCGTGTTTTTGGGCAAAGGCCATCTTTACGACTTCGTCCTACAGCCTACGGCCTATAGCCTATAGCCCTACCGTCAATCTCACTTTCACGGAAAGGAAAATCATGATCCGAACACCTCTTCTTTTGTTGTTCGTCGCGACATTGTTTTTCGTCGTGTCGAATCGTCCGTTAACCGCCGCCGATTGGAAACCGGTCGAGGGCAAAATCATGACGGAATTCGCGAAGCAGGTCGATCCGGCCCGGCCGCTGCCGGAATACCCCCGGCCGCAATTCGTCCGGAAAGATTGGAAAAACCTCAACGGGCTTTGGAATTACGCGATTCTCGGGGAAAACGATCCCCGGCCGGAAGCGTTCGAGGGTAAAATTCTCGTCCCCTTCGCGATCGAATCCGCCCTTTCGGGTGTCGGCAAAAAAGTCGGTCCCGAGAACCGACTTTGGTACCAACGGACATTCGAGGTTCCCAAGAACTGGAAGGGCAAACGGATTCTCTTGAATTTCGGGGCCGTCGACTGGGATTCGACCGTCTTTCTTAACGGCAAGGAAATTGGACGGCACAAGGGAGGTTACAGCCCATTTTCTTACGACATTACGGATGCGCTCAACGAAACCGGCGAGCAAACGCTCGTCGTTTCGGTTTGGGACCCGACCGAGCAACGCGGCGGCACCCAACCGCGCGGGAAGCAGCTGAGCAACCCGCACGGAATCTGGTACACGGCCGTAACCGGCATTTGGCAAACCGTTTGGATCGAACCGGTCGAACCGACCCGGCTTACCAAAATCAAGGCGGTTGCGAACCTTGAAAAAAACGAGATTCAATTGAATCTCGAAACCGTGAATCTCCAACCCGGCGACCGGGTCGAGGCGAGCGTGTTCGCGAACCGGAGGTTGGTCGCGAGGGGCCTTCTCAGGGAAGGAGAAACGGCGATTTCCCTGCCGATCCGGAATCCGAAACTCTGGACGCCGGATTCGCCGTTCCTTTACGGTCTCAAGGTCGTGATCCTCCGCAAAGGAAAAATGCTCGATTCGGTCGATTCCTACTTCGCGATGCGGGAGAGCCGGCTTGGAAAAGACGAGAAGGGAATCACCCGGATGCTACTCAACGGCAAATTCCTTTTTCAACACGGGCCGCTCGATCAAGGTTGGTGGCCGGACGGGCTGTACACGGCTCCGACCGACAAAGCGCTTGAATTCGACGTGATCCGGACGAAGGATTTCGGCTTCAACATGCTTCGAAAGCACGTCAAGGTCGAGCCGGACCGGTTTTATTATCATTGCGATAAGCACGGGATTCTCGTTTGGCAGGACATGCCGAGCGGCGAGAAGTACATCGGCCTCAAGGATCCCGATCCCGAGCGGACGCCCGAATCGGACGCCCAGTTCCGGGCCGAGTTGAAGGAGATGATCCGTTCGCTCGAAAACCACCCCTGCATCGTGATGTGGGTTCCGTTCAACGAAGGCTGGGGGCAATACAACACGGCGGGCATCGTCGATTATTGCCGGGAACTCGATCCGACGCGGCTCGTCGACAGCGCGAGCGGCTGGACCGACCGCAGCGTCGGCGACGTGCACGACATACACATTTATCCCGGGCCGGGCGTGCCGCCGGTCGAAGAAAATCGGGCCGTCGTCCTCGGAGAGTACGGCGGTCTCGGAATGCCGGTCAAAGGGCACACTTGGCAGGACGAAAAAAACTGGGGATACCAGTCGTTCGAGGAAAAGGAAGCGCTTTTCAACCGGTACGACCAACTGAACCGGATGATGCACCCGATGATCGGGCAAGGTCTTTCGGCGGCCGTTTACACACAGACGACGGACGTCGAAATCGAAGTCAACGGGCTGATGACCTATGATCGCAAGGTCGATAAGTTCGACGCCCGAAAACTCAAGGCTTCGAACAAACGGCTCCAGCTCCCGCCCCCGACGCTCGAGACGCTGGTCCCGACAGCCTGGGAAGCGGCTTCTCTTTGGAAATGGACGACCGAGCAGCCGGGGGAAAACTGGGAAAAGGCCGGGTTCGACGATTCCGCCTGGAACGAAGGAGAAGGCGGCTTCGGGGCGAAAGAAACCCCGAACACGGCGGTTCGAACCGATTGGAGATCGGGCGACATTTGGATTCGCAAGTCGATCGAAATTTCCGAAGAGGCCGCCCGACATCCGGAGGAATTACTCTTGAACCTGTTTTATGACGAAGATTGCGAAATCTATTGGAACGGCGAACTCGTGTTTTCGATCAAAGGACACGTCAGCAATTACGTTCCCGTCGAAATGAACGCCGCCGCCTTGAAAAAAGCGGTCCAACCAGGCAAGAACCTCCTCGCGATACATTGCAAGCAGACCAAGGGTTGGCAATACATCGACGCGGGCGTGCAGCGGCGGGTTCCGGGGACGAAGTGAGGACGAGCTCCTGAAAAATCTCGACCGTCATTTCGACTGGAGCGAAGCGCAAGGAGAAATCTCACCCTCGCGAGAGGGCCGGAAATTCCGAGTCCTTCGACGAGGGCGAGATTTCTCGCTTCGCTCGAAATGACACGGCGTTTTTGACAATTATCACGAAATCGACCCAGCAAACAAGATCGAAATCTTGCATTTCCTCGTTCGCGTCCAGCCGATGTCTGTTTCCGCCCTCGAATTTCGTTCAAAATTTGTCCGGGGTTTACAAGAATCGACACTTTGTTTATGATAGTTGGGGAAATATCGTCCGGGGTTTTGGATGATCCCGGACCTTTTCCCTTTTGGGCCTTTGCAGGAAAATAATGCGTCGGCTCAAAAGCCCGGAGTACCGGTTCAATGGGCTTTCGACAGCGTCTGACGGACGTAAAATTTATTGGCGAAAGCCTTGTTTCAAAGACACACAAAGAAGAGGTTTTAGCGATGAGAGTTTTGGTTGCCGATGATTCGAGTACCATGCGAAAAATTATCCTCCGTTCCCTCCAGGCCGTCGGAGTAACCGATGTCGCCGAGGCGTCCGACGGCGCCGAAGCGGTTGCGATGTTTAAGCCGGGTGCTTTCGACATGGTGTTGACCGATTGGAACATGCCGGGAATGACCGGGCTTGAGGTGCTGCAAAACATTCGCGCCCAAGACACCAAGATTCCGGTGATCATGGTAACGACCGAAGCGGAAAAGAGCCGCGTCCTCCAGGCGATTCAAGCGGGAGTGACCGATTATCTCGTCAAGCCGTTTACGGCCGACACCCTCCGCGAAAAACTCGAAAAGCACGGGGCCTAACCCAGAGCGCTTGATCGAGTAATTTCTTAACGACTCGAAGGTTTTTTCAATTACGACAATGAAAGTTTATATCAACGGCGAATTTTTTGAAAAGGAAGAGGCGAAAATCAGCGTTTTCGATCACGGCCTCCTTTACGGAGACGGCTTGTTCGAAGGGTTGCGGAGTTATTCCGGCAAGGTTTTTCGCTTAAAGGAGCATATCGACCGGCTGTGGGATTCCGCGAAAGGGATCATGCTCGAAATCCCGATGAGCAAGGAGGATTTCGCCGCGGCGATCAACCGGACGCTCGAAATCAACGGGATTTCGGACGGTTACGTCCGGGCGGTCGTGACCCGCGGGGCCGGAACGCTTGGGCTCGACGCCCATCTTTGCAGCAACCCGCAGGTGATCATCATTGCCGACCGCCTCGCGCTTTACCCGAAAGAGTATTATGAAAACGGTCTTGAAATCGTGACGGCGAGCACCGTCCGGAACAACAATGCGGCGATTTCCCCGCAGATCAAATCGCTCAATTATCTCAACAACATTTTGGCGAAGATCGAAGGACATTTGGCCGGCTGCGTCGAAGCGCTGATGCTCAACGGCAAAGGCGAAGTCGCCGAGTGTACGGGCGATAACATTTTTATCGTTCGCGGCGGCGTCCTTTTGACCCCCGGAACGGATTCGTGCATCTTGGAGGGAGTAACCCGGGGGGCCGTTCTCGAAGCGGCGGCGATGCTCGGAATTCCGAGCCGGGAAACCTCGCTCACCCGGCAGGACGTGTACCGGGCCGATGAGTGCTTCCTGACCGGCAGCGGCGCGGAGCTGATCCCGGTCGTCAAGATCGACGGCCGTTCGATCGGCGAAGGCAAACCGGGCCCGCTCACGAAAAAGCTGCTCGATAAGTTTCACGAAATGGTTCGGAAATAAAGCCCCGTTTAGCCGGGCGGCGAAGACGCCGATTCCGTAACGTCCCCCTTTTGACCAACGACAATGAATTCCCGCGACACGATTCTCCGCAACGTTCGAGAAGCCCTCGGTGATTTGAAGCCCCGACCGGGGATTCCGGCGCCGCCGACCGTTTGGCCGGTCGAAAATCTCGGTTTCGAGGAAGCGTACGCGCGATTTCAAACGGCCTTGGAATCGGTTCAAGGCGAGGCCGTTCGTTGTACCAATATCAAGGACGCGACCGAAAAGATCGCCGCCCTGTTGCAAGAGGTTGGTGCCAAACAAATCGGCGTTCTCGACCGCCCGCTTTCCGCGCGGCTCGTCGCCGACTTGGATCCGGCGATTGAAAAACGTTGCGCTCCGGCCGATCCGCAAGAAGTTTCGCCGAAAGAGGCCGAGAAGTGGGATGCCGGGATTCTTTCGCCGGAATTTTTGCTTGCGGATACAGGCAGCTGCGTTTTTTCCGCCCCGACGGCGTTCGAGCGGCTGCTTTGTTACATCGTTCCGCTCGGCATCGTCGTCGCCTCGAAAAAAATGTTGCGAGACAACATGCCGCATCTTTGGGCTGAGTTGGTGCCCCGCTTCGGGTCCGAGCAATCGCTGCAACAAAAACAGAAAGCTCAAACGAGCGGCGAATTTCTGATCATGACCGGCCCGAGCCGGACGGCCGACATCGAAAAAGTGCTCATTCTCGGCGTTCATGGTCCGAAACGGCTCGTCGTCTTTGTGATCGAAGAGGACGTTTAGACCGATGGTTCAGCGGTCATTTTCATAAATCTGTTGGCCGGAGAGGATCGCTTTTTGAACCTCGCGCTGCTGTTGTCGGAGTCGGTCGTACTTGTGCTGCTGTTCGATCTCGATGGGATCGACCGGACAAAAATCGGGGTTTTCCCCTCGCGGTTGCTTTTCGAGGTTGGCCTTTCCCTGTTCGATGAGCCCGAGCGCTTCCCGGTAGGCGGCCGAATCTTTGGCCAACTTCGCGAGGGCCGGGCTCTTTTCCGGTCGGTCGAACGACACCGACCAAAGCGGGTCGGTCCCGGCCAACTGTTGCAGCCGGGTCAATTGTTGCTCATTCAACGGCGAGCGGCCGAACCGGTTTTCGCGATACGCACTTCCGTAGGTCGGATAGTACGGAGCGTTCAAATCGATCCAGGTCATTACCCGGTCGAACGATTCGCGATCCGTCTCACGGTTGAGTGCCAACTTCAATTCCCGGCACCGTTTTTCCGTCGCCGGATCGGGATGCCCGTTGAGCAACACCGAAGCGAGCTTGCTTCGGCTCGATCCCCAAGTGAGCGGCTCCAATTTATAATGCGGTCCCGCTCCCGTAACCTGGACGTAACCTTTGCCGCGCAACTGTTGATACGACGCGTTGAAAAGCAGGTTCCGGTCCCCCGCGAGAACCAGCGAATCGGCGGCCGGTTGGCCGAAATCATGACACTCGACGCAATATTTGTCGAACACCGGCTGCACCTCTTCGAGGTAACTGAACAGTCGCTCCTTGCCGTACCAAGGCCGAAGCTCTTGCGGCGGCTTGGTCATTGCAAGGGGCAACGTCGTCGGTTTCGGCGGGGTTTCGAGCCGATTTTCGTGACAGCCGAAACAGCCGTTGGTTTCCCCCGGCCGGACCATTGTTCCGCTGCGCATCGATTGGATCATCATGCCGTTGGCGTCGAGCAGTTGGAAGTAAACGAATCGGTCGGCCGGGACCGCGAAATAGACGCTGCCGTCCTTTTCGACATCGACCGTCCCGAGAATCCGCTTGTTGTTGAAATCGTCCCAGGCCATTCCCGGGGCCTGCGTCCCGGTCCCGTTGTCCCACCAAGGGCCGGTCCAAAACCGTTTTTCCGGCGATTCGACGACTCGCAAGGTTTTGGCCGAGCCGGGAACGACCTTGTGCATGCCGAAACCTTCGTATACGTTCGTTACGTAAAAGTACCCGTTCGGATCGGCGAGGTCGATCCGCGAAGCGATCGCGGGCGGGGGAGCACTCGGGGCGAGCGGCATCGGATCGAAACAGCCGGGGGCGTCTTCGTGCAGGAGCGTTTGATTGCCGAATCGGTCCAAAAGCCAAATGCCCGTCTCCTCCCCCCGGCCGACCGTTCCCGAAGCGAGGAAGAACGATTCGGAAAGCGGGCAAGGGTCTTCGAACTTTTGCACAAGGCCGATAAACGAGTCGTAATTGCCGCGATCGACGAGATCGACCGCTTCGCGCGGCCAGGTTTGCAGGACGGCGGCCTTGCCGTCGATTCCCCGCCGCCGATCGATGAGACCGATCGCCCCCCAGGGCCGATCGTGACACGAGGTCAACGTACTGAGAAAGAGCGAATCGCTGTTCGGGAGGATGCGGCAATCGATTACCCCGCCGGGCGAAGCGGTGTTGTTCCCCCAAAAAATCGCGTGGTTGGTGCCGTCCGGATTCGCGACCCAAGCGCCTTGGGCGTCGCCGAAATTGCGGTCGACGTATTCCCAACGGTCGTACAAAATGCGGCCGTCGGGCAGCAGACTCGCGTGTCCTTCGAAAAGCGTGCTGTGCCCGATCTGCCGGATGTTGGAGCCGTCGGCGTTCATTACGAAAAGGTTGCACATGATATGCCGGTTGCACATGCAATATTTCGGCTCCCGAGTCGAAGAAAACAGGATATCCCCGTCCGGCAAATACAGCGGGTCGATGTCGGAAACGCCCGAGCCGAACGTCAGTTGCCGCAAGCCGGCGATTTTTTCGAACTCGACCTCGGTCTCGCCGTCGATCGTGATCGTCGGGCGGTCGGGATCGACCGAAAGTTCGTAAATGTGATAATCGTCCCGACCGTTTTTCCGGATCGAGAGAAGAGCCGTTTTCGCGTCGAACCCGATGCAAGGGTCGCGGACGATTCCCTCAGGCAAGGCGAGCAGCGTCCGGGTTGTCTCCGATTTCGGGTCCCAAACTTTGAGTGCCCCGCCGCCGCGAAAGTTGCCGATGTTGATCTCGCCGGTTTGAAACATCGTCGCCGTGTTGTGGTGATCCGGCAGGTACTGCGCCCGAGTGATATACAGGATTGGCGATTGCAAAAGAAGCGGGTTGGAGCCGAGAATCTCCCGCTTGAGTTTCGCGAAATCACCGCTCACGGTTTCGCCCGCTTTCGCCTTTTCGACGAACGTGCTCAGCTTCGATTCGAGAACGTCCTTTTGGTCCGAATCCGCGATCGCCGCGCGAATCGCCGGGAGCTCGTCCAAAAACCGCAACCGCTCGGCCTCAGCCCGGCGTTGCGCTAGAGCCGCGAAATGTTGCTCCGTTTTCGCCGGATCGACCGTCCCATCGACTCGGAAAAAATCGGCGCGGAGATGGGCCCAAGAGCCGGTTTCCTGGTCGACGAGCCGGAAAAAGGCGTCTTTCCCGAGAAACGGCGAAACATCCCAGACGATTTCCGCTAGCCCTTGGCTGTTTTGCCCGGTCGCCTTGAGCACTTCCCGGTCGCTCCCGTCGTCGTCGAGAACGCAAAGAGCGACATAAGTTTTCGGCCGCTGACCGCCCCCGACCAAAAATCGAATCTCTTTTCCCCGGATCGTAAAAATTGGCGATTCGATGATGCAGTTCGTGTCGTCGGTCGGCCCGGGATGCCCGGCCTGTTCGAGCGTCGTCAAGTAATACTTGCCGTGTTTCGCGTACGGCTCCTGCTCGGAATGAAACTCGGTCTCGCGAGAACCGATCGGTCGGGAGTTGGCCCCTTCGACGATCTGCCAACCTTCCTGTGTGAGATCGCCGGATTCAAAATCGAAGACCAGCGAAAACGCAGGAGCGTTTTCCCGGGAAAAGACAAAACCTGAAAAAAGAACAGCAACGCCTATGATAAAAAATGTAAGACCGCGCATTTCGAATCCCCTAAATTCGCGAACAAAACCCGAACCCGGCACAATACCTCCTCTCATTATACTCAAACTGTTGGCGGATTGAGTGAGAACCCCACCCATTTTTTGGCGAAAGACTCGAAAAAAGTTAAAAAATCGTGCCAAGTTTAAAACTTCATATTGTTTCCTTTTGGGAATATGTGTAATCTATATACCGTAGCCGGTATGGGCGGTAGGCTTCGCCTCTGTCAAACCGCGGCCTCATTGGGCCGCTACCATACTGAAGACGGGAATATTAAACCGGCTTGAGTATAGCTGCTTCGTGTCGTTCTGAAACGAATTAAAACAAAAACAGTAAACATTAAAGCCCGTTGCCAGTAGGTCGATCATGATTCAGAAGATTTCTCCGTTTTTCCGCTTTTCCGGCAAATCCTCGTTCTTGTTGCTGCTTTGCGGTTCTTTGTTAGGCTTGATTTTCTTCTCGGAAACGTTTGCCGCCGAAGTGCCGGCCTATCCCGTTTACCAACAGGCGATCGGAGGAGTTTCGCTTGATGCCGACGGCGTCCTTGCCAATACACCTGAAAAAGAAATGACGCTCCGCCGGGAGGCATTGTTGAAAAATGCCCGGGAAATTCCCGCCGATTTGAATCAAACGACCGCGCTGCGAAAAATTTCGTTGAAAAAACTCGATCTCGAGATTCGGCGCTGCATCGAACAACAAGCCGAGCTTTCCGAAGAAGTTCGATACTTGGCCGGTTTAACCTCGATTCGATACGTTGTGCCCGTTCCCGAGGAAAACGACATTCTCCTGGTCGGAACCGGGGAAGGTTGGACGTTCGACAAAAACGGCACCCTGGTCGGCAAAAATTCCGGGCGGCCGGTTTTTCTTCTTGAGGATTTGATCACGTTGATGAGGGTTTGGAAAAACCCCCGGCCGGAACCGATCACCTGTTCGATCGATCCGACCCAGGAAGCGTTGCTTCGGGTCGCCGCTTTGAACCAAAAGGTCAATGCCCGAACCGATCCCAAGGAATTCGCGAGAGAGCTTGAAATCGCCAATGGTTTGAATACGGTCAAGATCACCGGCATCTCTCCGGAGAGCCGCATCGCCCGGATCATGACGGCGGCCGATTACAAGCTGAAACAACTCGGCTTGGGATTGGAAGGGGCTCCCAAGGGCTTTCCCAGTTACCTGACGAAGGTCGCCCGGACGATGCGAGATCCCGGCAATCCCCGTTTTTGGCTCGCTCCCGATTACGGCTCGATTTCTCATGATGTCGACCGGTTGACTTGGGATCTCGGCCAATCGAAGGTCAAAGTGATGACCGAAACGGATTACATCGATTCTCTCGGAAAACGAACTCCAAGCGGCAACGTCGATCGGACCGCCCAACTTTGGGCCGAAACCATGACCAAGGATTATTCGAGGCTTTGCAAGGCCGATTCGGTTTTCGCGGACGTGAAAAATTGTATGGACCTGGCCGTCGCCGTCGCGTTGATTTATCGCGAAAACCTGCTGAAACGAAGCGAATGCAATCCGAGCACGCTTTGGGAACGGGACGCCGTCGATCTGCCGAGATACGAAGTTCCGAAGCAGGTCAGAAGTACGGCGATCATCGAAAAACGTTCCCGCGGCGCCGCGGTCGGTTGCGGAGGGGTTGAAATCGACCCTTGGACAAAACTGGAAACGACGAAATTGAAAGAAGACCTGAGCCGGGAAAGAACAACCCTGATTTCAATGAAGAGCGACCAATGGTGGTCGAACTGAGTCGGTCTTTGCTCGCCGCTTGTTTAGCCGAGCGGCGAAGACGCCGGGGACCTGCCGTCCAGGCAAAAAGTGCTTCGCCCTCCGTCAACCGCGGCCTCGTTGGGCCGCTGGCTTATCGAAGACGGGAATTTTAAACCGGCTTGAGTATAACATGCCGAGCGTTGCAAGAGCCGCAAGTTTCGCCAAGAGAACTGCAAAGTTGAATTTGTGAGAAGATAGAGAAAAGAGGAATGCGTCATTTCGAGCGGAGCGAGAAATCTCACCCTCGCCGAAAAAGCAGAAATTCCGGCTCTCGCGCGAGGGTGAGATTTCTCCTTACGCTACGCTTCAGTCGAAATGACGAGACTTTGCAGTTCTCTTGAGTTTCGCTACGCTTGCGGTTTTTTTTACCGATCTGTGCAAAAATATTGAACTCTCTCTCCGTCATTCCCGCGTAGGCGGGAATCTATAGAACACGTTTTCACTATGGATTCCCGCCTACGCGGGAATGACGGGAATTTTTTCTTTCAACAAAACTCGCTGCCAAATGGGAGCAAAATTTATGCACAGACCAATAAGAGGGAAGGCACTTTGCACACCTTCCCGACCAGCACTCAAATTGCGGGCGTCCCATTCGGACACCGGCGTCTGCGCCGCTCGGCTAAACGGGCAGGTCCACTCTAATCGATAAACCGCATATCCCGCACGTTGGGGAAATAGGGGAGGTTGACCAGGGGAATTCGCAGACCGTGCGGCCAATACACGACGGCCGCCTGTCCGATCAGGTAATCCCGGGAAACATATTGACCTCCCCCGGGCATCGAATACCAAATCCGCGCGTCCATGCTTTTGGGGCTGTTGTCCCCCAACATAAAAAACTGATCCTTCTTCAAGGGAAAATCAACCGAGCGGGTTTTGCCGAAAAGCTCCCATACGTCCGGATTGGAGAGAATTCCGGCGTTCTTTTCCTCCGCATTCGAATTGACGCTAAGGTAAAACGGAGAACGAATCAAATCGCAGCCGCCGTCGTGCATCGTCTTATCGGCGGCGATGTAATACAAATCGCGAAGCACTTTCAGATGATCGACCCGAATTTCCGCTCCGGCCGCGCCGATCGATGCCGGCGTCAAATCCAAGGCATTGGGACAGCGGTTCCGCTTCAACGGAGCGTCCGGTCCTTCGCACAATTGGTCATATTCGCCGTTCCCTTCGAAAACCAACTCTTTGCCGTTGATCCAAAGCCGCATTTGTTCGTCGATATTGGCGAATTGCAGCCGATAAGTTCCCGCCTGATTCAAAACCGTCGGAGCCGTTTGCGGCGAAAAGGCCTTTTCATAGCCTGGAATCGAGATCGTCGCCGCTCCGGAAACCAAGTCGATTTCGCAAAGGAAAACCACCCCCCCTTTGACCAATCGCAAGGCGGCCTTACCCTTCGGGTCGAGGACTTCGAGGCGACACTCGATTAACAGATCGCCGTCCCAATTGAAACCGACGCTTTCCGGGTTAGCCCTGCAAACAGTGCTGAGCCGGGTCGAATCACCCGCAAGTACCGTTTGCCGCGTCACGAAATAACTGGCGTTCGCCGAACCATACCGCGGGGGAGGATCCCGAACGATTCCGCTGTTGTAAGAATAAAAATCCGTAATCAATTGCGGATTGTTGGCAATACCGTGCTTCGGAAATTCCCCTTGGGCGAGATAAAACCAATCGTCCGAATCGGGAACGATATGCCGGTAGTGCAACCAACGCATCTCCGAAATGCTTTCCTTGCTTGAAAAGAGACGGTGATCTTCCGTCGTCCAAGCGGGCGTGAGATCAGGGGCGACGATCGGCATTTTCCCGAACGCGGCGGTCTCATCGGCCCAGGAAACGGGCCAGCCGGTTTGATGAATCCGGGGATTGAAATAATCGTTGTCGTTGACCGCTTGCAGCATCGCGAAAAGATGATGCGACGGTTTCCGGGAAATTCTGAATCGTTCTTCCCCTTTCGAGCGAATGAAAATATCGCCGTTTTGGATGCGGACCGTTTCATTTTCGAGACCGACGAGCCGTTTGATAAAATTGGTCTGAGGGCCGCCGGGAAAACGAAAAACGGTCGCGTCCCAACGGGTCGGCTCCCAAAAATCGAAAAGATATTTGAAAACGAGAATCCGGTCCCCTTCATAAGAAAGATAAACCTTTTTTTCGTCGTTATCCTTTCCGAAATACGCCGTATAACGGCATTGCGGGCAAGTGCCGCCGACGACCTCTGGCGGGGGCGGGGTCGGCTCCCCACGCCGGGCCGCGAGCCGCCGCCGCGAGGTCTCTCCGTCGTTCCCTTCGTCGGCCTCTTCGCTGGCCCCGACCTGGTACCGAAAACCGCATTCCGGACAGTAAATATCCTTATGCCGGCCCATGAGCGTCGGCCCCATCGAACCGGTCGGAATCACATACGCTTCGGCAACATAGGTCTTGAATAAAAACGCGAGGATCAAGGCGATCGCGAGCGTTTCGATCCCTTCCCGGATCCAACGAAACGCACTCGCGGAATCATCGGCAGGCGGCGCGGCGGGACGGGTTGTCGGTGTTTTCTTCGGAGAAGCGGTTTTTGACATGCTTATAATGATGTTCGGAGCTTTGATCTTCTGAAAAAATTCGAATCGGGAAGGTAGGCAACCGACCTCCGGGCGGTTGCGTCGCCGTACTCGACGACTCGTAGCGGGGAAAGGGCTGATTTGCGGGGCCGGTCGGCTCGGAGATCGGTCGGCTACCTTCGCGGTTTCCGAATAAGCCCATTGTACCCTCACAACCCCACGTCCCAAGGGCATCTGTTCATTATTTGTCGTCGCTTCTTTCTCACCGCCAAAAAAGGATCAGATCCATAACAAGGGCGGCAATGCAAAACCCGATTCCGATCCAAGCCCAGTTGGGGACACGTTCGTACCATTTTCGGACCAACGGCGCCCGGGCTTCGGCGACCGGGCGGCCGGTCTCTTCAAGTTGCTCGGCTTGCGAAAGCAATTCGGAAAACGATTCGGCAAGGGCTTGGCGGTCCGATTTCTTTCGCAATTCCCGGGAAAATGTCGGAAACGATTCGTCTTTTTCCGTTCCCGTTTTTACGCGGGAACTTTTTTCCGCGGAAGGAACACCCGAAGGCAGCACCCCGATAATTAGATCATCCGCGTAATGTACTTCGTCTTCCGATTCCTGGGAGAGCGGTTTTTGAACGAGGGGTCTTTCAAACGCCGGCTTTTCGGTGTGTTGTTTTTCGGGAACCTGAGGTTCGGCTTTCTGCGGGGATTGATATTCCTGTTCGACTTCCCCCAAAGCGAGAAGAATGACATCGTTTTCCTCCTCGTCTTGGGATTTGCGGCGTACAGGCGAGGGAACGAAATTTTCCAACAGCCTGTCGAACGTATCATCGTCGATATACTGCTGGGAAGGGGAACCCGGCGGCTGAGGAGGCGTCGCCTTGCTCTGTTGAGTAAGGTGTGTCAAGTGCGACGCGGCAAGGTCGTCTTTGAGTATGTCCGATTTGGCCGATTCGGTTTTTCGTTCGAGCAAAGAGGATTCGGTCGTTCGCTTTTTTTGCGGCGAACCCGCAACCTCCTGCGTCCCCGGTTGCTTGGACGCAGGAGCAGGGGAAGGAGCGGAAACAGGCGAAGTCGAAGGCGGAGAGGTTTCGCCCGCCAAAGAATAAATGTCCGGCTCCGCGACCGCCGGGGCGGGCTGTTCCGATACCATCGGCGAAGAACCCTGCTTCGATTCGCCGATAATGACGGGAGCCTGCCCGATTGAGGGAGCGGTTTTTTCTCCGGCATCAATGTTAGGGTTCGAACTGAGGATCACCTCTTCGACGACGACTTTTTCCTCGGGAGCGGAAACCAGGCTGGGGGAGGTTTTTTTGGCAAAAAGCGAATCTCCCGGTTTCAAAACTCCGGACCGCGGAAGGTTTTTCGAGGAAGGACGCGGTTTCGGGACCGGAGTCCGGGTCGGCAAAACCGTCGTCGCGGAATCCGGGTGTACGGTCCAGCTCTCGCGGTTACCCGCCTGTCCGTGTCGAACCAGCCAGTTCTGCAAATCCAACGCGACTTCAGCGGTCGTCTGCTGCCGGTTGTCCGGATTCTTTTGCATCATTTTTTGGCAAATCGCGACCAAATCCTCGGGCGTGTTCGGCCGATCGACCAAAATGCTTTGCGGCGTTTTTTGCTGATGGGCGAGCAGTCGTTCCGTAACCGAACCGGTCGGGAACGGAGCATGCCCGGTCAAACAGAAATAAAGGACCCCGCCCAACGCGTAAATGTCGGCCCGGGCGTCGACGGTTTGGCTGTTGATCGCCTGTTCCGGGGCGAGATAATCCGCCGTGCCGAGAATGCTCGTCTCCTTATGACTCGTCGAAAGATGCCCCGAGTATTGCTGTTGGTCGATCATCGCGAGCCCGAGATCGAGAAGTTTGACCAGATTTGACTTGTTGACCAGCAGGTTACTCGGCTTGACATCACGATGTATGATCCCGATCTTGTGCGCGAAAAACAGGGCTTCCGCCGCCTGCCGAACATAATCGACGATCACCGGAACGGTGAGCGGCCCTTCGGTATCGACCTTTTTCTGGAGATTGATCCCCTCGAAAAATTCCATAACGATGTAGTGTATGTCGTCTTCCCGGTCGATGTCGTAGGCTCGAATGATATTCGGGTGGTCGAGTGTCGCGATCACCTGAGCCTCGCGAATAAAGAAATCGAGATAACCGGTCTTTTTCAGCCGCTCTTTCGGAAGAATCTTGATCGCGACCCGCCGCTGCATCAGCGTATGCTCGGCGAGATACACGGAACTCATTCCCCCGACTCCCAAGAGGCCGAGAATCTTGTATTGACGGACAAAGAACCCTTTTGATTTCCGCTTCAACAATTGTCGCAATTGCCAAGAGGTCAGGATTCCGAGTTGCATGAGATGCTGGCCGATGATTTCGCCGGTTTCCTGATCCGAGGAATCTTCCAGAGTTTCAAGAAACGCGTAAACCTCATCAAGCTGGTCTTCGGAGACAAGCTTGCTTTTCTTCAAAAGTTCAAGAAAAGTCGTCGAGTTCATCGATCAGAGGTCGGCAACAAAATAGCCAAAATCTTTATTTATCCTGAAGCCGACAAAAAATCCCGGTCTTCAATATGGCAGCGGCCCAACGGGGCCGCGATTTGGTTGAGGGCGAAGCCCATTTGCCTGGACGGCAGGTCCTCGTGCAAACAAAAGGCCCCAGTATAACAGTTTAGCTCCCTCCGCGAAACAGGGCGTACCCGAGTCGATTTTTTGCGGAAGTAATCGCTCCCGGCGAAACGTCTTCGAGCATCACGTTCAGGTAGGAGCCGAACAAAGCGTCGCAGGAATCGGCGGAATGAACGAGCACCGCTTCGAGCGACATCGGCGGTTTCGGGGCTCCCCAGTCCGCGAATCGTTGGTGCGAAATGATGATATGCTCCAAATGCAGCCGGATTTCCGGCTCCAATTCGACTTCCCGCGCATGATCGCGAACCAAATCCCGCCCCAACAGGGCATGCCCGATCAGTTCCCCTTCGATCGTGTGATGTGATGTAACCGCATCAAACCGCAATTCCCGAATTTTCCCGATATCATGCAAAATCGCTCCCGCAACGACCAACGATTTTGAAAACGGAATCGTCGGTTTCGGGTAGGTCTGCATATAATGATCGGCCAAAAAGACCGCGATCTTTGCAACCGAGAGCGTGTGCTCCAACAATCCTCCGGCAAACGTGTGATGGTGATGCCGGGCGGCGGCGGTTTCGAGGACCGCCGAACGGTTTTCTTTGAATATGCGGGTGATCAGATTGAGCAGCTTGCCTTTGCCGATATGTGTTTTCGCGATCGCGAGAAGCTCTTCGTACATCGCTTCCGGCGAAAATCGCGAGGACGGCCGGCATTGATTCGGATCGAATCCGTCTTGCCGATCCGCGTCCATGATCGGGCGAATCCGGTGTATCTCAAGCTGCAAGCCGTATTGCGGGGTACTACGCATGAGCGTCCGAATCTTGTAAAACTCCCCCGGCTCCCAGTTCTCGCGGCAATCCTCGAAAAGAAGACTGTCGGCCCAAATCGGGACGCAAGAGATCTCGCGTACGGCGTCCCGGAAAACGACCTTGAAAAACGGTTTGCCATCTCTTTGATGCAGGAGTTCCTTTTCGCACAAAAGGGCGAACGCGTCCGCCTCTTGCCCGGCTTCGATGTCGGAAAGGGGAACGATCGTGATATTGGCCTTCGACATGGTTGGCTGCTCCGGGGATATATTGATACGAAAACGCAATGGGACATATCGCAAACGCATACTAGCCCCAAGCGTGAGCGCGGGGGGATACATCAGGTTTGACGGTTCAATCACCCCGCGCTTACGCTTGGGGCTAGTATATATCATTTTTTACGCACCAACCGGAACCTTCCCGGCACGGTTACAACGCCCGAAAAAAACAAACCGGCGTTCCCGGCACCTCGGGCCGGGCGAGAAAAATTCCCCCCGCGTGCGGCTCGGCGGCCGCTTCCTCCGCCGTTTGCCCTTGCCGGGCCGTCGTAATGTAAAGTTCCCGCAGTTCCTCGCCGCCGAAGGTGAGGGAACTGACCCGCTGAACCGGGAGTGAATGCTTTTCCAACATCGTCCCGGAATG